>JBIKSY010000283.1:0-4882 GCA_044348365.1 Chthoniobacteraceae bacterium
CCGCAAGCAGCAGGAGGCTCAGCGCAGCCGACACCCCCCTGTTGCGCTTGATAAACAGCGCCACCTGCCGGAGCGCCCCCGCATGCTCCGCACTCGTCGCAAACCCGTTCTGGTAGGACTCGATGTCCTCCGCAAACAACTCCACGCTCGCGTAACGCTTTTCGCGGTCGCGCGCCATGGCCTTGAGTGTCACCGCCTGTAGCGCGGCGGGGACCGCTACCGTCATCGGCTCGGGCCGGCCGCCGATCCCCTTGGCCATCCGCGTCGCGGTTCCCATCGGACTGAGCACACCGCTTTTCACGTTCCCTAGTACCTCGGCCAGCGTCGAGCCGCCCACGGGCGGACGCAGAGTTAAAATCGCGTAAAGAATTCCGCCCAACGAATAGATGTCCGAGCGGGCATCCAGTTCGGCGACCATCCCCTCGGCCTGCTCCGGCGACATGTATTGGGGCGTTCCCATGACCTCGCCTTCGAGGGTCATCCCGTAGTCGCCGGTGTCGGTAGCCGCTGCCTTGACCGCACCTTCGGCATCCCGTTCCCCCAAAATTTTTGCGAGTCCCCAGTCCATGACCAGCACCTCGCCGTACTCGCCGACCATGATGTTTTCCGGCTTCAGATCCCGATGCAGGATCTCCTTGGCATGGGCAAAGGCCATGGCGTCACAGACCTTGCGGAAGATCGTCAGAAGTGCGGCCTGCGTGTACTCCTTTGTCGCCTCAGCATCGCCCTCCTTAAGCGCGTTGAGCACTGCCTGAAGTGTGCGTCCCTTCACCAGCTTCATCGAATAAAACGGACGCCCCTGCGCATCCAGGCCAGTGGCGTGGATCGGCACGATGTTCGGATGCGCCAGAAGTGCGAGTACCCTGGCCTCCTTCGAAAATCGGGGATCTTCACCCCCGTAACTTAAGCTGCTGACCTTGACTGCGACCGGTCGGTCAAGCTGCGGATCCTCCCCAAAGTAAATCTGTCCCATCCCGCCGCGGGCGATTTCCTTCACTAACCTATAATGTCCCTGGTAGTTGGCGCCGGAGTGGTCCGCGCGGTCCTCGACAGGCTGCAGCGCCTCCCGCGCCGTCACCAACGTCGCATCTGCATCCTTAAAGCGGGCGTCTTCAAACTGCATGGGCCGCTGCGGAATGGTCGCCGCCGTCGCATGGTCTTCTTCCGTTTGCTCCACCACCAGCGTCAGCTCGCCCACCTGCACCGACGCGGGATACTCCGCCTCCACACGTCCCGAGATGCGATGCCCGTTCACCAGCGTCCCGCCCGCGAGGTCTTCGACCTGGATCCGGCCCAAGGCCACCCGCACCAGCGCGTGCCGCGGCGCGATGCCCTCCCCGACGAGCGTCCACACATCGGACGCCTGTTCCGTCCCCAGCACGAACTGTGCTTCCCCCGATTCCGAGGTACTGAGAATGCCATGGGGAGCATGCAAGGTGAAGGACCAATGTGACATGTGCGTATCACTTGCCGTAACTTTAAAAATGAGCAAGGGCTTTTCTTAGAAACGCCCCCAAGGCGGTGGCTCCGGTAAGGACTGAATCCACACGACAAAACATGGCCTGCTCACGGCGGTTGAATGCCCGTTTCCTGCTGGCCCCCATGGTGTGGCCGCGCCGGCTGGTCTGGGGCCGCGTTCCCCGGCTTTGATTCCTTCGCTGCTTCGGCCAAAGGCCGCCACCGCGCCGCACAGCTCAAAAGGTTCACCGCGTTTCAAAGCTCATGTGCAGTGCTTGGGCCGGTGCTTTCGCAGACGACAAATCGACGGCAAATGGCCGTTCCGGTGTGTTGCCGCAGACATCCTCAAGATCTGGACTCACTACAATCCGGTGCCGCCCCGTTTTCCACGGAAGGGACGGCTTGAACGCCCAACTTGTCTCGTCCGCACCAATGGAGACCGTCCCCTCCACCAGCTGTCCGTGAGCGCCCGTCACGGAAAGGCCTGAGAGCAGCCCCCGGTAATCAACGCTCTTTCCAAAGAACAGCGTCACATCCTCGCGGGTTTCGGCCGCCGGGGCCCGGAGTTTCCAACCGCTCAGCTCCAACCTGCCAAGGTCCTCGCCTTTGGTCCTGAACTTTTTGATCGTGTCACTGCCCAGCTTGTTTCCTTCCAGATCGGTCCATGCACCGCGCACCACCAGCGAGTAGGATTGATTCTCGCGAAGCACCGGCCCCAGGGATTCCCGTAGTTCGACACCGCGCTTGATCCGGCCCGGATGGATGTAAAGAACCAGAACGTTGTCCTTCTCATCCCAAATCTCATCATCCAACCAAGGTGCTTCAATCTCCCGACCCGCGCCGTCCACGAGAGACAGGTACGTGAAGATTTCCTTACCCCCGCGCATCGGGCGGTCGAAGTGGAGGTAAAAGCGCAGCTGATTGGCGGGCAAAACAGAGGCGGACGGATGGACATGCAGCACCTTGGGTGGAGCCTTGGGTTCGGGTGCCGGAGGGGTGTAGTCGAGGGAGGTTTCCCGTCCAGCCACATGGAGACTGGCCCGATAGGATGCACCGTGAGCGAGTGGCACGCGGGGAGTAAAAGCTAGGCGGCTTCCCGTATGTTCGTACCGGCCAAGCATCTTTGGCCCAGTGGTTTTGCCGTCGTTCCCTAGAAGCACCAGCGACAGAACCGCCTCGCCTTGCTCCTGACTCAGCCAGTCGGTGGATAGGGGAACGGTCCGCTCGGCGCTCAAAGACGCAACGACTTGGAGGCCGCCAGGCGTCGCCTCGAAACGAAGCGGCGCCTCATTTCCAAACGCCGCAAACCCGCAGAGCCACGCCGCAATGCAGGCCGCGAGTTTCATCACCTCTCCAAAAGAAAAAACGGCCACACGGATTCCCGGGCATCCTCCTGTGCGTGCCGCCCAAAAACCTAGGGAAGCTGCAAGGTTTGAAGGTTGAACCCTTCGCCGTTTTCGACGATCGCCAGTGCCCGTGTCGCGTCCAACCGGTCCATCGCTTGCACGCCAAAATAATCCTTGGCGACTTCAACACTGTCGCCGGCGGGTATCGTCCCGCCCACTCGCCAAGGTGCGTTCTCGTTGATGTTCGTGGTTTCCTTGAGAAGCCCCGCATCCACACGGGCGACCCAGTAGGCGCTCGGAAAATTGAAGGCCGGCTTTTTATTGCCGCGGCCGACATTCACCAGAATGAAATGCTTCCCGCCACGTTCGTAGGCAAACATGCTCCGTGGGACATTCCCGCTGCCGAGTTCGAGCACGCTCCGCCCCGTAATCTGCTCATCCTCTTTGGCATCCTGAATGTCATATCGGACGATGGGCGTGCATGTAAACGAGCCCACCACGCTGGTCTTTCCTTGCTCAACCAGCGGCATGAGCGTGCGGAGCGGCGCCTGCGTTTCCCATTTGCGGTGGGCGACGTGGTAGGTCTTTGTGCTCACCTGCACCGGCGGTCCGCTTTTGTCCGTCGGATCGATTGTGAACACGCGGGAGTTGAAGACGTCGGTGGCCTGGGTCGCCGCGACGATCTTGCCGTCAGCCCAGGCAAGATCGGTGATTTTTGTGACCTTCGCTGCAGGAACAGCGAGCGGGTAGATTTTGTGCCTGATGTTATCGAGTGGAAAGTCCGACACTTTTCCCGCGCCATCGACCACGAGAATGAGACTGGCCTTGGTCTTGAGGGATTGCAGCGCGACGTAAGCTTTTTGAGAGGCGGGATTGACGGCTATCTTGCGAAACTCGATGTCCTTTGCCTGTAGACCCAGCTTGCCGGCAAGCAGTTGGTCGATGTTGAGGATCTCCGGCTTGGTCCACGGTACCGGTTGCGTGTCGCCGGTTGCGACAAGCACCACCCGGGAACCACCGCCGATCAACAGAAGGCCGTCCGGGCCGAATGCGATGGATTCGATCGAGGTGATTTTGGGATCGCCTTGAATGGCGTGAACAGGCGCGGCGAAGGCGAACAGGGCCAGGGACGAAAGGACAAGGGGCAGTTTCATAAAATACTCCGAAGGCGAATGTGGAACTGAACGGTTCCGTACTTCACAAACTCCCACGCTGGCGTCGAGCGCAAAGTGTGCAACCGGTAAGGGCGGTTGTAAAAATCGGTGGGGGTTTCCTGCTGGAGGAAAAGCGGCGCATCGCGTGTGTGCTACGCACCCCTCGCGCGCGTTTTGGGTCACCTCCCGTGGTGCATCAGGGACCTCCCGCAGCGGTTCGCAGGTGGTTTTGTGCGGCTGCATCGGCAGGCACGCAAGCCGCGGCTCAACGCCATTGTCCGGATAGATCTACACGTCTGTACCGGAGTCCGCAAACGGGACCCCGCGCAGCCGGGCAAACCGTTTCATTGCGTCGGCCACTGCGGCCAGAAGAGGAATGGAAATGCCCCACCCCGCTACGGCGCACTCGGGTTCGGCGGTGCGCTGTTTCCGCGCTCGAGGCTCCGTTCATACGCCCTCCAGGCGGTGCCGGCTACGCCGTCAACGGCCGCCTGCCTCGCCGGACTGGAGACGCCCCCGGGCCACGCGGAAGCCGAAGTCGTTGTATCCCGTGCTGGGAGGGTAGGGAAGAGGCCGCACGTGCCGCGAGCGGCCCCCGCCGTAATTCCAACCGCCACCCCGAAGGAAACGGTCACCAGTCTTTTCATCTAACCCGTCCCACATCCATTCAGAGGCGTTCCCTCCAAGATCATAAAAGCCCAACGCCCGCGCCGCAAACACCGGCGCACTCGCGGACAACCGCCGGATCGCCAGAGACGCCCGCTGTCCGTCCACCACCACCTTTCCAAGAAACACCAGCAATACCGCTGCCGAGGCTGCGATCGCCCGGTTTCTCGCCACCCAGAGCCGCGTCCGCCTCAGCAACCCGGCTGACTCCGCGCTGGTGGCGAACCCGTTCTGGTAGGACTCGATGTCCTCCGCGAA
>JBIKSY010000284.1:0-4873 GCA_044348365.1 Chthoniobacteraceae bacterium
CATCGGCCCCGGAAAACTTTGTGACATTTCCCAACGCCAGCATCGCCCCGATGGTCAGCAAAGAGAGCCGCACCTTCCAAAGCGTCTGAAGGTAAACCAGTGCAAGACGGCCCGGCCGGAAGCCCATGACCAGCCCCGCGCAGACAGCCGCACCCAGAATCCCCGTGCCTGTAGCGCTTAACAGGTTGAGTTTCCATCTGGCCGCTTCCGCGGCGACTCCGACGGCGGCCACCGGAGGCATCCGCTGGACCAGACCGTCCAGCCAACCCACCGTGAGGCTGCCGGAAAAGAGCGTGTCCAACGCCTCTTTAACCGCAGGCGTACCCCAGGCCAGAATAAAGCCGGTCAAAATCAACCACGGCAGCCACGCCAGCCACACACCCTCCTTCGCCTCCCGCTGCCCCGGGCCGGTGGAGGCGCCAGCCGCTCCCGAGGCCTCCACCAACCGGCCCTCCCTGAGCACCAGACACTGTTTTGGACGCCAGACGCGCAGCCAGAGCACCACCGCCACAATCGAGGAGGCACCCGCCACCAGATCCACCAGCCAAGGGCCGTGGAAATTGGACACCAGAAACTGCGGCACGGCAAAAGCCACCCCCGCCGCCAGAGCCACGGGCAGCACCTCGCGAGAGCGGCGCCACCCGCAGAAAGCCACCAGAATCCAAACCGGCATAAGCACCGAAAAAAAAGGCAACTGCCGGCCTACCATCATCGAGACAAGCTTTGCGTCCAGTCCGGCCACCTGTTCGAGGGTGGTTATCGGAATGCCGAGGGAACCAAACGCCACGGGCGCGGTGTTCGCAATCAGTGCCAGGCCCGAGGCGTGCAACGGCGAAAAACCCAGCTGCAGCAAAATCGCACCCGTGATGGCCACGGGCGCACCAAATCCGGCCATGCCTTCCAAGAAGGCGCCGAAACTGAATGCGATGAGAACCAACTGGACCCGGGCATCCGGAGCAATGCGGGCGAGACTGTCCCTGAGCACCTCCATAAGCCCCCGCTTGACGGTCAGTTCGTAAAGGAACATGACGTTGAGAATGATCCATCCGATGGGGAACAGGCCGAAAGCCGCCCCGTACCCGGCCGCCCCAAAGGCAAGCTGCGCTGGCATCCGGTAGGCAAGCACCGCCACCGCGAGAGCCACCCCCAGGCCCGTGAGCGCCGCCGTGTGGATCCTGAGGCGCCCCAGAGTCATGCCCAGCAGCAATACGGCAGCCGGAAGCGCGGCGACGAGGGTGGAAAGCACCGCATTGCTAAGCGGTTGGTAGTTCTGGGGCCAAAGCATCCGCCTGATGCAGCAAGCCCCGCGCCGCCGGCCGGATTTCTGGACCGACCCTAAGCGGAGGCGCTTTTGCCGTAAAGAAAACGGTCGTGAAGTCTGGCGTATACCCCGGACTGCTCCACCAGTTCAGTATGTGTGCCCCGCTCCACGATCCGCCCGTCCTGGAGGACAAGAATCAGGTCGGCGCGGCGGATAGTGCTAAGCCGGTGGGCAACCACGAAGCTGGTGCGGCCCACGAGCAGGGTTGCGAGCGCAAACTGAATCCGGGCCTCCGTCAGCGCGTCCATCGCGCTAGTGGCCTCGTCCAGGATCAGCAAGCGCGGGCGCACCAGCAATGCGCGGGCAAAGCTCACCAACTGCCGCTGGCCCCCGGAAAGGTTCGCTCCGCTCTCCCCGACCTCCGTCTCGAAGCCTTGTGGAAGCGCCTCCATGTCCTCGAGAAAACCGAGCTGCCGGGTGATTTCGCGCACCTCGCCCTCCGAAGTTTGAGGCCTTGCGAAACGGATGTTTTCCAGCACGGTGCCCCCGAAGAGGAAGCTCTGTTGTTGGACGATTCCCATCTGGTTGTGCAGGGAGACAGACTGGATCCGGGAAAGGTCCATGCCATCGAGCCGGATGTTCCCGGAGTCGGGCAGATACATTTTGGCCAGCAGGTTGGTGATGGAGGTCTTGCCGCTGCCGGTGGCTCCCACCAGCGCGACCGTCATACCGGGCCTGACTGCAAAGCTGATGTCCCGGAGGACAGGCCGCCCGGGTTCGTAGGAAAAATCAACCTGCTCAAACTCGACGCGTACGCCTTCGCAGCCGGCCACTCCCATCTCGGGAAGCGGAAGGGCGTCAGGAACATCGGCCCACGCCGGGGGAGTGTCTAGCAGCTGGAAAACACGTTCCGCACCGACCATGGCCGCCAACGCGGCTGTGTATTGGTTGCCCAGGCTGCGGATGGGTTCAAAGAGCAGCACAGCCAGAAAAAAGAACTGCACGATGTCTCCCACGGTGGCGTGTGCGCCGGGCGCCAAAACCCGCCACCCTCCGACAAACAGCAACAGCGCGGTGAAAAGGTGTGTACTGGCCTCCAGTAACGGCAGAAACTTCGCGGAGGTGCGGGCCGAGACCATGTTGAACCGGCCCTGGTCCTCGGCCAAAGCGCGGAAAGCCTCCGCATTGAGCGACTCGCGGACGAACCCCTGGGTCACCCGGATGCCGCTGACCGACTCGGTCAGTGTGGCGGTGATGCGGCTGAAACTTTCAGTGGCATCGCGCTGCGCCTCGGCAAGACGTTTGGCAAACAGGCGGTTGATTCCCCACACCACTGGGGTGATGGCGAGCACGACCAGAAACAACACCCAGTCATGGGAAAGCATAAGGACCGAGGCGACGAGCATCTGGCCCACCTGCACCGCTGTGATAAAGACCACGTCCTGAACCCCCGTCCGGATGCTGTCGATGTCCGAGGTGACCCTGCCAATGACCCGGCCGACTTTGGTGGTGTCGAAATAACGCATCGGCATGCGGAGCACGTGCTCAAAGACTGCCGCCCGCAGGTCGTGAATGACGGCCTCCCCAAGTTCCAGCGCGTAGCGGTAGCGGTAGTGGAACATCCAGTTGGTAAACGCCACGAGCGCGGCGAAGCCCAGGACGCCCAGAAAGATGCCCCGGGCGTCCCGGTGCTGGATGGGCCCGTTGATCACCTCGCCCATCGCCCAGATGCCCAGCGGCAGGAGCGCCGCCCGCAGCAGCACGTGGAAGGTGAGCCACCTGAGGGTGCGTTTGTGTGGCGTTGCGTATGAAAAAACACGGCGCAGCAAGGGCAGCAGTCCAAGCTCGGGGCGTGTGCGGTGGGCCTCCGGATCGCGTTCGACCCGCGTAAGCTGCAGGGGCGGACGCTTCATAACAGGGCGGGCTCCTGCACCGTGAGCCCCTGCATTCTGGCGGAGGTCTGATAATAGCCGGGCACCTCCAGTAATTCAGCGTGGCTGCCTTCTTGCACCAGCCGGCCCCGGTCCAGCACATAGACACGCGCCGCCCTCTTGAGCATGGCCGGCCGGTGGGCCACGATGATGGTGGTGCGCCCTTCCATCGCCGCCTCCATGGCGTCTGCAATTTCGTGTTCGGTTTCCGGATCGACCGCCGCCGTCGGATCGTCAAGCAGCAGGATCGCCGGCTCCAGCAACAGGGCGCGCGCAATCGCCAGGCGCTGCTTCTGCCCTCCGGAAAGGCCGACACCGGCCTCGCCCAGAACCGTGTGATAGCCTTGGGGCAGGGCGGTGATGAACTCGTGCGCCGAGGCGATCCGGGCCGCCTTTTCAATCTGCGCCTCGGTCGCGTCGGGATGACCGAAGGCGATGTTCTCAGCCACCGTGGTGCTGAAGAGAAAGTTGTCCTGAAACACAATGCCAACGCTGCGGCGCAATTCGACAAGGTCCAACGCGCACACATCGACGCCGTCGAGCAGGACGCGGCCCCCGGAGGGGTCGTAAAACCGCGGAATCAGGCTCAGAAGCGCGCTCTTGCCGCTGCCCGTGGGGCCCACAAGCGCGACGCACTCCCCGGGTGCCGCGACGAGGGAGACGTCCTCAAGCACGGTGTGGCCGGCATGCGCAAAGCTCACGTTCTCAAGGCGTACGCCGCCGCGCACCGTGCCCAGGCGGATGGGCGCCGCCGGGCTCTGGATCAGAAGTGGCGCGTCGAGCACCTCAAAAACACGCTGCGAGGCGCGAAGACACTGCTGCATCGAATTGGCGATGTTGCCGATCCCCGCGATCTGCCCGGAAAACTGCTGGAGGATTGCGGCAAACCCCACCAGCCCGGTGCCGATGCCGATTTCACCGCGCATCGCCAGCCAGCCGCCATACCCGAGCAGGATGATGATGTTGGCCTGGCTTAGAAAAATGATGAACGGAACAAACGTGGTGACGCGGTTAAAGATCTCGTGCTGCACCTCGCGGAGGGTGTCGTTGGCCTTTGCAAACCGTTCCCTCTCAGCCTCCTCCCTGGCAAAGGACTTGATGACCCGAATGCCCCGGACGCTTTCCGCCAGGCGCTGCACCAACGCGTCAAACAGCTCGCTGGCATTTTTGTAGGAGGGCCGCACCGCCCGCGAAAACGCGGCGGACGCCGCCCACACCAAGGGCGTGGTCGCAAGGCAGGCGAGGGTCAGTCCGGAGTGAACCGCCAGCATGTAGCCGAGGAACGCCGCGAGGGACACGGCCAGCGTGACGACCTGAAACAGCACGCCGTCGACGAAAAGCCTGAGGTTTTGAACATCCCCGCCAACGCGGTTGATGAGCGAACTGCTGGAGTTGGTGTCAAAGAACCGGAATTCGAGCCGCTGGAGTTTGTCGTAGCATTGGGCGCGCAAATCGACGACCAGCCGGCCTTGGAGCAGCTCCCCGAACCAGACGCCGTTGAGGTAGCCCAGTAGCAGGCGCACCAGCGCCAGGGCGAAGACACCCGCGGCAAGGGCCGTGATGGTCTGCATCGCGGTCCAGTGAGCCGGCGGCAGAAGCCACGCGGGCCATTGCGGCGGGCGGGCCGAGGGATCCACCGCATGGCGGAGCGTGTCGATGCTCAGGCCGGTGAGCCCCACCA
>JBIKSY010000005.1:0-48248 GCA_044348365.1 Chthoniobacteraceae bacterium
CTTGTACAGGCGTGTGAACTGCCGGTTCTGCCCGCCGCTCACGGAATCCTGCATCGTGGCGCTTTGGAGCATCGTGAAAAGCGTCTTGCCGTCCGGAGTGATGGCCACCGCCTCCATACCCTGATTGGACCGGCGTCCCGATGTGGGGTCCACGGCCGACGTACCATTGCTGGAAATCGTAAAGGTCAATGATCCACCGCTGGTACGGGGCATCGCCGAGGCGGGCGGGTTGATCGCCGCCCCGATCTGACCGTCTTTGACGTAATAAATGTTGGGCCCGTACTCATCGGTGATGTAGCCCGAGCCATCCTTGAAAAGAGCTACTCCTTCCGCGTCAAAGGCAATCTTTCCTCCAGCTGTGGTCGGCACAATACCGCTTGTGATGGAGCCTACCTGCAGCGCAGCAGAGGAGGAGGGAAGGGCACCCGTCGTGTTGGCGGTCCCGCCGGCTTCCCGGATCAAGGAACCTCCCATGTAGTTCAACGTGAGTTGGCTCTGCGTGGAAGAAAGGGACCCGGCACCGGTATACGGAGAGAAGGAAAAGTCAACCTGCTGGACTCTCGCCCGGTAGTCCGAATAGACCGCCCCGGAGTTGTAGCCACGGTCCGGAACGATCAAAAACGAACCGGTATAGCCGTTTGCGCCAAGCTTCCAGTTACTGATCTGAAGGCCCGAGACCGAGCCAAACGTGTCACCGAACGCGTCCAGTTTGCTTGCAGGAATGCGGCCCACACCTTGCAACCCCAGGTTGATGTAGCCTGAGAAATCGCCGCTCATAGTGACGGGTCCCGTACCGGTCGTAAAAACAGGCGCAGCCTGACCGGTGGTAAGGAAAGACCCGACGAGGATGGTGGCAATGGTGCGTCTCATAGCGGCGAACAACGTGGTATTGGGCTGGGGGCGCGCCCGCCATTTCTTTACTGTAACAATCAGCTGGCACCTTTGTTTCAGACGCATTACGAGCAATTTATAGCATTGCTTTCCAACGCTTTGTAAATATACACTTACTCCAAGATCGGGCCTTTAAACGCTGGTTCAAAGGGAATTTACCTCCTCCTGGGTGCGGGTCCGTTCTCAAAAACTGCGCTTTCCCTGCGCTGCGGCACGCGTACGTTTATGCGATGCCGCCCACCGTCGTGCCCGCAGAAACCGCACTGCTTGTCGCTCAGGCAGGCCCCATCCTGCTGGACCTTCTCGACTTTGTTGAGGGGGTGCAGTGCTGGGTCAAAAACCAAGAGGGAGTCTATTGCTGGGTGAACCGCGCTTTCCTGCTCAACTATTCCAAGGAGACCGGTCTTGATGCGGTTCTTGGGAAAACCGACTTTGACCTGTCCCCGAAACACCTCGCCGAACAGTTTCGCCTCGACGATGCGCAGGTTCTCGAAGGCAGGGCCATCCTCAGGCGCCTCGAACTGGTCGGCCGCTTTGATCATGTTTCCAACTGGTCCCTGACCACCAAGCTGCCGATCCGAAACCCAGACACCACAATCAGCGGCACCGTGGGCTTCACCCGCCTCGCCGACGCAGCCGAACTCAGCGCGCCTTCCCACCCCGACCAGGGCCTGAGCCGCGCCCTTGCCTTCATCCGGGAAAACCATGCCGCACCCATTTCCAACCAGTCGCTCGCCGCGGTATCGAGCCGCTCAGTCCGCGCGCTTGAGCGGCTTTTCGTGCGGGAACTACGGCTCACCCCCCAACAGTACCTCCGCAGAATCAGGATCCGCCTCTCCTGCCACGACCTCATCTACTCCCAGTGGAGCCTCAGCGAAGTCGCTCTCCGGCATGGCTTTTGCGATCAAAGTCATTTCACCAGGGAGTTCCGTCAGGAAACCCAAATGACCCCGAAAGCCTACCGCCTCCACTTCCAGTCCGTGAAGGAGGCAGACCAGCCCTGAAGCCGCGCACCACCCCGCCGAAAAGGAGGAGCGCCTGGCATCAGATACCCCGGCTACCTGCCCCGGGCCGCGGCGAGAAGTTTTCTGGCGTCCAAAATAAAGAGCATCTTTTTAGCCTCTGAAATAATCGCACGGTTCGCGAACCCGATGTCATCCTTGAGGGGAAGCGTCAAAACCCTCTCAGGACGGAACCCGGGCACGGCGTCAAGCCGGTCTACCAGCAGGCCCGCAAATGGACAGTTCTCGTCGCCCGTGCGCACCACCAGCACCTCCCCCGAAAGCGGGCCGGCGGCGGACGCCGTCTCCTCACTGAGCAGCAGAGAACCGAGCATCACGGGAATGGGCAGTTCGCTGCCGGCAGACCCGGGACTCCGGAAAGGTAGCGTACCCGCAATGTAGGGCCTCGAACCGGGGATCTTTTTCAAATGGGTCAGACCCGAGAGGGCGGCGACATCTCGCGCCGGCAGGGCATAGAGTTCCTTCCCGATAAAGAAAGTCGCGTAGTCCACGGCCTCGGGATGGCCTGAATCAGGCTGGAGCGCCTCTGCCCCGGAGAGCGCCGGTTCCCCCTCGGCGCGTGCCACCCGCGCCGCGCCTATGGGAATGAACGTCAAAGCCGCGATGTCGTTCCTGTAGCCATCCTTACGCTTAAACTCGCGATACCCGCCGGTGACAAAGCAGCCGGTGATGCAGTAGTTCCCCTCAAACTCCACGATCTTCGCCTTGCCCTCGCCGGGGCGCAACTTGAGGAAATCCGGGTCAAGCCGCAGCGAACCGCCGACGCGTTGCCCGGAATGCTTTGTGCAGGCCACAATCCGGGAACTGGATAGCTCCACAAAACAACTCCACGCCCCGGGTCTGTCCGGAAGACAGTCCTCCAGCATGTTGGCAAACTCCGGACCCGAATCAAAAACAAGGCCGATGCCTCCGTTGACTTGCGTCGCGTCCAACGGATGCCGGATCGCGGCGCAGTAGATGTAGGTCGGCTGCTGGTCGTAAAGGGAAGCCGCCTCAAAGGGTGACACCCGGTAGTCCTGGGAGCTGTGCAGCGCAAGAGTCTCCGCCACGTACTGCCCCTCGATCCGGGTCCCCACCACCTCCCTCGGGTCATTGTGCAGGTTGGAAGCAGCCAACACTTTGCCGCCACGGTCAAAAACCACCACACGCGGGTAGACGGTGTACAAATCGTTGATGTAGCGGAGAATTTCGGTGATCCGGGCGCACTCCGCCTCCGAGGGCGCCTCCTTGGCAAGGATTGCTTGGATCTCGGAGGTCAGCGCCCACCAGCGGCAGTCGTCCGAGCGCTCGTACAGGTTGCGGTCCATCAGGTCTGCGGCCAGTTTCGCGGAGGAACCTGCCAGGTCGTAGTTGGCAGTGATGACCGTGGTGTAGAGGCTCGCAATGGCGCTTTGAAAGGCTTCCTGCGTGCGCCGGCCCTTGTCGGTAACGCTTTGGAGCATGTTCTTAAAACTGGTCTCGTCAGTCTGTCCGCCTCCGCCGTGCGCCACCGACAGCGCCCCCTCGTAGACGACGCGCGCCAGCGCACCGTTGATCTGCTGGGCGCCTGCGTCAATCTCGGCCAGATCCCTGCACAGGACGCCCGTGTGGCGCAGCACTTCGGCCCGGATGTCCTCCGGGATGGATCCCAGCACGTCCGCCCCCCCGGCAGCGAACGCCAGATCTAACGGCACCATCACGTGCCCGAGCCAGCCGATGCCCCGGTACGACTGGTAGGGCCGCCCCCCCCGACGCACCGAAAGGTACATCCGGCCGCCAAAATAGGTCATGCCGTATCCGTCTGCTCCGGCCGCCTGACGCACTGGTTCATACGCGATTTGAGCGCCCAGACGCACATGATCCCCGTCGCTTGACGCAATGACCGCCCCCTCCGGATTCAGCAGCAACATCACCGAACGGTCTCCGGGAGCGTTCAGACCGGCAAAGATCCCCGCCATTTCATTCTCAAAACGGAAGCACAGGCAGAGCACACCCAGCACCTTGCCCTGCGGCCCGTCAATGCGTTGGGAGTAGACCAGCGCTCGCTCGTTGCCCGGAAGGAGGTCCACTGCGCCAAAGGTCTCCACGTGCTTTCCAGAATGCAGACTCTGCTCAAGGAGCGGATGCGTCGTCCGATTGGCCGCCACGCTGGTGTCGAGCCGCAACAGCACCTCGCCTTCCGGCGAGAGAAGCACCACATCGTGATAAACGGTGTACTTGCTGACATACTCCTCGAGACGCTCCCGAATGGCCAAGTCCGAGGGCGCCGCCATTCCGCCCAAGGAAACGCCCTCGCGCCCCATGAGAAAACGGCGGATGTCGTCGTCCGCCGCGAGAAAACCGATATCCGCGGTGCGCTCAAACAAGTTGCGGTAGATCAGGTCCACGAGCACCTGTGCCTTGGACGAAAGCCGCCGCGTCACCGTCGCCAGGTTCTCCCGAACCAGACTGTGCAGCAGCGATTGCTCCAAGCCGCCGAAGCGCATCTGAGTGGCCACCATCGTGTCGATGATCTGCCGCACTTCGCCCAGATGGGAAAGGTTCTTGGCGTCCTGTACCAGTCCGTCCCAAAGCGCTCGCAGGTACAAAAAATCCCGTTCAGAGATTTGGAGCCCGCGCATGTGTTGCGCGAAAGTGTCGTAATCAGGCTGGTCGGCCCGTGGCCCGTCGACGGTTTCAGATCGGTTGGCGTGCATGGTTTCTGATCTTGGAAGCGTGTGAAATTCAGCCAAACAGGCGTGAACCCCGCCGCGTCTTTCGACCCGGCTAGGGAGAAACCCTATGATGCAGCCCGTCACCGAATACGAAACCCGAAAAAAAGGGCTCATTGGGAGGCTTTTTTCCCCGTCCGCTGCGCCCAGCGCTTCGCCGGCGCGTTGAAGCCACGCCGCTTTGGTTCCAAAACATGCCGTTGGGAAGCTATCCCGGCAGCCCCTCCTTTCCCTAAGTTGGTGGGGTGAACCACGGCCACCTCCCCCCACCTTCAGCCAACTCACCCACCTTGCGCGCCCCGCTTCTACCCAAAGGCCGCGTTCCCGCCTCGCTGCTTTTGCTCGCGGCCCACTCCCTCCTTCTGCCCGCTGCCCTGCCGCAGGCAGCTCCCTCCTCCGGCACCGGTTCCGGTCAGCAGAAGCCCTCCCCCCTTTATTACGTACATCCCACGGCAAAGCCCGAAGCGCTCACCCGCTCCAATGGCTGGCCCGCTGCCGGCAACGCCGCGGACTGGACCCGTTCCCTCGGCGGCCCAACGTCCAACCGGTATTCAGAGCTGACCCAGATCAACCGCGAAAACGTCTCCAAACTGGAGGTCGCCTGGACATTCCATGCAGGCGACGGTTCCGGCAACATCCAGTGCAACCCCATTGTCGTCGGCGGTGTCCTCTACACACCGACGCCGGGTAAGAACATCGCCGCCCTCGACGCCGCCACGGGCCGTGAGCTCTGGCGCTTTTCGCCCGCCTCGCTACTTGGCAAGGAATCCTCCAGCCCTGCGAGGCGCGGCCTGCTTTACTGGAAGGGCGACAAAGACAACGCGCCGCGCCTGCTTTTCGGGGACGGCAGGTGGCTGCTAGCCATTGACCCTGCAAAGGGCACGCCAGTCAGCGCATTTGGCGATGGAGGGAAGGTTCCCGTGCCCGCAGGCACCACGGTGGTCGGAGCAGTCTACGGGCGCGTCCTTGTCCTGCCGGGTTACGGCGCGGATGTTTACGGGTTCGATGTGCGCTCCGGCAAGGCGCTCTGGACGTTTGCAACCCGTCCGGCACCGGGGGAGTTTGGCGGTGAAACGTGGAGCACCAGGGAGTCGGGCGCCAACTGCTGGGGAGGGATGGCCATGGATGAATCCCGCGGCATCGCGTACGTCGCCACGGGTTCGCCCAAACCAAACTATTTTGGAATGAACCACAAGGGAGACAACCTGTTCTCCAACTGCGTCATCGCCCTCGATGCGCTCACAGGCAAGCGGCTCTGGCATTTTCAGGAAATCCGGCACGACATTTGGGACTGGGACATCCCTGCCCCCCCCAACCTCGTCACCGTCGAAAGGCACGGGCAGCGGGTGGACGCCGTGGCCCAGGTCACCAAGGTGGGCAACACCCTGCTGCTGGACCGCTTGACGGGCGAGCCCCTATACGACTTCCGTCTGGTTAAAGTGGACAGCCACGGCCTTCCCGGCGACCAGACCGCCCCGTATCAACCCGCCCCGGAACTCCCCGAGCCCTTCGCGCGCAGCGCATACAACGAGGCAGACCTCCCCACGCTCCCCGGCAGCAGGGAAGCCGTGCTTCCCCTCTTTCAACGCTCCAACCACGGTCCCTACCCCTCAATTGACGAGGCCCGGCCCACGTTGATCTTCAACATCCACGGCGGCGCCGAGTGGACGGGTGCGGCCGCCGACTCGAAGGGCTTCCTCTACGTCACCTCCAACGAAATTCCCTGGAGCATCACCTGTTTCCGGGACGACGATCCGGCCCCCCTCACCCCCCCCACCGCCGGGGAACAAGTCTACCAATCCATCTGCGTCGCCTGCCACGGTGCCGACCGGCGCGGCATCGGCCATGCCCCGCCCCTGCGCGGCCTCCGCCACCGCATGGGCGAGGAGGAAATCCGCGCCGTCATCAAAGCAGGCCGCAACAGCATGCCCGCGCTCCCCTTCCTGACCGAGGAACAGCTCGGGCCCCTGACTGACTTTCTACTTTGCAAAGACAGACAGGGCGCACCCCAAAAGCCCACGCAGTCCGCCGCCTGGACCTTCAGCGGCTTTGTCAAACTCCTCGATCCCAGTGGCTACCCCGCCTGCTCCCCACCCTGGGGCACCCTCAACTGCATCAACCTCAACACCGGCAAAACCGCCTGGAGCGTCCCTCTGGGGGAGTACGCTGAGCTCACCGCCAAAGGCGTGCCCGTCACCGGACAGGAAAACTTCGGAGGCGCGGCTGTCACCGCCTCGGGCCTCGTGTTTGTGAGCGGCACGCGCGACCAAAAAATCCGCGCTTTCGATGCGGCGACGGGCAGCGAACTTTGGAGTCACACCCTGCCTTTCCACGGCACAGCCGCCCCCGCCATCTACGAGGTCAAGGGCAGGCAGTACGTCGTCGTGCCTGCCACGGGCGGGGGCAAACTTGGCGGCAAGACCGGAGATTCCTGGGTCGCCTTTGCTCTGCCGCAGTCCCGCTGAGGCGCCCGCGGAACGCCCCCCCCGCCCGCCTGTTGTCAGATCTCTTCCTCTCCACACCCACCCTTTCCACTCCCCTACAAGCACATGAAAGTTGGCATCGACAGCTACTGTTACCATCGGCAATTCGGCGAGGTCTATCCCGGCCAGAGCACGCCGGAAACAACCCTCTCCTTTGAGGCATTCATGCATTCCCTCGAGGGCCTCGGAATCGACGGCGTCTCGCTGGAGTCCTGTTTTATCCCCCGTTTTGACCCGGCCTATCTCGCTGGCATCAAGACCCATCTGGACACGCTTGGCATGGACCGAGTCTACGCGTGGGGCCATCCTGACGGACTCGAAGGCGGCCAGAACGAAGCAGCCTACGTTGAAATGGTCGAGCACATCGAGCACGCGAAAGCCATTGGAGCCACTGTCATGCGCGTGGTCGGCAGCAGCCTGCGCTACCGCTTCGAACCGCACGGTCCGCAGTTGGAGAAACTCACCCGCATGTTCTCCGAAGCAACGGTCCTCGCCGCCAAGGCTGGCGTCAAATTGGCCCTCGAAAACCACATCGACTACAACTCCAACGAAATCCTCCAGCTCCTCAAGGACGTCAACTCGCCGAACCTGGGCGTCAATTTTGACTCGGGAAACTTCCTGCGCGTCCTCGACGACCCGGTGGAGGCGATGCGCAAGCTGGCGCCTCACGTGCTGGCGACCCACATCAAGGACCTCCGCCCAGTCAAGGGCGTCCCGGCTGACGCCTGGCACTTCTTTTCCTGCGTCCCCACCGGCGACGGACTCATCCAGAACGAGGAGCTCGCACGGATCCTGAGCCAGAACGGTTACCAGGGGTTTCTCGCCGTGGAGATTGACTTTCTACACCCCGACTACGAGGGCAGGGAGGACTGGGTAGTGCGGGAGAGCATCCGGAACCTCAGGGCCATCGCCGCAAAATTTTAACCCATGAAACACGAACTTCGCATCGGTCTGATCGGGTCCAAATTCATGGGCCGCGCCCACAGCAATGCCTGGAAAAAAGCCGGCCTGTTCTTTGACGTGGCCCTGCAGCCGGTGCTGCAGGTCGCCTGCGCCAGGCACCAAGCCTCGCTATCGGAATTTGCAACGCAGTGGGGCTGGCAGCAGACGGAGACCGACTGGAAAAAGGTAGTGAGCAGCCCGCACGTGGACGTCGTCGACATCGCGCTGCCCCAGCACCTGCACCACGAAATCGCGCTGGCGGCCGCGAGGGAGGGAAAGCACATTTTCTGCGAAAAGCCCCTGGCGATGAACAGCCGCCAGGCCGAGGAGATGCTGCGTGTCTGCGAGCAGAACAAGGTCGTCCACTACCTCAACCACAACTACCGACGCACGCCGGCGATCGCCTTCGCCCGCAAGCTAATTGAGGGCGGTAAGCTCGGGCGAATCTTCCACTGGCGCTGCGCTTACCAACAGGACTGGATCGTCGACCCCGCGTTTCCGCTGACCTGGCAGTTGCGCGCCGAAACCGCCGAGGCAGGCCCGCAGTGGGACCTCAACTCCCACGCGGTGGATCTCGCCCACTATCTGGTCGGTCCAATCGCGACCGTCACGGGACTGACCGCACAGTTTGTTGCGGAACGTCCCCTCGCGGACGAGACCAGCTCGGGCAACCTGCAGGCCGAAGCCCTCGGAGAGGCCAAGGGAAAGGTGACCGTCGAGGACGCCGCCCTCATGATGGTCCAGTTTGAGAACGGTGCGGTGGGCTCCTTTGAGGCCACCCGCTTTGCCACGGGGAGGAAGAACGCCCTCACCTTCGAGATCTACGGCAGCCAGGGCAGCCTCATGTTTGATTTGGAGCGCATGAACGAGCTCCGCTTCTATTCCGCCGACGATCCGGAGGGCTGCCAGGGCTTCCGCACCATCCAGACCACCGAGGCCGCCCATCCCTACGCGGCCAACTGGTGGCCGCCCGGACACATCATCGGCTACGAACACTCCTTCGTTCATGCGGCCGTTGATTTCATCGCCGCCGTCGCCTCCGGCGGCGCCATCGAACCCAACTTCGCGAGCGGGGTGCAGATCCTCAAGGTCCTGGAGGCGGGCCTCGAGTCGGCGCGAACCAAACAACAGGTAGTCCTCCAAACAAACTAAACCCATGAGCACAAGTTACAAAGAGACATTCAACACCGAAGGCTATCTCATCGTCGACGTCCTCACCGAAAAGGAGGTCGCGGACTTTCGCGTCCTCATGGATGCGCTGATCTCACCCGAAATCAGGTCCGGCGACACTGAAAAGCGCTCCTCCTCCTTCCAGCATTTGGGGGATGAGATCGCCGACTTTGGCAAGGAAGCCCGCCAATACTACTTCCACCTGCTCACCAAGCCGGGGACCCAGCCCATCCTCCACGCCTTCCACCATCCGGTCATCCTGAAGACCGTCGAGGCACTGCTCGGGCCGGACCTCATCGTCAACAACGCTTCAATCCTCGCGGCCAATGTCGGCACAGAGTACTCTCTGGGCTGGCATCGGGACATCATTCAAATCCCACAGGCAGAGATCAAAGACTGGCTATTTTCACCCCAGCGCTTCCACAACAGCGTGCAGATCAACCTTCCCCTGGTGGATGAAAACTCCCTCTGGGTCGTCCCCAGGAGCCACCACAGGCCCAATACTCCCGAGGAGGACGCTGCCTTCCGCGGCTCAAAACACTACGCCCCCGTGGGCGTGGAAATGCCGGGAGGGGTCCCCGTACCGCTCAAGGCAGGCCAGGCTGTACTTTACAACAACAACCTGATCCACAGAGGGTTCACACAGAAAATGACCCTCCCAAGACGAACCCTCCACATGGGCTACCACAGCGCGGCCTTCCCTCCCACCTGGCACTTTTACCTCCTCAACTCCGACCTGGTCACCCCAGCCTACATGGACACCCTCTCCCCCACGATGCGCACCATGATGGAACATTATCTCGCCTGCAAAGCGCAGTATCCCGACATGTCCCGCACCTGGCAGTGGGAGTACAACTTCCCCGGCCAACCCGCCCTCAACTGACCAGAAACCGCAGTACACTCCAATCCCTCAACCCTCCCTCCAAAATCCCATGAACACAGGCTTCCTAAAAACCCTCGGAATTCTTGCAGGCGCGCTCGCGCTCGCTCCCTTGAGCCTCCACGCCTCCGAGGCCGGCGACCTCTTCGCGCGCAAAAATCTCGCCGCCTGGTGCATCGTTCCCTTCGACTCCGTCAAACGCGACCCCGCTCAGCGCGCTGAAATGATGGAGAAAATCGGCGTGACCAAAATCGCCTACGACTGGAGGGCAGAGCATGTTCCTCAGTTCGAGCAGGAGATCCTGGAATACAAAAAGCACGGCCTTGAGTTTTTCGCCTTTTGGGGCGCGCACGAGGATGCGTTCAAGCTGTTTGAAAAGTACAACATGCACCCGCAGATCTGGCAGAGCGCGGCCAACCCGCCCGCGGATCTGGACCGTGAGGCGCAGGTCAAGAAAGCCGCCGAACAACTGCTCCCCCGCGTGGAGCGGGCCCGTGCGTTGGGCTGCAGCTTTGGGATTTACAACCACGGCGGCTGGGGTGGCGAACCGGAGAACATGGTCGCCGTCTGCGAGTACCTGCGCAAAAACCACGATGCCAAACACGTGGGAATCGTCTACAACCAGCACCACGGCCACGGGCACGTGGCGCGCTTCACCGAAGCGCTCGCGGCCATGAAGCCTTACCTGATTTGCCTGAACCTCGATGGCATGGCCCCGGACGGAGACAAGCGCGGGATGAAGATCCTTCCGCTCAGCGAAGGCGAACAGGATCTGGAACTGCTCAAGATCATCGCCAAATCCGGCTACAAGGGGGCCATCGGCATCATCGGGCACACCAACCACGACGTTGAACTGCGCCTGCGCGACAACCTCGACGGGCTCGACTGGCTGATTCCCCAGCTCGAAGGCAAGCCCGCGGGCCCCAAACCGGCGATGCGTGTTTCCCTCCTGACAAAGACCCCTCTGGCAGCACCGGCAGCGAAGTAGCCTACGGCGTTTTTTGGGGCGGAAGCCTGCACAGGAGCGTAGCAAAAACTGCGCTGGCGAAGGACCCTGCTTTAGGATCAGGCTTTCCCCCAAAAAATGCTCAACACTCTCTGGCTGGGTCTCATTCTCATCTCCGTTTTCCTCGGGGCCCTCACCGGCCGCCTGGATGCCGTCACAAACGGCGCCTTTGCCGCGGCGAAGGACGCCGTCATGGCCATCGCCCTGCCGCTCGCCGGACTCATGGGCCTCTGGCTTGGATTCCTCCGTCTGGCGGAACTCTCCGGTTTGGTGGGATCCCTGGCCCGCCTGCTTCATCCCCTGCTCCGCCTCCTGTTTCCCGAGGTTCCGGTCGGCCATCCGGCGATGGGCTCCATGGTGCTCAACATGGCTGCAAACATGCTCGGGCTCGGAAACGCAGCCACGCCATTCGGTCTCCGGGCAATGCGAGACTTGGACACGCTCAACCCCCATCCGGGGATTGCCTCCAACGCCATGTGTACCTTTCTGGCGATCAACACCAGCTCGATCCAGTTGGTGCCCGCGACGGCCATCGCGATCCTCGCCGCCCAGGGCTCCAGCCAACCCACCTCGGTCCTTGCCACCGCCCTCCTAGCAAGCCTCACCGCGGCCGTCGCCGGCATCACGACGGTCAAGCTTTTGCAAAGACTCCCGGTTTTTCGAATCAATCCCGCCCAGTCCGTCGCACATTCGCCGGAACACACCCAGTCGGCCAACCCCGGGCTCGAACAGGAGGCTGCGCAAGCCTTCCTGCCAACGCCCTTGAGTGCCGGCGGACGTCTTTGTCTTTACGCCTTCGCCTCGGCGTTCGTCCTCCTCGCGCTCACCATGCTCTGCCCCCAGCTTTTCGCCGGGCCACTTGAACTTCTGCGCTCAGCCCACGCCGGTCTCGCCACCCTCTCCCTCCCCCAGCTCCCCGAAGCGCTGAGGCGGCAGTCCGGACTTCCTCAGGCTTTGGGTACCCTTTCCCTGCTGGCCGTCCCCTTTCTCCTAGCCTTCTTCGCCCTCTACGCCGCACTGCGCGGCGTGAAAGTCTACGAAGAATTCGTCACCGGTGCGAAGGAAGGCTGGCAGGTCGCGATGCGGGTCATTCCCTACCTCCTCGCCATTCTTGTGGGCGTGCGCATGTTTCGCGAAGCCGGCGCGATCGAACTGATTGCTGCCGCCCTTTCGCCCATCCTGCAACCTCTCGGCGTTCAAACCGACCTGCTTCCCTTGATTCTCGTCCGTCCCCTCAGCGGCAGCGCGACTACCGGACTTTTCACGGAACTGGTCACCCGGTTTGGCGCAGACTCCCTCACCGCCCGCACCGCAGCCACCATTTACGGCAGCACGGAAACCACCTTTTACGTACTCGCCGTCTATTTCGGCTCGGTGGCAATCCATAAGGGCCGCCACGCACTGGCCGCTGGCCTCGTCGCCGACGCCACCGGAGCACTCGCCTCCATCTTTATCTGCCGCTGGATGTTCGCTTGAGCTGCCCGGCTCCTCTAGGAAAACGCATCTTTAGCGCTCCAAACTTCCGACCACAGCGCCCGCGCGTTCCACACGCTTCTGTCCGTCCACTGCGTACTTGCGTTTGCACGAGCGGATTTCACTTAAAAAGTTCCAATAGTGCACGCGGGCAAGTGCCTGTAACTCTCCCTCGAGCAGGCCCGGCGGCACCGCGTTCTGGGTGCGCGCCCGGCACCGCCAGTAGGCCAGACGCAGCAACGCATCCGCCCTTTTCCACATGGCCCCCCCGGCGTCCACCCCATGCCAGTGGTGTGCGATGTAGGCCTCGCTCCGCCCCATTGAGTACGCAAGCTTTGCAAGTCCGGCCGGACAAAGCCGACCGCAGTCAAACGCGTGTTCTACCACCACGTCAAAAGCCGACCCTATCACAAACCCGGACTTCGCGATTTGATACGAGAAGAGCGTCTCCTCCCCCATGCCTAGCGCACCGGGGCCAAGCACAGGATCAAAACGCACTTTTGAGCCAAGCACCCGCCGGTGGAAGGCCATGTTCGCGCCGATCATCCGCCCGGGCCGCTCCTCGCTCAGTCCCTCGGATGAAGCCAGCCAAGACCTCACGCACGGTCCCATCCACCCCCGCTTCCGCCCAAACGCAAGACACACCCCACCCGCCACTGCATCCATCCGCCCTTGCTGAATCGGTGCCACCATTTTTTCGATCCAGTCCCGCGGTAGACGCACATCGTCGTCCGTCCAAAGCAACACTTCACCAGTAGCCCTATCCAGAGCCCTGTTCCTGGCTGAAGCGACACCCAGCACCGGTTCAGACTCCACCCGGGGGGTCCCAAAATTAAACCGTGCCCCCTGCACAACCTCCCGAGTTCCATCCCTGCTGCCATTGTCGATCACCAGCAACTCCACCGTCCACCCCCTGGGCACAGCGACTCGCGCCAGCGACGACAAAGTGTCCCGCAACGCTGCAGCCCTGTTCTTGGTGCAGATTAAAATCGAAACCCTCATTCCTTCTTCCTTTCCTTCGAAATGCCAGTCTGATGCCGTCCGAGTGCCGGTGCGGCTGCCCCTCACCCTAAAAACCAACTTCTGTTGGGTAGCCCCTCAAATAACGCATTAGATGCACGGGAACTCCGGTCACCGCCCGCAAAATTCCGCGGGGCAAGTCCTTCATGCGCCCACCTTTCGCCCCCCGCCACTTTTCCTTCACTTTGTACCACTGCCAGGCTTTCCACCCCGCCCGCAGCATCTTCTGTTGCTCCGGGGTGTTTTCTGGTGAAAAAAAAGTTTTATGGTGCAACTGCCTCACCATCATTCTGCTGCCAGTTTGATCGTTGGACTGGTTGGACGTGTGCCTCCTGTAGGAAAGCAACACCTTGTTCACAAACTCCAGGCACCCCAAACGACTTAGCCTCAGACACATGTCCCAGTCCTCGCAGTGCCTGAGTCGCACATCAAACAAGCCCGCACGCTCGTAAGCCTCCCTCCTCGCCAGCAGCAACCCCGGGGGATAAAGCGGCCCCGTCCAAACCAGCGTATCAAACACGGTAGGCTCGTCCACTGGCCACTCCCGGATCGCACCGTCCCGGTAACCCAAACGCCGCCGGCCAAAGGATGAAAACCCACCGGGGTTTAAAGGGTTGCCCGCCCCATCTATAAACTCCGCAATTCCATGGGCTCCGACGGCCCGAGGAGACTCCCGAAGTCTGTCCACGAGCGTAGCCAGGGCGTCACTCTGCCAAACATCGTCAGCATCCATGAAGCTGACATATTCCGATGCCGCACTGCTTTCTAAAAAGCCCCGGTTGCGGGCCACAGAGGAACCGCCACAACTCTGCCGGATCAGACGCACACGGCAGTCCACCGCGCAAACAGCCTCCACCACCGCACAGGTTTCATCACCGGAGCCGTCGTCCACCACCACGCACTCCCAGTCTTCAATGCTCTGCGCGCGGATGCTCTCGAGCGTCTGACCAATGTGCTTCGCGTTGTCGTGGGCGGGAACGATAATGCTAATGAATGGACGATTCAACATGGCTCACGGTGGGTTCAAACGTGGAAAAAAGGGTGTCCTGGAGATGCCTCAAATTGACCATGTAATCGCCCGGTGGAAACTCCACGGCCGCCAACGGCACAGGCTCGCCTGCGGCAACCGCCCGGGTAAGCACCGCTTTCTCCGCCAGTCCTACAGGCAGAAAATCCCGGGCCCTTTCCACGGTGTCCACCTGCCCGTACACCATCCAGCCACCGATCCCATCGAGCACCTCGCCTGCCGTAAGGTTTCGTTTCGCCACAGCAACAACCTCCGCTATCGGACCGCCTCGCGGTGCGATGGTGGGCTCGCGATAAAGGACGGCCTCGGCCACTGAAAGCGGGGTTTCCAAATGACAAAGGTGGTACGGCCGCAGAAACATGTAGTCCGGGCCCGGCCCCATTTTTAGGTAATCAAAATAATGGCCCACCCGTTCCCAGTCCGAGCTTCTGCCGATGACAAACACCCCACCTGCAAAGTCCCCTCCCAGCGAATAGTCGATCAATCCAGTCCGGGAGAGGATCGCACCAAAGTCGCGGACGGCGTCCTTCTGGGTGGTCTTGATCCCGTGCATGCCACGGACTTCCGGCACCAAACCGGTCGCATTTGCCACCACGGCATTCTCAAGGTTCATTTTTGTGCCGTCGGTAAAAGCACAGACCATCTGCGGGCTGGTCTTCATCCGCTGCGCCCACTCCCCACACGAGTCAGGCGTCGCCCGAACATCCAAGAAACCCTTGCAGTTGACGGCGGCAACGATCTCAAAACCATTCAGCCCTACCCACTCAAGCAGGCGCATTAAAACCCCCGGCTGGTCGCCGTCCGCGTAGCTGTAGACCACTCCCTGTTGTCTGGCCCGCTCGGCAAGGTAGCACCCGATGGTCGCATCTAGCTCCGCATTCATCACCACCACATGCTTCCGGGAAGCAATCGCCCGCAGCACCGCACGCGCAGCGGGTCCCACCGTTCCGGTCGCCTCCACAAAAACCTCCACCCCCGACACTGCGACCGCAGACTCTGGCTCCCGGCACACGCACGGCAGCCCCTGCTCGACGGCTATTTCAAGCAACCGGGGATCGTCGCTAACCACGATCTCTTCCCTGGTGGCTCCAGCCAACACCCACGCCTCGACCGCCCGCTCCACGGTCCTGTTTACCAAAATGCTCGGCTCCAAGCCGGGCATCGCCCGGAGCTGTAGAGCTATGCCACGTCCCATGGAGCCAATTCCACTCACCGCCACCTTGATGACCCGCCCAAATTGCTGGCGCCTGCCCAGCTCACGATACAGATGCATAGCTTTTTTCACCCTCCTTCTTTTTAGTGTCCCCAGCCCCGGCGGCTACCGCAGCGACTCCGGAGCGCTTCGCCACAAGTTCCGTGATGATCCGGTCCAGGCCCTCCCCAAAGCGTCGGATATCAAATTGGGATCGCACCTGCTCCGCAGCCTGCTCGCGCATCGCTGCAAAACGTTCCGGATGCTGTAGCGCGTCTTTGAGCGCAACCCGAAGCGCAACGGCATCACCGACCGGCACCGATAGCACCGCTCCTGCCGGTTTGATGTAGTCGCGCATCGAGCGCGACGCCGATACTACCACGATCTTACCCATCGACATGGTTTCGAGCAGCACAGTGTGGCCGGAACCATGCGGGGTGTCCGCAAGTGGAATCACCACGACCGCTGACCGCCTGTAGAGCTCACGGAGTCTCTCTGCAGAAACCGCTTCCATCAGTTCCACAGAACCTCCAAAACACGCATGACGTCTCACCTTCCCTGCATTGTATGCATCGGTGACCACCACCAACCGGACCCCGAGCGGCAGAGCCTCCAGCAGTGTCTCAAAGTCCTTTCCATCATTGGTGCCAACGGCCAATACAAAGTCTTCTTCCATTCCAGCACTGGCCCTGCCCAGAAACTCCGGGTCCACCGCCATCGGAAGAAACCTGTTGCGAATAGGTTCCACGCCAAAAAGTCGGGCCAGCTCTCCTCCATTTCCCTCCACCAAAGAAACCACTCCGTCCGCCTTGCGAAGCAGCCAGCGCCAGACCCACAGCCGTAAACCCGAACTGTTTTTCGGATGCAGAAGCCCAAGATTTAAGAGCAGAAGCGGCGGCCCATTCCTTCCCAGCGCACGGACAAGCAGTAACAGCAGCGCAGCTATCTCGTGAACGGCAACAATCGCGGTGGCGCCTTTCTCCATCTTCAAAAGCCAAAGTGTCTGCCAAACCCTCCAGCCCATGGTTCCAAAAGGCTTCCACCAACCGGGTGGTTCTGGCGAGAGCTCCACCCACCAGCCCAATGTGATGAGTTCGACAAATCCCCACAGCCGGTGGGTTGGCACGGCCGACTGCCTGACTCGTCGAAGCTCAAACCCCGCTCCGTACGAAAATGCAAAGAGTAATCGAGGCAACCCCACGCGCGCAGGCTCCGAGCTATCTCCCCCTTCATTCGTCTGACGTTCCATCTCCCTCCTTTCCCCTCCGATTTTTGATGTTTAAAGGTGCCTCGTGCGCACCTACCTAACTATGCCGCAAGCACCGCCTCGCGGTAGACCGCAAGGTAACGTTCCGCGATCCGCGGCCAGACAAAACGCATCGCGTGCCGTCTGAGACCTTCTGCGCAATCTCGACCGGCACCGAATTTAAGCCACCTCAGCCCTTCCGCGAGAGCCGCCACATCTCCGGGAGGCACCAGACGCACGCCTGTTCCATGCGGAACCACCTCTGGAATCCCCCCGACCCTACTTGCAAGCAGGGCCTTTCCCGCTGCCATCGCCTCAAGGGATACGATTCCAAACGGTTCGAGCAGAGACGGAACCACCACCCCCGTTGCACCGCGCATCAGAGCGTGTACCGCTGGCCTTCCTGCCCTACCCAAAAAATGCACCCTCCCGCACAAGCCCAACTCCGCCCGCAAACGGCAAAGCCGATCCAGATCCGGGCCGTCACCGGCCAGTAGCAGGTCGACGTCTGTCACACCCGATGCTGCATACGCCTTTAGAAGCTCATAGAAGCCCTTCTGCGGCACGAGCCGTCCAAGACCAAGAAAGTAGGGAACCGTGTGAACCCAGCCTGGTCCTGATTCAAACGCCTCGAGTCCCACGCCGTTGTGTACCACCGCACCGCGCTGTTCGAAGGGCCGGCCGCAAAACACCTCCAGATCACGGAGTGTGGCCAGCGAACATCCGGTGACTCTTTGGGCAGCCCCCACAACCTGCTGCAACAACCGGTTGTGAAAGGGAGACTTTTGGTACAGGCCCCCCGCATCCATGGTCAACTCCCCTTGCGCCGTAACCACAAGTGGGATTCCAAGCTCGGCGGCGACCGCCGATGCATACCATCCGTTAGAGCTCACACACTGCACGTGAATCACGTCCGCACCAAATTGCCTCACCATGGACACCAGCTCCCGAAAGGTCTGATGCCGGGTGAGGCATGAGCCCAGCCACGACTTTAATCCGTTTTCTGGCAACCGGAAGGGCAACCTCCGGAGCTCGATACCCCTCCACTGCTCCACGGCGGGAAGAGCCCTCGGCCAGCGGTTTGTAAAGATCATGGCCGCGTGCCCTCTTTTCACGAAATTTAGAGCAAGCTGGCCGGTCAACTCCTCAACCCCACCGAGACTCGGATGGAATGCACTGGGAAACAGTGCTATACGCCTCATACAAGCACCTCCCTCACTTCCCTGGTCTCGCTAGACACGGATTCCCCCCGATAGAGGGCCTCGTAGGCTCTACAGACAACATCCCATCCAAATGACTGTGCTCGCTCCAAGCCCGTCCGCTCCAAAAACCCCCTGAGCCTGGAATCGCGCAGCACCTGGACCAGTCTCCGTCCGAGGCGTTCCTCCCCGCTGATGATTCCGCAGGTGCCGTTTTGCAGCACCTCCAGCGCTCCCCGGTTGGGGGTGGCGACGACTGCTGTCCCGGAGGCCATCGCCTCGATGTAGGGCACACCAAATCCCTCATAGGAGCTGGGCAGACAAAAGACCCAGGCCCGTCTGTAAAGCTCACACAAAAGGGCTGTCGACACCCTGCCGAACCATTCGATACCCGCGCCCTCCACTGGCTCGTCACAAACAAGCCAGAGCGAGGCATTTGGCAACTGTGCAAGGACCTCTTTTTGAAACAGCTCAACCAACAATCTCCCCCGCTTCCGTCCCTGAAGCGCCCCGACAAACAGACACGTCGGACGCTCCGCCTTCTCGGCGCTGGGATAAAACTGTCTCAACTCCACCCCGTTTGGAATGACGTGCCGAATCCCAGGGATATACACCCGGGTCCCCTCTGAGACTGCCACCGACTCGTCGCAAAGCCCCAAGGATCCGTACTCACAAGCCGCAAGGGCCAACATCCTCACCCGCTCCCGAAAGTTAATTTGGTGGCCGCTCTCGGCAAAACAAGAACCGTGATAGGTGTGAATGTGCCGCGGTCGCTTTCTGCCCCACAGAAACCAGTCGTCTCCATGCGCGTGCAGAACGTCAAAGCCGGAGAAGTCGACGTCCCGCAAATCCCAAGCGAAGCCAAAAGTCCGCCAGCGATTCCCCGGCTGTACCAAACAGGCCTCGTAAAGGGCGTCTTCGCCCGGTGCGCACTGCGAGAACACAGTGACAGAATGGCCTCTTTGCACCAACTGGTTTGCCATGTGATGGACCTGATACCCCACGCCGATTTTTGATCCTCCCGGCAAATAGAGTGAAGTCATTGCGATTTTCATTCCGCCACCTCCCGTGTTCCCCAAAAACCAGCACACCTTGTCGCTTCCAAAAACATCTCAATCCCCCAATCATAATTCTGAAAAAAGCCCGGATGGACCGTTCCGTTCGAAGGAGTCCAAGCCCCTGCTGGCCGCCCCGGGCGCCATCGCCTATCGCATCACGCACTCGTGACCCTCCCTTGTTTGCGGCCCCACCGCGCGGCAAAGCACCCCTGCCGTATTGCTCCAATCCGCAGTTTTAACCCGCTCAAGCGAACGGGCCTTCCAGCTTTCAAGTTCGTCCCGATCCACGGACAGCTTATCCAGCGTGGCTTCAAGTCCCGTGTTGTCGTCGGGATCTACCAGCATCCCCGCCCCGCCGCATGCCTCACTCAATCCCCCGCGTGGTGATGCCACGACCGCCAGTCCAGAGGCCATTGATTCGAGGACAACCAGTCCAAAAGGTTCCTCAGACCGGGACGGCACCAATGCGACATCGTGGCGCCGCATCACTGCGGGCAGGAACCGCCGGGGCACATGCCCCATCCAGTCGACCCCCCCGTTTCGCATGGCCGTGCGCAGCCGGCTCTGGAACGGGTCCCTTCCCCCCCCTTTCAAGCGGTAGAACCAGACGTTTCCAGCCACGGTCAACCGGATACGGACCCCCTTCTCACGAAGGCGGGAGACTACACTCACAGCGATATCCACCCCCTTGTTTGGATCCAGGCGTCCCGTAAACAATACGCGAAGATACCTCTGCGCTGATGTTTGTGTGCCAGGATAAAACAACCTACGGTCTACGCCGGCGTGGGCCGTGTGCACGCATGAGAGGGCCAGTCCGTACTGCCGTAACAGCCAGTCCCTGACGTAGTGACTGCAGCATAAAAACGCATCGGCATCCCCCAAACGATTCGGCGTCCATTTTCGCAATCTGCACTCGTTGTGCATCCAAACGACGATGCGCACCCGAGGCAACAACCTCCGAACCGCGGAGATCCGTTCCAAGTCATTTGCCAGAACCACCACATCCGGTTGTAGGCGCTCCAGAAACCGTAAACCGGCGGAATAATAACGACCTCCCTGTGGGGCGTCCCACCCTCGAAGCCGCGCTTCAAGATGAGCCGCAATCTCAAACAGTGCACCCCCAGCCATCTCACGCACCGAATGGAGACACCCCGCTTCATACACAGGATCGCACGAGTCACCCGCCACGACATCCACCTTGTGTCCCATAAACTGGAGCTCGCGGGCCACGTTAGCCGTCACAGTCGCAATCGCCCCGCCGCTCACCGGCGAGTAGCGCTCAAGTTGTGGCATTAAAAAACAAAATCGCATCTCTTTCAAAGGTTCACCGCTTCTGCGAACTCCCCAAACACCCTTGTCCAAGGGCGCTGCAACGCCCTTTCCCTTGCGCGGGATCCGTAATTAGAGCGCAGCTCGGGATTCTCTATAAGCACCCTGAGTCGGGCCTCCAGTCCCTCCACATCATCCCGCTCAAACAAAAAACCTTCACTACCGATGAGCTCCGGAACTCCCCCGCAAGAAGCTCCAACCGTGGCCTGTCCCGTCGCCATCCCTTCCAAAACGGTCAAAGGACACGGATCCTCCCAGCGCGACGGAACCACGTGCACATCAGCCCTCGCCAGCAGTCGGGGCAACGCAAGACGGCTGACAAAACCGGGACGTTCAACCCTCACCCCGTTGGCCTCCAGCTTGAGAGCAAGCGACTCCAGTGCGGCTTGATAGCCATCCACACTGTGGTTTCCATAAAAACGTGCCCCAAGCATCTGGACAGAAAATTGAATCCCTTTTTGAGAAAGTCTGAGTGCCGCGCGCAAGAGAAGGTCAGGGGCCTTCTGCCGATCGGTTCTCCCGACAAAACCCAAAACCGGGGGCGAGCAGGATGCCCGCTCAAGCGGAACGAAACGCGCCCCATCCACCCCGTTCCGCAGGATGTGAACCGCGGAACCGAAGTAGCCCTCATTCCATCGGGCGCAATACGCGCTTACCCCCAACGCCACATCCACCGATGAGCTAAACCTATCCCGCCAGGGCGCCCGGGAGCGGTTGCAGTTGTGGAACAGATGCACCAGCACAGCTTTCGGCAAGGCAGGCCTCAAAGCGGCGACCATTTCGGGATCATTGTGAAAGACTAAAACCCCTTCGGTGAGCCCATTCTGACGCAGAGCATCAAGCACGCGTTGAACCCATTCACCCTGGCGAATGTGCGCCCAACCACGCATCCGCCCCAGCCAGCCAGCGAGTCTGCCCGCCCCCCGTATCTTTGGGGGAAACGGGTACTCTAAAAGAAGGGTTCGAGGCCAGGGATAGGCCTGCACATGGGAGTCCCGGGAGATCACCCAGGGCTCCAGCGAGAAGCGCCCCGCAGCCCGACACATCTCCCAGACCCAGGTGGCAATCGCCCCGCTGTGCGTCGGGGTGAACGTGTCCCCCGTCGAATTTATAAAAACCAGCTCCCGATTCATCATATCCCCCCTTCGCCCTCCATTCCGCGTGGCTCAATAAATGACACGCGCAAATTTCCGCCACGCCTCAGCCCAGGTAAATCCCATCGCCCTTTCCCTGGCTGCATTCGCAAGCCTTTCTCGCTCTTCTGTATTCACCACAAGATCGCACAGGTGTGCGTGCAGCTCTGACTCCGAGTCCTTAGTGAAGAGCCGACCGGCTTTTCCCAATATCTCCGCCGTCCCCCCCGTGCGTGAGGCCACGATGGCCAGTCCAGCAGCCATTCCCTCCAGAAGACTCAGTGCGCAGGGTTCCTCCCAACGGGAGGGAAGCACGTGGATATCGGCGGCCTCCAGAGTGCCCGGGATATCCGCTCTTGCCACATGGCCTGTCTGCACGACCTCGGCGCCTGCCGTGCGCAGACTCTCGCATAACTGGCCCAACTTTGTTTGAAACGCGTCCGCCTCCCAGCGCCCCCAGTGATTGGCGCCCACCAATTGAACCCGCAAAGGAACCCCCTCTTTCGCAAGCCTGAGGGCCGCTTGTAGAAAAAGATCGGGCGCCTTCTCGATCCCAGTGCGCCCCAGAAAGTTCAACGTAATTTTCCGACCTTCCTGTTTTTTTTTCGGCGAAAACCGCTCCAGATCGACACCGTTGTGCACCACTGAAACGGATTCCAACCCGTAGATCCCACCCACCATTTCCGCCACATAAGAACTCACGGCAAAAACACCGTCCACCGCATGCCGGAAACGTGGCAAAAACCGGCCGCGACACTCCACCGGGTTGTGAAAGTGGTGAAACAGCCTCGCCCGCGGGAAGCGTTGCCTCAAGACCACAGCGAGTTCTGGATCATTGTGCAGCAGAAAGGTTTCCCGCTCGAGTCCGTGGCGAATGATCGCCCTCGACACCCGGTGCGCGTGCCGCCGATGCCCCGCTTCACGCCACCCAAAAATCCGGCGCTCCGCCCTGTGGGCCCACCGCATCCAACCCGTCACCTTCGGCCTGGGGGGCTCTGTAAAAAGAAGCTCCCCGCCAACCATCGGCGGTTCCTCAGCCGCCCGCGTGAGCACAGATGTCTGAATTCCGGTGGCTTTCGCCGCGCGACAGATCTCCCAGATGTGCGTCGCAATTGCCCCGCTCGCAGTCGAGGTGAAGGTCTCATCGCTGTTGTTTATTTGGATAATGCGCATGCGTTTGCCCTGCCTTCCTTGACTCCGGCAACACCCGCCGAGTTGCTCCCCTGACTGAACCGTGTTGCTGTAGGTCGCCGACCATACCGGCCCAACCAGTGGTCTTTTAAGCCCTCAAAAATGGTGGCAAAGCTCTGCCATTTGTCCGTTTGTCCCGAGCGGAGCGCCGAGCGCAGGTGCCTGCCCAAAATATAAGCCAGGGCGCTCAAATAAAAAGGCCCGGCATGCTTTGCCGCGAGGAGCAGGCTGTTACGTACCGCATAGTAGCGGTGGATACCGGTGAGGCGTGCCCCCGAACGACCGCATTTGTGGTAAATGCGCGCCGCCGGGACCACGAGCACCTCCCAGTTGCTGCGACTCATCCGAACGCACCAGTCAACGTCTTCCCAGGTAAGAAAGAAACGGTCATCAAAACCTCCAACCTGCTCGACGGCGGTCATCCGCACCAGCATCGCACACCCACTTATCCAAGCGCTGGGATAGGGGTGGGAGACGCCTGCGCCCCCCGCCGAGACAGGTGCAACACTTCCCGCCTCCAGCAGGTTTTGGTGGAGTGCCTCCCCCCGGGCCAGGGAAAGCTTTGCGCCAGAGAACCACACCTCCCCGGGCGCCCCATAATAATCGACCACCGGTGAAAGCAGCGCGGCACCGGCGCGGCACTCGGCGGCATCCACAAGCCGGGTCAGCGCATCAGGCTCGAGAGTGGTGTCATTGTTGAGCAAAAACGCGTACTTGGCACCGCAACGTCGCGCTTCAGACAACCCGACATTGTTTCCTCCGGTGAAACCCAAATTGAGCGGGCACTCTACCATACGGACTTGAAACCCCTCCCCGCTGATTCGCTCCGCGGAGCCGTCCGTGGAACCGTTGTCGACAACCAAGACCTCCTTGTTGGGATAATGGTCTGCCGCAAGGGATCGCAAACACTCGAGGGTGTCTTCGATGCCATTCCAAACAACGATGACGATGGTGACCAGTGGCCTCATTTAGAATGATGTGGTGTAAAGTGTGACTGCTCGGAACCAAAGGGTCCCGGCGTTTTAGACTTGAGGTACCGGCTCGCAAGCACGGGCACTCTTTCCATTGCTGGCAGAGGAAAAGGGCACACTCGCAGGGCTGGCCAGACAGGCCCGAAAAGTGGGTGCACATTGCGCTGTTGCCGCCACAGAAGTGTCGAAGGCAGCCAGTGCAGCAAAAAGTGCCGCCAGGCACCCGCCCCGCTGTGGGACCAAGAGGCCAGCTTACGCATCAGCTCCGTTGGAGAACGGGCCCAGGAATTGTGTATAATCGCCTCCTCCGGACGGAGCCGTTCCTCGCGCACCTCGCCGACTTCAAGGGGACGTTTGAGCTGGAGGCTGCGCGAGTCACCCCGCACCACGGCTCGCAGGATGCTGGCACCGGTCCGTCGGGAGTGGAGCAACCGGCTGCCCGCACGCACCGCAACCGGAGCGATGTATTCAAAATGATCCTCCCCGTCCGGAGCGCACACTTCCAAAGCCCGCGCTGTTCCCAGCCTCCGATAGAGGACCCTCATCGGCCATTCCACACCACCAACCCCAAGATTTTCCGCACTTACGATAGCGTCGAACAGGGCGTTGGGCTCAGGCAGCCATTCATCCGTGTCCAGTTGCAACACCCAGTCCGCTTCCTGGCTGGCCAGTTGGAGCGCGACCCCCCTTTGAAGGGTGTCGTTTTCCATGGGGTCCTGTACGGGAGAGGAAAAATCCCCCGGGCAGAAACGCATCTTTCCGTCCCCATCCAACACCCGTAGACGGGTCAGGCACTCCTCCACGGGGACCGGTGCACCGGTCCAACCCCTGGAGGATCTGTCATAAGACACCACGATCTCATCCACAAATGGATAATACGCCCCTACGCTCCTCTCGAGCCAGGTTGGGTCTGCTGCTAGGACGTAGGCTTTGATCCGCTTCATGTGCTGCCTTTCATCGAATGGTTGTCCGCAAGGTGCGCGCCGCCCGACAGCGTTTCGGACGTTTTTGGACTGGCTTTCTGAAATCCGAGAACCTTCTTTCCCTTCCGGAGTATACGTCTGAACAACGGCAGTTTGGGATAGTCCGCACCCTCAATTCCCGCGTGATTGTAGAACACCCTGGCGTCAGAGAGCCGCAGAAGGCCGTGGTGAAGCATGTAGGCGTCGAGCCTTTTCTCAAAAGTATCCCCCAAATCCGACATGGGGTACCGTTCTCCTGCGGCGTGTTTGTGATGATAAATCGGGGCTGCCAGTCGGCCGGCATCAGCGAGGAAGCACTGGTCGGAAAAACCCATCCCTACCCAATGGTCCCCATTCTTGGCTATCGACTCACGTTGGGCACCGCCGGGGTCACTCGCCCAGGAGGGGTTGGCAACCAGCAGGCGCGGGTCCGCCCTAAGTTTGGCAACCGCATCGGTGATCCAGTCAAAAGGCGTCAGCAAATCCACCTCCGCGCAACAGTAGAGCAGAAAGTGGGGAGCGGCAGCCGCGACTGCAACCAGCGCGAAATCCATGTAATGGCGGACCAACCCCAAGTCGCGTAGGCTCAGACCACACTTTTCCAGCGCCGCGGGCAAGGCGGCTGCGACCTCGATAAATTCGTCGAGTTCGCCCCTGCGTCTGGCCTCCTGCGCTAGCGCGACGGCAGCAGTGGAATCAGCGATGTTGTTGAGAGTCACAACCACCCGCTCAAAAGGAAACTGAAACTGGCCTGCCTTGGCCTTCATAAATCCGGGCGCCAAGACCCGGCGGTAATCCCTCTCAAAGCAGTTTACAAACAGGCTGACGCGCGCGCTCATAAATCAGAAAGCAGGGGTTCGGGGCCACCCAAAGTGCCGGCGCCTTCCGCGAAGGGGTGTTCTGGCACTGTCCCCGCTGCCGTCCGAAAGTTAAAATCCGCGAGCACCAGCCCCGAGTCCATGGCCTCGCTTCCGGCCGTTGCCGGATAGGGCAGCAGCGGCAGCACCTCCAGGGTGCAGGCATGCTCACACTGGTCTACGAAACCCGCTGCGCACAGGTAGATATCTACCCGGTAAGTCCCGGGCTTAAGCCATGGGCTGGCAAAGGAGAATTCCAGTTCGAAACTTTGCGTCGCCTCAAACCAACGTCCCAAGAGCCTGGAGTCACACTGCACTACGACGGTGCCCATTGGGTCGACCAAGTGCACCGACACGTAAAACCGGCCGTCGAACTGGCTGCGCTGTTCGATGAGGAAGCGCAGCGCCTTGGGCTCGGCACATTCATAAAACTCCCGCAATGGCGTCGCCCTCGAGACTCGCAATTCGCCAGAACCGGGACGCTGGGACTCCTGCTGGGTGCTCTTGTTGCCCCGTTCGAACCCTGCAAGGTAGCGGGTCAGCCCGGAGTGCACCTCACCGTCATGCACCAATTTGCCGCCCTCCAAAACCAGTAACCGGTGGCACAAGGTGGAGACAGACTGCAAATGGTGGCTGACAAACAGGACGGTTCGGCCACTTCTGGCGACATCGCGCATCTTGCCCAAACAGCGTCTCTGAAACTCGATGTCTCCCACGGCAAGCACCTCGTCGATGAGCAGGATCTCAGAGCGCAGATGCGCGGCGACAGCAAATGCAAGTCGCACGTACATCCCGCTGGAATAGCGTTTTACAGGCGTGTCGAGAAACCGTTCAACCCCTGCAAAGGCAACAATCGCGTCAAACTCGGAACGGATCTCAGCTCTTCTCATCCCGAGGATGGCGCCGTTGAGGAATATGTTTTCCCTGCCGGTGAGCTCAGGGTGAAACCCTGTTCCAACCTCCAGCAGGCTTCCAACGCGCCCGAAAAGGTCTGCCTCCCCCGAGGAGGGAGCGGTGATCCGGGTGAGTATTTTCAGGAGCGTACTTTTACCCGCGCCATTCCGCCCCACGACGCCCACCACCTCCCCGGAAGACACTTCGAATGAGACTCCGGAAAGTGCTTGAAACACTGAGTCCGTGCCCCTCCGCGCCGCCGTCCTGCTGGAACTCCGCAGCGGATACTGTTTTGCGATGGAGCGGACCTCGATCGCTTTTGAATTGTTAGACGACATCCGCAAAGCTCCTTTCCATACGCCGAAACGACACGATCCCCGCCACCAGCAGAACGGCTGAAACTGCCGCAGTGTAGGCGGCCCAACCAAGCGGAACTGATTCGCCTCCGATAAGAGCGGCACGGGTGCCCTCCAGCATCCAGCCCACGGGATTCCACTGAAAGAAATGCGCCCACCCCTGGGGCACGGCGGCCATTCCATAGGCCACCGGACTGGCGTACATCAGAAAGGGAAGCAGCATGGGCAATACATGCTGCACGTCCCTGAAACGGGTCATGACAGAAGCCGCAAGCAGTCCCAAACCCAACGAGGAGGCAAGGGCTAGGCCCAACCAGAAGGGGAGTGTGCTTAAGGCCCCACATTGGGGGCGGGTTGGCGAAAGCCAGCTGATCACAACAAATGCGCAAAGACCAATTGAGAGATCCACAAGGGTGGAAAGGAGCGTAGAAAACGGAAGCAAAAGTCTTGGAAAGTAGACCTTCGACACCAGGGACGAATTGCCTAGAAGGGCCATGCTGGACTTGCCCAGCGTCGCCTGAAAGGCGTTCCAGGTCAGCAGCCCCGCGAGGGAAAATAAAAAGTAAGACTCCCCCGGAGCACGCATTCCGGCAACCCACCCAAACACCAACGTAAAGATCCCCGCACCCGCCAGGGGCTGGAATACGACCCAAAGCACCCCGAGGGCGGTTTGGCGGTACCGAAGGCGCAGGTCTCGGAAAGCAAGACTCCAAAGCAAGTCGCGGTAATTCCAGAGCTCTGAGAAATCCAGCCAACTCCAGCGGGATGTAGGCCGGATATGGCGCACCAGTGGATGGAGCTGCCCGGACTTTTGCGGAAAATGATGAGCTCCGGTTGCGCGGGTGCCGGTTGCAGGGTTTTGTACAGCCCCAGAGGCAGATTCGTGGCTTTCCTGCGGACGCGCGGGCGCCTTTTTATCATTGTGTAGCTCAATCATAGAATCCCCCCATAAAAGCCCCCGAGAAGCCCCGTTGTTTCCCTCGCCTTTCCTCCCGTGCCCCCCAAACCCGTCAGCTGAAGTCATCCCCGGCCTCAGGGCTCCCCCAAGAAACAGGAAGAGTCAGTCGCTCCAGGGGAAAGTCACGCCCGCCCATTGTTACGGAGAGCCGCACCGCTTTGGCCGTTTAAATCCGGCTCCACAGAGATAGATCTTAAAGACAAGGAGCCCGGCATCTCAGACCAGCCCCTGCGGCAGACCCTCTTGGGGCCGTCCGAGTTGAATTTTCGACACCAAGCCCCCTCAAAGGAAAACTGGGCGGGGTGGGCGTTGGAGAGCTAACCGGCCGTCGGCCTGACCCGCCGATAGCGCTGAATTCGCCTGCTTGTAAGAACGAATCCGACGTAAACCGTCTCACCGGAACCTGCAATCGCCAAACCGTGGGGCCATTCCAAATCGCCGGCAAAACCCTTGGGCTTGGTTTGGAACATCTCCTCGAGTTCCCCCTGTTTGTTAAAGCGCCGAACGACGCCCTTGGATGCCGGCAGATTGGAAAGAACGTACACAGAACCGGCATGGAACCGGACGGTCGCGGGCCGCCCGACGCCTTCCCAGGTGTCGAGGAGATCCCCTTGGGAGCTCAACACCTGAACCCAGTGATTCTCACGGTCAGCCAGATAGACGCGTCCCTCCTCGTCAGCAGTGAGGGAATGGGAGGTGTGAAACTGCATGGGACCTTTTCCTCGGAGCCCCCAGGGCCCTTGAAACTTTCCAAATTCGTCAAAAAGAAAACCCCGCCGGTTGATCGCCCCGTCGGCGACGACTACGGAACGGTCGGGGAGTACGACGACATCGGTGGGCAGGTTAAAACCGTCGGGCGGACCCGAGAGTTCAAGCAGTCGCGCCCCGTCCTGATCGAACTTGAAAACGCGTTTCAACCCGGAGTCGACGATCCAGACGCCGCCGTTCGCATCGATGGAGATCTGGTGAGGCAACATGAATGTATTAGCCCCCCAAGAGTCCTTGATGCGGCCCGTTTTCGGGTCGAGCACAAAGACGGCTGGCTTGCGGATGAGTTGCTTGAGGAAACCGGTCTGCGGGTCCACATGATTTTCACCGTGATTGAGCGCCAGAAGGCTCCCGTCTGAGGCGAGTGCGACCCCGGAGAATTGGTGGCCAGACAAAAGGGTGTTCTCTGAGGCACCGGGCCACTCGCTGTCGAGGGTGTGAGAGTCCGGTTGGGTGGCAAACCCGGAGCGCTCTGCCAAAGTAGCAAGGGAAAGGGCGCCAAGGCGGAAAAAATTGCGGCGGGAGAGACAGCTTTGCATGGGTGGAAAGGCGTGCAGTTGAGCAAGAGTGGCTCCCTTGAGCCGCGCAAACAGGCAGGAGCGTAATCATGCGGGCCTCATTGGCACAAAAACAAGGCGGCATCGCGAAGGATGGAGGGGAGCGCGGAAGCTGGGAAACTTGACCCTGGCCCTCGGATTGGATGCATTGGGTTGTGACTCAGACCAAACTGCTGCTGCTAGACTGCGATTCAACCTTAAGCGCGATTGAAGGCATTGACGAACTTGCCCGCATGCGCGGTGAGCGCACCTTTCAGGCAGTCGAAAGCATGACCCGCGCCGCAATGGAAGGGGGGGCTGCCATGGAAACGGTCTTTGCCAAGCGTCTTGAGCTTATTGAGCCGAGCCTTGAGGAGGTGCAAGCCGTGGGGGCCCTCTACATCGCGCACATCGAACCTTCAGCCCAGAACGCACTGCAGGCGGTGCGCAAGGCAGGTTGGCTTCCCATCATTGTCAGCGGCGGATTTACACAGGCCATCCTACCACTGGCCGCCCATCTGGAAATCGAGCGGGTCGAGGCGGTGCATCTGCAGTTTGATTCAGCCGGCCTGTTTGCGGGTTTTTCTGCGGAGAGTCCGACCGCCCGAACCCGCGGCAAGAACATAGTCGCCAAACAGCTTCAAAAGGAGTTTGGCGCGCGCACGACCGTCATGGTGGGCGACGGTGCGAGCGATCTGGAGGTTCAGGGCGATGTAGACTTCGTCGTCGGCTTCGGCGGGTACGCAGTCCGGGAAAAGGTCAGACAGGGCGCTGACGCCTTTATTCTCAGTCTCTCGGAGTTGCCCGCGCTGCTGCAGCGCTGGGAGGCGTAGGCGCCGCGCAGCGGATCTTCAGAACTGCCGGAGCCAGCAGTGGAACGCCCTGCCTGCTGGCAACCTCGGCTCGGGCAGTTCGGGAGCGAAAACCGGTACTACCGCCGGACGCCCGCCTCACTCTGCCAGAGGCAATATCCCGGTCGCCGTTGACTCTACATGACCGTCCCGCAAACGGGTCACCAAGACATCGCCCGCAGCCACAGCCGAGGCACTCCGCACCAGCACGCCTCCCTGGCCCAGCGTGATGCTGTAACCCCGCTCCAAAGTCCCTTCCGGCGAGAGAAGCACGAGCTTCTGGCGCATTTGCTCAACCTCGCGGCCCCGTTGCAGAAGCTCCCCCGCGAGAGCACGCTCCAAGCGGGCCGCAGACGAGTCGGTCTGCTGGCGGCGCAACGCCAAAACCTGGTCCGGCCGGTGTGCGCGCACAGACGCTGCAAGGTTTTCCAGGCGCCGTCCCAAGCGTCCCAAGCGGTCCTGCACCGCACGGTGCAGCGCGTCGTCTTCTCCATCCAGCCGTTGCACGGCCTCGGCCAACCGCGCGCGCGGTTCGCGGAAAAGGGTGCTCTTTTCCAAAAACTCAAGCCTCTGGCGCCAGCGCCGCAGTTGCCCCTGCAGGAGCGCCTCCATCCGTTCACCCTGTACAAAAATCTGGCGCCCCAAAGCAACTCCGTCAGGCACCACCAGTTCGGCGGCCGCACTCGGGGTGGGCGCTCGGTGGTCGGCGACAAAGTCCGCTATGGTAAAGTCCGTCTCGTGGCCGACGGCGGAAACCAGCGGGATCTGGGAGTTGAAAATTGCGCGCGCCACCACCTCCTCGTTGAAGCTCCACAAGTCCTCCACACTGCCGCCGCCGCGACCGACAATGAGCACGTCGACCTTGGGCAGGGAGCGGCCGGACTCAGCGTTGACAAACCGGATGCCCTCGGCGATCTCAGCCGCGGCCGTCTGCCCCTGCACCCGCGCAGGATACACGAGCACCCGGACCCAAGGCGCCCGCCGGCCGAGCACCTTCAGCATGTCCTGCACGACGGAACCGGTTGGCGAGGTCACCAAGGCAACCACCGCCGGATAGTGCGGCAGGGGCCTTTTGCGGGCCCGATCGAAGAGCCCCTCCTCCTGTAGCCGGCGCTTCAGGGCTTCAAACTTGGCTTGCAACAAGCCCGCGCCCGCAGCCTGAACGGACTGCACGTTGATCTGGTAGCTCCCGCGCGCCTCAAAAACCGTGAGCAACCCGCGCACCTGAACCTGCATCCCATCGGAGAGGGGCACCGCCCTCAGACCGGAAGAGCGCCCAGCAAACCAGACGCAGGCCACCTGGCTCTTTGCGTCCTTAAGCGTAAAATACTGGTGACCAGAAGCCTGGTGCCGGTGGTTACTCACCTCCCCTTCGACGCAAAGGTTTCCGAACTGCCCCTCCAGAGTGCGCCTCACCCCGGCAGTCAGTTCAGAGACAGAGTAAACCTTGTTGGCAGTGGATTGGGAGGTTTCGAGAGACATGGCCTTGGGGTTTTCAGGCTCGTCCGTGCGCCCTTCGAAAGCACGCGAAAAGGTGCCGCTTTCAGGTGGCTCTCTCCGCAACCGCGGCGCTTGAAGCCATCGTCGAAACAGCCTTCACTATGGCCGCAACCGGAGCTGAGCTGTAAGCTGCAAACAGAACCCACCCCGGAGTACCTTCTTCCAAAGCGCCGATGCCACCACACTCCAGCGCCGTGCTGCGTCTCATTCTTGCGACGGCGGCCTGGGGCCTGAGCTTTTCGACGGGAAAGGCCGTCATGCTTGCCCAATCTCTGGCCATCCCCGGCCGCGAGGCCTGGTTTCATTCCGCGCTCATCCTGTTTGTCCGCATGGCACTGGCCACGCTCATCATGGTGCTTTTATACCCTTGGCAAATGAGGCGCATGGGGAGGGCGGAGCTGCATCAGGGAGTGCTGCTGGGCGTTTTTGGGGTCGCGGGCATGCTGCTTCAAACCGACGCCCAGCATGTCATCCCTGCGAGCACCTCGGCTTTTTTCACCCAGTTTACCTGCATCTTTGTGCCGGTAGTCATGGCATTCAAAAACCGCCAACGCCCAAGTCTCCGGGTCGTCTCCTCCTGCCTGCTGGTCCTGGCGGGTTGCTCGATCCTCAGTGGCTTTTCCGCAACCGGCGTTTCCTTCGGTCAGGGTGAATGGGAAACCATTGGCGCGGCGGCCCTTTTCACAGCCCAGATTCTGGTGCTTGAAATGAGCGCCTTTCGCACCAACGAGATGAGGGCGACCGCGGCGGTGATGTTTGCTACCAAGGCACTAGTGCTCCTACCGGTGTTGTTACTGGGCGGTGGGGAGCATGGCGGCCACGCGGGGGGAATCGCACTGGGACGGGAGGTGGTGGCGGCATTCTCCACGGGCCCAGTGTTTTTGATGACTGCGTTGCTAACCGTTTTTTCCACCGTGTACGGCTACGCGACGATGACGCGTTGGCAACCGCTGGTCAGCCCCGTGCAGGCCGGTTTGATCTATGCCACCGAACCTATTTTCGCCACACTTTGGGCGCTGTTTCTGCCCGCCTGGTTTTCGAGACTGAGCGGCATTTCCTACCCGAACGAGTGCCTCACGGGCCCCTTCTTTGTGGGCGGCCTGCTCATTTTGGGCGCCAACCTTTTGCTGCTTGAGAGAAAATCGCCCTCTCCGTGACGGCCCGCCCGACTGACTCCCGCGGCAGGCTTGCCCTAGCCAAGTCGGGCCCGTAGTGTGCTCGACTCTATGTTTGAAGGCACTTTCACGGCTCTGGTGACCCCCTTTGTCCAAGATCTTCTAGACGAAGCGGCGTTCGAGCGCCTCATCGAAAACCAAATCAGCGCAGGCGTCACTGGCGTGGTTCCCGTCGGTACCACGGGCGAATCCCCCACGCTAAACAACGACGAACACCACCACGTCATTGCGCTCGCGGTCAAAACCGTGGCCGGCCGCTGCAAGGTCATCGCCGGCACCGGCTCCAACTCAACGGCCGAAGCCGTAAACCTCACGGTCGAAGCCGAACGCCTCGGCGCGGACGCCGCGCTCATTGTGGCCCCCTATTACAACAAGCCCACCCAGGCCGGTTTGCTTGCGCACTACGGCGCCATCGCCTCGGCCGTAAAAATACCGATCATGCTCTACAGCATCCCGGGCCGTTGCGGCATCGAGATTTCTGTGGAGACCGTTGCAACCCTCGCCGAACAGCATTCCAACATCGTGGCCCTCAAGGAATCAGGCGGCTCCGTCGAACGTGTGAGCCAGTTGCGAACAGCCCTTCCGGCCTCCTTTGAGATCCTTTCCGGCGACGACTCGCTAACGCTTCCCTTCATGAGCGTGGGTGCCTGCGGCGTGGTGAGCGTCGCCTCCAACGTCGTCCCGGCGGAGGTCGTCGCGCTGGTGAACGCGGCCCTTGCTGGGGACTACGCCACCGCCCGCAAACACCATTTCCACCTCTATCCGCTCTTTAAGGAGCTGTTTGTCGAAAGCAATCCCGCTCCGACCAAGTACGCCCTCTCGCTTCTTGGCCGGATGCATCCCGAGGTCCGCCTCCCCTTGGCGCCGCTGGCGGCTTCCAGCCGGGCCCGCGTTGAGGAAGCCATGCGCCAAACCGGCCTCCGCTAGCCCGGGTCCAGACAACCGAGGCCCCCTCCTGCCTTTTATGAGCAAGCCCCTCTCTCTTTTGATTAACGGCTCCCGCGGACGCATGGGCGAGGCCCTTGTCCGTTGCGCCGCAGCATTTCCAGAGCTTTCAGTGACCGCCGAAGTCGATGCGGGTGACGACCTGCACTCCGCGCTCCAACGGTGCGAAGCGGTGATTGATTTCAGCCACCACTCCATCATCGGCTCCGTCCTTGCCGAGTGCTCCGCCGCGGGCAAAACACTCGTCATCGGCACCACTGGCCACTCCGACGAGGAAATCGCCGCAATCCATGCCGCGGGCGCTTCGCTCCCAATCGTTTTCGCCCCGAACTACAGCATCGGCGTGAACACTCTTTTCTGGCTGACCCGCAAGGCCACCGAAATCCTCGGGCCAGCCTTTGACTTGGAGGTAGTCGAAATGCATCACCGGATGAAAAAGGATTCGCCCAGCGGCACGGCCAAGCGGTTGGCTGAGATTCTGGCCGAGGTGCGCCAACTCTCCTACAACGCCGACACGCGCCACGGCCGCTTTGGCATCGTCGGGGAGCGCACCTCATCGGAGATCGGAATGCACGCGGTGCGCGGAGGCGACGTCGTCGGCGACCACACCGTCATTTACGCGGCTTTGGGAGAACGGGTGGAACTCACCCACAAGGCCTCCAACCGCGACACCTTCGCGATGGGCGCCCTGCGCGCTGCGCTCTGGGCGCACGGGCGCGCCCCGGGCATATACGACATGCAGGACGTGCTCGGCCTGCACTGATCCGTCCCCGCACCAACATGCGCGCCGGCATTGCAATGGGTTCCAACGTGGGGGACCGCCTCGGGGCACTGGCGCAGGCCAGACAAGCGGTGCTCAAAATTGAGGGGGTCTCCGGGCCCTGCCTGGCCTCCAGCCTGTACGAGACTGAACCGGTCGGCACGGATCCGGACGCCGAACGTTTTCTCAACGCGGTCATCGAGGTCGGCTACAACGGGCTCCCTGCTTCCCTGCTCGAGGCGCTGCAGGAAATCGAGGCAGCCATGGGCCGCCCTTCCAAACGCCCCCGCAACGCGCCGCGGACCATCGACCTTGATATCCTCTACGTCGGGAACCTCACCCTTTCGACGACGGCCATCGTCATTCCCCACCCGCGTCTCCACCTGCGCCGCTTCGTGCTCGAACCCCTCGCCGAGATCCGCTCCGACCTACGCCTCCCGGGCCAGCAACACACCGCCGGGGAACTCCTCCACAATCTAGCAGACCTGGCCGCCGTCCAGCGCTCGCCCCAACAATGGCCAGTCCTTTCATGAACCCGGCGGCCCCCCTGCATCCGGCTTTTACGGCCCAGGCCAAGCGGGGTGGTCGCAAACTGGCCATGCTCACCGCCTACGACTACCCTGGCGCACGGCTTCTGGAGGAGGCCGGTGTCGACTGGGTGCTGGTCGGCGACTCCCTTGGCATGGTCGTCCTCGGCTATCCAGACACCACCCACGTCACGTTGAGCGACATGCTCCACCATACCGCCGCCGCCGCCCGCGGTCTTTCGCGCACCCCGCTCATAGCGGACCTTCCCATCGGCACCTACGGGACCCCGGAGAAGGCCGTGCAGAGCGCACGCGCCCTGCTTCGGGCAGGCGCCCACGCCGTCAAAATCGAGGGAGGCGCCACGCACCGCTCCCAGATCGAAGCGCTCGCGGCAGCGGGCATACCGGTCATGGGCCATATTGGCATGCTCCCCCAAAGCGTCCTGCTTGAAGGCGGATATCACATCAAGGGCAAGACCCCCGAAGCAAGCGACCTACTGCTCGCCGACGCCCTGGCACTTGCAGGCGCCGGCGTTTTTGCCATGGTGCTGGAACTCGTCCACCCAGCCGCCGCTCAGCGCATCACCGAGGCGGTTCCTGTCCCCACCATCGGCATCGGCTCCGGATCGCATTGCGACGGGCAGGTCCTTGTGACCCACGACCTCACCGGCGCCTTTCCCTGGTTCCGCCCCAAGTTTGCCACGGCGAAGGCTGCCGTAGGCGAGGCCATCCGTTCTGCCGCGGCAGAGTTCGCAGCCGAAGTCCGGTCCTTGGAAAAATAGCCATCTCCCCTTTTTGAGCTAGGCGAGACCCGCTCCCGGCGGGATGCTTCCGCCCGCAACCCTCCCACATCCATGTTTCGATCCCATTTCCTTCCCCTTTTGAGCGCGGTTCCCCTGCTCTGTCTGGCTCCAGACACCGCCCGCGCGGAATTTACGTTTGCAGACACCGCGGGCGACCACCTGGACGTTCTCCAGAATGGAAAGCCACTGCTCCGCTGGCAGTACGCCTTCGACGCCTCCACGCCGGAGCGCCTTCACGACACCTACAAGCCCTACCTGCACGTCATGGACGCCGCTGGCAAGGAACCGATCACCAAGGGTCCGGGCGGTGAGTTCACCCACCACCGCGGCTGGTTCTTGGGCTGGTCCAAGATCACCACGGCCGACGGCACCACCGTGGACCGCTGGCACATGAAGGGAGGCAACATCATCCAGCAAAAAATTGTCGCCCAAACTCCGGGCAAGGACTCCGCCTCCTTCACCGTCCTGCTCCACTGGCAGGGCACCACCGACGCGCCCATCCTTTCAGAGGAACGCACCTTTACCATCCTCTCCGCCCCGGCACCCGCGTACGCCCTTGTCGAGATGCGCTCGGAAATCACCGCCCTCGCGGGGGAAACCAGTCTCAACGGGGACCCGGAACACGCCGGCCTCCAGTTCCGGCCCGCCGGAAACGTGGATCGCGCACTGACCGCCTACGTGTACCCCAAGCCTGACGCAGACGCGCACAAAGACCGCGACTACGCCTGGGTCGCCGAGAACTTTTCCCTCAACGAAAAGCGCTACTCCGTCGCCCTCCTCAACCACCCCGACAACCCAAGGGACACCCCTTTCTCGGCCTACCGCGATTACGGCCGCTTCGGCGGTTTTTTCCACACGGTGGTGCCGGCCGGCGGCAAGTTCACCCTGAAGGCCAGGATCCTCGTCTCGGAGGGCGGCGTGCTCTCCCCTGAACAGATCCAGAAGGCGGCCAACGCATTCACCGGCAGGGACGAACCCACTCCCACGGTCACCCTCAAGCCTGCGGAAACGCCCGCTCCCAAAAAGGAAAAGGCCCCCGCAACCAAGCCGGCGGAACCCAAGAAGTAGGGCTGGTTTTCCACTGCATCCCACGCTCCAACTCGTTTATGTCCAGCCAGTTCGGCCACCTCTTCCGCATCAGTACTTGGGGCGAATCCCACGGGGGCGGCGTGGGCGTGGTGGTCGACGGTTGCCCCCCGCGCCTCGCCCTTTGCGAAGCGGACATCCAGACGGACCTCGACCGGCGTCGACCTGGGCAGAGCGAAATCGTCACCCCCCGGGACGAAGCTGATACCTGCCAGATTCTCTCCGGCGTTTTTGAAGGCAGGACCCTCGGTACGCCGATTGCCGTCAATGTCTTCAACAAGGACGCCCGCCCCGAGGCCTACCGGGAAATGGAACACGCATTCCGTCCCTCCCACGCCGACTACACCTACCAAGCCAAGTACGGTATTCGAAACTGGCAGGGCGGAGGTCGGTCCTCGGCGCGTGAAACCATCGGCCGCGTCGCAGCTGCGGCCATCGGCAAGAAGGTCCTCGCCAGTCTGTGTCCCGGTCTCGAGGTGATCGCCTATGTGCGCTCGATCCAAAACATCCAGGCTGAGGTGGACCCCCTCACTGTGCAGTTTGCCCAGGTCGAAGCCAACATGGTCCGCTGTCCGGATGCGGCCGTCGCAGCGCGCATGATCGACCACATCAAGGCTGTCCGTTCCGAAGGGGATTCCGTTGGCGGCATCGTGGAGTGCGTGGTGCGGGGCGTTCCCCCGGGACTGGGAGAGCCCGCATTCGACCGGCTGGAAGCCGACCTTGCCAAGGGGGCTCTGAGTCTTCCCGCGACAAAGGGCTTTGAAATTGGATCCGGCTTCCTAGGCACCACCCTGCGGGGATCCGAGCACAACGACGCTTTCTTCATGGAGCAGGGCCGGGTCCGTACCCGCACCAACCGCTCTGGCGGTGTCCAAGGAGGCATCTCCAACGGCGAAGCGATCATTTTCCGTGTGGCTTTCAAGCCCACCGCCACCATTTTTCAGGCGCAGGCGACTGTATCTCCCTCCGGCGAGGACGTCGAACTGAAGGCTAGGGGCCGACACGACGCCTGCGTGCTTCCCCGCGCAGTGCCCATGGTCGAGGCGATGACCGTCCTCGTTCTTACCGACCACGCCCTGCGCCAGCGCGCACAAAACGGCTGAACTGCCAACCTCCGTCCGGGCCGGCACACAGAGTAGGTCAAAACTTCAGATAGCCGTCGGCCCCCATTTGCCCCTTGCAGGAGCCCACGCAATGGCCTTGCAGCCGGCTCCCCTGAACTTAAGGCGTCCTGCGAAAAATTTGCGTCTCCTCCAAGACTAGACAATCAGCATGCAGTCCCCGTAGCTGTAGAACCGATATTTTTCCCTGATGGCCTCGGCATAGGCCTCCAGGACCAACTCCCGGCCGGCCATTGCGCTAACCAGCATGAGAAGCGTACTTTTGGGCAGGTGAAAGTTGGTCAGCAACGCGCCCACCACACGGAAGTCGTAGGGTGGCCGGATGAACATTTCTGTTCGGCCCTCCGCGGCCGAAAGGGGCCTGCCTGCCGCCGCGCAGCTTTCCAGAACGCGTGTGGTGGTGGTCCCGATGGAGATCACTCGTTTTGCCGCCTCAATTGCCGAGGCCGTCGCCGAAGGCAGGGTGTAGCGTTCGGAATGCATCGGGTGTTCTTCCAGACGTTCGACCAAAACGGAGCGGAAAGTACCCGTGCCCACATGCAGGGTAAGAAAGGCGTGCGGGACCCGCTCCAGCATCTCCGTAGTGAAGTGCAACCCTGCCGTGGGAGCCGCCACCGAGCCCTCCTCACGCGCGTACACGGTCTGGTAGCGCTCCGCATCGGCCTCTTCCGGGGCACGCCCCAGATACGGAGGGATCGGCAACTGGCCGAGCCTCTCCAAATCAAGGGGCTGCTCAAACTCAAGCAACCGATCGCCGTCCGCGAAAACTTCAAGGACCGTTCCCCGGATTCCGCCGGCGACAAAATGGTTGCCCACCCTTAGCTTGCGGCCCGGCTTGACCAGGGACCGCCACCGCGTGGGTGAGAATTGTTCCAGAAGGAGCAACTCCATCCGGCCATCGTCGCTGTGCACCCTGGCCCGGATGACTCGGGTGTTGTTGAGCACAGCCAAATCACCGGGCCGGAGATACTCGGGAAAATCAGTGAAGCGCCGGTGCTCCCAGCGGCCTTCCGCCCGGTGCAAAACAAGCATGCGAGCGGCCTCCCGCTGCTCGGGGGGGCGTACCGCAATCAGCGCTTCTGGAAGCACGTAGTCGTAGTCTGCTGCAAATTGGCTCATGTGGACTGGGAAGACTGCCACAAAGTATCCACCCTTGCCAGAAGCGTGCGACCTTGGGGGGCGCGGAGTGCGATTCCAGCGCGTATGCCGACACCTGCCCACCTTACCGCTTTATGCCGAGCCTTTCTACCGGCGCTCCTCTGCTGCCTCGGTACAACGTCGTCTGCTTTGGCGGGCAAGACGGATGTTTTGGAAAGGGTAAATGCCCGGGCTGTTTTGTCCTTGGAAAGAAACGCGCAAAAACTGGCATCCACTGCCGCTGCACTTCCGTTCCCCTCCCCCCTGCAAGGATCCTCAGCCACGACTTTGAGCGCCCACGGTGGACTCAACCGGACTTTTGCTTTGCGCCCCTGCCCCACCGGAATCTTCGGGGTACCCGGTTGGATGTGTCCTGCGTCCGCTGGGGATCAAGGGCGGGACGCGGCTGCCTCCTTCCGCCGGTAGGCCAGCGGATTCAGACCCATGGCGCGACTGAAGTTGCGCGTAAAGTGGCTCTGATCGTAGAAACCGCACTCGAGGGCAATCTCGCCGACTGGTGCGGTCGTGTTTGCGATTTTCCAGCGGGCCATCAGGAGCCTTACCCCGAGCACGTAGGCCGTGGGCGTCAGACCAAAGCATCGTCTAAACTCCCTCTGAAACTGACTCACCGACATGCGGCAAAGGAGGGCGAGGCTCCCGACAGTCTGCTCCTGGCCGTAATCCTTGAGCACCACGTCCAGGGCGGGGGTCAACCGCGCGTAGGCGCCTCGCCCACCACCCGTGTGGTCGTGCGCCCACATCACCCCGGCGAGGCCAACCACCTCACCCGATTCATTCCTCAGCGGAAACTTGTTGGAGAGAAACCAACGGGGCAGTCCGTCCGCACCGTGGACGAGCCAGATCCGCTCGAGAAGCGGTTCGTTGGCGCACATCACCTGTCTGTCCTCCTCCACGTACTGGGCAGCCAGGGCCGGGGGGTGAAAGTCCGCGTCGCACTTTCCCTCCATCGACTCCGGTGTCCGGCACCCGTGCATCTGCGCCATGGCACGGTTGACCCGCATGAAGCGGTGGGATGTATCCTTGGTGTAGAAAAACACCGACGGGATGGCATCGAACAGGGCGAGCCACTGGCCGGGGTCTGAGACGGACTTCCACCAATGCTGCATGCGGTTTTTATACAAAAAACCGCCGCCCCCTTGCAAGCTGCGGAGGAGCCCGTGTGGTAATGTTTACAAGACCCTCCGGACCTATGCTCGACTTCCTCTCAGAACAAAATGGCGGACTCTGTGGTGCCAGCCACCTCAAACGGCGTGAGTTCCTGCAAATCGGGGCCCTTTCCGCCCTCGGCCTCTCGCTGCCACAGTATCTGGCAGCGAAGGAGGCCGGAGCGCTCAAGGCAGGCCACGACGAGCGCGCCTGCATCCTCATCTTCAACCTCGGCGGCCCAAGCCACGTGGACCTCTGGGACATGAAACCGGACGCACCCTCCGAGGTCCGGGGCCCGTTCTCGCCCATCCGCACCAGTGCGCCGGAAATCCAAATCTCGGAGGTGCTGCCCCTGCATGCCAAGATCGCGCAGGAGTTTTCCCTCATCCGCTCGTGCCACCACGACGGCGCGGCAGTGCACGACGCCGGCTGGCAGATCATGCAGACCGGTCGCCGCTTCACCGGAGGAGTCCAAACCCCGCACATGGGCGCCGTCGCGAGCCATCTCATGCAGAAGCACGGCGACCTCCCTCCTTTTGTGGTCCTGCCCGAACTCATGGGCCGCGGCGGAGGCAACCTGCCCAACGGCCAGGCGGGCGGTTTTCTGGGCAAGGCCCTAGACCCATTCGCCCTGATGGCCGACCCCTCCAAGCCCAACTTCAAGGTGCCCGACCTGCTGCCTCCGGACCTCATCGGGGCGGTACGCATGGAGCGGCGCCAGAAAATGCGCGAGGTCGTCGAGGGCGCACTCCGGCAGTTTGAGGCAAGCGAAGATGCGCGGCTCATGGACGAGAATTTCCACGCGGCCTTCCGGCTCATGACCAGCGAGCAGGCCCGCGCCGCGTTTGATCTCTCACAGGAACCAGACTCCGTGCGGGACCGCTACGGCAGAAACCGCTTCGGGCAGTGTTGCCTGCTGGCGCGGCGGTTGGTGGAAAACGGGGTTCGCTTTGTAACGCTCAACACCTTCCTTACCGTCTTTGGCGAGACCACCTGGGACATCCACGGCTCAAAACCCTTCACCTCCATCGATGGCATGAAGAACGTGGTTTGCCCGATGTACGACCAGGCCTACTCGGCGCTCATCGAAGACCTTAAACAGCGCGGGATGCTGGCCAACACGATGGTCGCCGCGTTGAGCGAATTCGGCCGCACCCCCAAGGTCAACCCGGCAGGCGGGCGTGACCACTGGCCGCAGTGCTTCACTGTTTCGTTTGCCGGCGGCGGAGTGAAAGGGGGCCGGGTGATTGGAAAAAGCGATCCGGTCGGGGGCTTTCCCGCGGAGCGCCCCGTGCTTCCGGGCGATCTGGTGGCCACCGTTTTTCACAGCCTGGGCCTCGACCACGAAAGCTTTCTACCGGGGCCGTCCGGCCGGCCCTTCCCGCTGGTGGATTTGGGCCGCCAGCCTGTGCGCGAGCTCTTCAGCTGAGCAAGACGCTGGCGGAAAACAACCTTTTCAAAATCAGTCCCCAGACGCCCTTCTCCCCGAATCCGATGCGTTTCCTTTCCCTCTTCCTGCTGTTTTGTGTGTCTTTCGGACTGCAAACCGGAGCGTTCGCCGCGGCCCGGACGCTGACGGTTTGGCCCCCCTCGCTTGAGCTTCAGCGCACCGGCGAGCAACACGAACTACTGGCTGCCTGGCAAGAGGCGGGGTTTCCAAAGGCGCTCGCAACAGGGCTCCTTTTCGTGTCGGACAACCCCGCGGTAGCCGAGGTTTCCCCGGGCGGAACCGTCACCGCGCGGGGAACCGGTACGGCCACCGTCAGCGTGCGTGCGGGCGTGGAGACCGTTTCGGTCACTGTCTCCGTAAAGACCGTCCCCAGACAGGAGCAGTGGAGTTTCACCCGCCACGTCCTACCGATCCTCAGCAAGGCCAACTGCAATGGCGGCGGTTGCCATGGCGCCCTTGCGGGCAAAGGCGGCTTCCGCCTGAGTCTCGCCGCTTACGATCCGAGCGCCGACCATTTGAGCATCACGCGGGACGCCTTGGGGCGGAGGGTCGAGTCCAGCGATCCACTCCACAGCCTGCTGCTCACAAAACCCACGGCGGCAGCTCCTCACAAGGGCGGAAGGCGCCTCGACACCCGGTCCGAGGACTACCGCATCCTGGCGGAGTGGATCGCCGCCGGAGCCGAAGGCCCCAGAAGGGACGAAGCCGCACTCGACCATTTGGAAATGCTTCCCCCACGCTGGAACGTGGCAAAAAAGGGAGAACGCCTCCGCTTTTTGGTGCGCGCCCACTATGCCGACGGCCGCGTCGAGGACGTCACCCGCTGGGCCAAGTTCACCTCCACGGACGAGACCATGCTCCGAGTGACAGACGCCAACGGAGGAGTCGAGGTCACCGGCTCGGGCGAGGGCGCGGTCACCGCCTGGTTTTCAAGCCGGATCGTGCTCAGCCGCGTGCTGTCCCCCTTCCCCAACGTCACGGCATCGGCGCGGCCCGAAGCCTGGACGGCCAGAAACCTCGTGGACGAGGCAGTCAACTCCCAGCTCCGGCAACTCAACCTCGTCCCCTCACCCTCAGCGGACGACGCGACCTTTCTGCGACGCGCCTCGTTGGACATCGCCGGAGTACTGCCAAGCCCGGAGTCCGCGCGCTCCTTTCTCGCCGACGGCTCCGCCACCAAGCGGGACGCGCTCATTGACAGGCTACTGGCCGGCCCCGAATTTACCGACAACTGGACCTACCGCTGGGCGGATATTTTTCTGATCAGCGGCTCACAGTTACGGCCCGACGCGGTCAAGGCCTACTACGAGTGGCTCAGGCAGAGGGTGGAAAAAAACACCCCCTGGGACAAGCTGGTCAGCGAGTTGGTCACAGCCAGGGGGGAGAGTTTGCAGCAGGGGGCGACGAACTTTTTTGCGGTGCACCAGGAACCGGAAACGATGGCGGAGAACGTCAGCCAGGCGTTCATGGGCCTCTCAATCAACTGCGCCAAATGCCACAACCACCCGCTCGAAAAGTGGACCAACGACCAGTACTACGCCTTCGCCAACCTGTTTGCACGGGTGCGGGCCAAGGGATGGGGCGGGGATGTCCGTTCCGGAGACGGCAAGCGCACGTTGTACACGGTTGCCTCGGGCGAACTGCTCCAGCCCAAGAGCGGGCGGCACCAACCGGCGGCCCCCCTCGACGCCCCGGCGCTGCCGGACGCAGAAGGGGTCGACCGCCGCGAGGCCTTGGCTGCATGGCTGACCTCATCGAAGAACCCGTACTTTACCCGGGCGATCGTCAACCGGGTCTGGGCCGGGTTTTTCGGACTGGGGATTGTCAATTCTGTGGACGACCTGCGCGCGTCCAATCCTGCCACAAACGAGGCGCTCATGGAGGCCCTGTGCGGCTTTTTGGTCGAACAACGCTACGACCTCAAGGCGCTCATGCGGTTGATCCTCCAAAGCGCCACCTACCAGCGCTCCAGCGAGACGGTCCCGGGTAACGAATCGGACTCCCGCTACTTCGCGAGGTACTATCCGCGCCGTCTTACTGCCGAAGTACTGAGCGACGCGATCTCCACAGCCACGGGCGCGCCTGACGAGTACACCGAGCTCATGATGGAGGACGGAAGCAGCCAGAAGACGGAGGCTTATCCCAAGGGCAAGCGGGCCCTCCAACTGGCGGATTCCTCGGTAAAGTCGTATTTCCTCAAAACCTTCGGGCGCAACCAGCGCGCGATTACCTGCGAGTGCGAACGCTCCAACCAACCCAGCATCGTACAGGCGCTCCACCTTTCCAACGGCACCACGCTCAACGGAAAACTCGCCGCCAAGGAAGGGGTTCTGGACCATCTCCTCTCGGGCAACCCGACCCACGCCGGAATGGTCGAAGCCGCCTACCTGCAGTGCCTCGGCCGCCCGCCGCAACCCGCCGAAAAGGACGCCTACGTCAGAATGCTGGACGCGGCTCCGGTCAAGGAACGGCGCGCCGCCGCCGAGGATCTGTTCTGGGCACTGCTCACCAGTCGCGAATTCCTCTTCCAGCACTAACCCGCCTTGGAAACCATGTTCACACTCCCGTCCCCCTGTGCCGCCTTCGGCCTTTCGCTTTTGGCTTTCGCTGCGCCTTTGGCGGCCGCGGTTCCCGACTTCCACGCCGATGTCGCGCCCATCCTACGCGACTACTGTTCGGCCTGCCATTCGGGTAAGGAGCTGGAAGGAGAGCTCAACCTCGAGACCTTCGCCGCCCTCAAAAAAGGCGGCGAACACGGCTCTCCTCTCGAACAAAAGCCCGCAGAGGGCTCGCTCATGGGCAGGGTGATCCGCGGCAAAAAACCGGCGATGCCGCCAAAAAAGGAACCCCAGCCCACCGAGGCCGACCTCCTCGTTCTGGAGGCCTGGCTCAAAGCAGGAGCCCCCGGCCCCACCGCTCCTGACGTTTCAATTCTCACGCTGGTGACAGTGCCTGATTTGCCCCTCCAGACGCGTGCCCCAAAAGCCCTCACCGCCCTGGCGATCTCCCCCGATGGGCGCGCCAGAGCCGTCGCCCGTTACGGTGCGGTCGAACTGCTCGAGCCGCTCGGCGGGTCCGTCCGCCGGCGGTTTTCCGGCCTGCCCGGGAAGGTCACGCAGTTGGCGTTTGCTCCCAATGGCGAAAGGCTCGCCGCGGCAACGGGGGTCGCAGCGATCAGCGGGGCGGTGCACTGCTGGAACCTCTCGGACGACTCCTCGCCGATGCTTTTTGAAGGCGCCCACCGGGATCTGGTGTACTCCGTGCGCTGGTCGCCGGACGGCCGCACCCTTGCCACCGGCGGCTACGACTCCAAAATCGTCCTCTGGGACGCCGCCTCCGGAAAGCCCGTGCGCAGCCTCGCCGGACACAACGGTGCTATTTTTTCGCTGGCCTTCAGTCCGGACGGAACCCTGCTGGCGAGCGCCAGTGCCGACCAGACCATCAAGGTCTGGCGCGTGCGCGACGGCGAACGGCTCGACACGCTAAAGGAGCCGCAGGGCGAGCAGTTCAGCGTGTCCTTTACCCCGGACGGAAAGCACCTGGTGGCTGCAGGTGCAGACCGCCGGATCCGCATCTGGGTGCTCAAGAGCAGAGAAAAAACCGAGCTCAACCCCCTGCTGGAAGCGCGCTACGCCCACGAGGCGGCGATCACTTCGCTAAGCGTTCTGCCCTCGGGGGACCGGTTGCTGAGCGCGGCACTGGACCGTTCGCTCAAGGTGTGGAGTCTTCCTGGACTGGATCTATTGGAGGTGCTCCCCCCACAGCCGGATACCGTCACCTCGCTTCAACACCTCCCCGATGGCGGCATCCTCCTGGCGAGGATGGACGGCTCCACCGAGACGCTAGCCCTCGGCAAGGCCTCATCCGCCGCGCCCGGAGCGCCCGCGGCAGGGCGCTCAAATGAAGGTACCCCAACGGTTCCGGTTGCCGCCCTTCCTGCGCCCAAACCGGCGCAGGCATTCCTTGCGGAACAAGAGCCCAACAATCGCACGACGGAGGCCCAAGCCATCACACTGCCGGTGGAAATCCGGGGAAGCGTGGACAAACCTGGCGATGCGGACACCTTCAGGTTTGAGGCGCGCAAAGGGGAGGACTGGATCTTCGAGGTGTTCGCTAGTCGCGAAAAATCCGGGTTGGATTCCCGGCTTGAAGTTCTCGACTCCAAGGGAAGCCCCGTGGAACGGGTCGTCCTCCAGTCCCTGCGCAGTTCCTGGCTTTCCTTCCGCGGCAAGGATTCCACGACTTCCGGCGACTTCCGCGTCCAGCACTATCCGGAGATGGAGCTCAACGAGTTCCTTTATTGCAACGGGGAGGTGGTCAAACTCTGGATGTATCCGCGGGGCCCAGACTCAGGCTTTCTGGTATACCCCGGGGCGGGCTCCCGCCACTCCTTCTTCGGAACCACTCCCATCGCCCATCCCCTAGGCGAGGTGGTCTACACCGTGCGTCCGTTGCCGCCGGGAGCCCAGCCACCGGCCAACGGCCTGCCTGTCTTCAGGCTGCCTTTTGAAAATGACGATGACCCCGAGCGGGACGCTGGGAAGGACTCCATTCTTGCATTTACCGCACCCGCCGACGGCACCTACCTGCTGCGCCTTGGTGACACGCGGGGGTTTGGGAACGAGACATCAACCTACAGGCTCGTGTGCCGGCGGGCCGCCCCGGATTTTGAAGTAACCATCTCCACGGGGACGAAGCCCGCAGTCAGCCCGGGCAGCGGCCGCGAGTTCCAGCTGAAGCTCAAGCGCAAGGACGGGTTCGAGGGCGAGGTCAGCGTGGAGGTGGAGGGGCTGCCTCCGGGATTCCACACGCCGTCACCACTTGTTTTTGAGGCAGGCCAAAACTCACTGCTGGGCGCGATTTACGCGAATGCGGACGCTCCAGCACCCGCGGCGGAAGTCGCTTCCGCCAGCCGCTTCCGCGCTTCCGCGCTTATCCACGGCAGGGAGGTGCGGCACGAGTTGGCAGGGTTTGGGGAGATCAAACTCGGCAACCCACCGAAGGTGAAGGTGGACGTCGCCCAAACCACTTCGGAAGGAACTCAGCAAGTGCTCACCATCCATCCCGGTGAGACCATCACCGCCCGGATCAAGGCCACGCGGATCGACTTCAAGGAGCGCATCGAACTAGGTGGCGAGGATTCCGGGCGCAACCTCCCCCACGGAGTCTACGTGGACAACATCGGCCTCAACGGCCTCCTGATTCCCGAGGGAGAAACCGAACGGGACTTCTTTCTGACCGCAGCAAAGTGGGTCCCGGAATCGGAGCGACTCATCTTCTTCCGGGCCAAAGGCGACGGGGGGCAGCCCACTCCCCCGGTGCTGCTCCGGGTGCGCAAACGCTGAACGCGAGGCCCCCCGGGGAATATGCCCCGGGGGCGGCACGCGTCTCTATTTCACCCCAAACTGGAAGACAGTCGTGCTCTTCCAAACCTTTCCGGGCTTCAAGATCGTACTTGGAAATGCAGGCTGGTTCGGGGAATCCGGATAGTGCTGCGTCTCAAGACAGAAACCGGAGCGCTTCGGGTACGCAGCCCCGGCCTTGCCCTTGAGTGTCCCGTCCAGGAAGTTGCCTGAGTAAAACTGAATCCCCGGTTCGCTCGTCAGAATGGTCAATAGACGCCCTGTGAGGGGTTCGTGCACAGTTGCGGCGGGATGGGTGCGCCCCGCCGACAGACCTGCAAACAGAGGCCGTTTGAGCACAAAATTGTGGTCGTAACCGCCGCCCAAACGGAGTTGCTCATCGTCGGCCTGTATGCGATCCCCGATCGCTGTGGGTTTGTTGAAATCCAAGGGGCTGCCGCCGACCGCACGAATTTCACCCGTGGGAATCATCGCGGCGTTGACCGGAGTGAACTTGGCGGCAGGAAGCGTCAACTCATGGCCGAGGATGTCACCCTTCCCCTCCCCCTTGAGGTTGAAATAGCTGTGCTGGGTCAGGTTGACCGGTGTCGCCTTGTCGGAGGTCATTTCATACTCCACCCGCCACTCGTTCTCGTCGTTCAACCAGTAAGTCACCTTTGCCTCCAGGTTTCCCGGATACCCTTCCTCACCATCCTTGCTCAAGTAGGAGAAACGCACCCCTTGAGCGCCGTCCCGCGCAATCGCCTCGGCCTTCCAAACCACCTTGTCAAAGCCGCGCAGGCCGCCATGCAGGGAGCTTTTCAAGCCCTCCGCCCCATTGTTTTGCGCCAGGGTGAATTCCTTCCCGTCGAGGGTGAACTTTCCACCGGCGATCCGATTGCCATAGCGGCCCACGATCGCCCCGAAATAGGGCGAAGACTTCTCGTACTGGCCAAGCGTCTTATAACCGAGAACGATGTCTGCGTTTTTGCCCGTCCTGTCGGGGGTCTCCAAGCTGAGCACAGTCGCGCCATAGGTCATCGCGCGCAGTCTGACCCCATGCTTGTTGGTGAGTGTGAAGACTTCCACCGCAGCGCCTTCCTTGGTCTTCCCAAACGGCTTACCAGAAG
>JBIKSY010000070.1:0-15907 GCA_044348365.1 Chthoniobacteraceae bacterium
TCCAGCATGGGGACGGTGCTGAAAAGGTTCACATCCAGCAGATCCTTCGCCGACGAGTGGCCGGGAGTGCCCGCAAGCACCGAGGGATTTGCTGCCGCGTCAATAAGCCAGTCCGCCGGTGGTCGTGCTTCCAGCACCGTTGGATCCCTAAGATCAGCAATGACCACCTCGCAGCCCAGCGCCCGGAGGCTCGCCAGGTTGGTCTCGGAACCGGCACGGGAAAGGTTGTCTATCCCGCAAATATGCAACCCCTCGCGCTCCTGAAGCAGCCTGCGGGCGAGAGTGCTGCCCGCAAAACCACAAATGCCTGTGATCAGAATGCGCATGCGAGGCCGGATCCGTCGACGCAAACTAGGTTCCAGGAACAGGCTCCCGGTAAGCCTTCTCCGCCTTGTAAAGTTCCTGGCGCGCCTTGAGCGCTCCTGCCTGCGGCGAGTTTTTGTCGGGAATTAGATCAAGCGCGCGGTTCACCAACTCGAGGGACTCCGTGAATTTGCCCAGTTGGGCCTGCGCCGCCGCCAGAGCATCCAGAAAAGCGGGCTCCTTGCCTTGTGTTAGCTCGACGCCTTTTTTAGCCAGATCAATGGGCTCGTAAATCTTGCGGACTCCAGCGTCGGGATGTGTAGCCAGAATCCAGGCGAGCCTGTATAGACTCGGCAGGTCGTTGGGGTTGCGTCCCAGGGCGGCCTGCCAGACTTGGGTCGCCCCCGCGGGGTTGCCGTTACGCAGCAGTGCCTCCGCCAGGTTCCGGTAAGCTTCCAGATAATTGCCGTCGATTTGGATGGCTCGCTGGTAAAGGCGGCTTGGCTCCTCTTTTTCACCCTTGGTGCCCAACAGGCTCGCCAGGTTGTTGCAGGCCCGCGCGTGGTTCGGATCCATCTCGATTGCTTTGCGGAAGCTTTGGATCGCCTCGTCGACCTTCCCCTGTCGATACAGCACATTTCCAAGACTGAAATGCGCCTCCGCAAAGCGGGGTTGCAGTGCGACCGACTTGCGGAACTGCTCCAGGGCTGCCTGAAGGCTTTCCGCGTCCGTGCGCGTCTCGCTCAGGATCAACCCTAGGTTATAGCGCGATTCGACGTCATTCGCATCCAGCGCGATCGCCTTTTCAAAACTGGCCACTGCCTCAGGAAACTGCCTGTTTTGGGTCAGAACGCTCGCCAGATTCCTGTGCATCAGGCCCCAGCGAGGATGCTCTTCGGCCGCTTTCCTCTGTAACTCGATGGCCTCGGGTAGTTCGCCCTTGCCCCGTAACAATACACTCAGGTTGTTGAGAGAACCCACGAGGTGTGGGTTGAGGCGGACTGCATCCCTGAAGAGTTTTTCCGCCTCCTTGCGGAGTTCCTGTGCCTTTTCCGCGGGCTCCCGAAGGGCCCGTGCTTGGTAGGCGGAGGCCAGTTTTTCGGAGGAATAATCGTTGTCCTTGGTGACCTTGAGCGAGTGAGTCCAGAGGGACTCATCGTCCTTCCATGTGCCGGTCTGCTTGACGCAGGCAATGGAAAAGGTTCCAACAATCAACACGGCTCCAGCGCAGACGGCGTTCCGCGTGGCTGGAAAGGCCTTTACCAGAGAGCCAAGCATCCAGGCGGCTGCGATCCCCATGCCGATCTGTGGCACATAGGTGTAACGGTCCGCTGCGATTTGGATTCCGCCGGGAACCAGTCCGATGACGGGTAGCAGGGCGCCAAGGAACCAAAACCAGCCAAGCAGGAAGTAGGGGTGCTGTTTGCGCCAGCGCCAGGCGAGCACCGTCAGGGCAATGAGGATCGAAGTGCACAAAAGCACCTTCCAGATGGGTGGGCCTTCCACCACGAACGGGTAGTGCGCGGAGAGTCCGTAGGGCAGAAAGAACTGCCGCAGATACATAACGTAGGATACTGGGATGTAGAGCAGGCGCGGCAGGAGCGGAAGAATCGGGATCGGCCGAAAGGGGGTGCCCACGGCAAAGACGGCACCGATTGCCGAGGCAAACGCCATCACAAAAAGTGGGATCTTCTCGACGAGAAGCGGAACAAGTTTCTGCCAGACCCCTTTCCAAGCGCCGGGCGATTCTGGTTCGATGTTGAGACGTTTGAGCGGCCAGATGTCCAACAGCACCATCACGAAGGGGATGGTCACCAGCATTGGCTTGGATAGGAGCCCCAAAGCAAACAGGACGCAGAGCAGGATGTGGCGCTTCCTAGAAGAGGGCTTCTCTGTGTAATAGGCGTAAGACCAGAGGATCGCCATGAGGAAAGCGCCGCTGAGCACATCCTTGCGTTCGGTGACCCAAGCCACCGACTCCGCGCGCAGGGGATGAAGCGCAAAAATGGCTGCGGCAAAGGCGCTGCGCCAGAAGGAGCGGGTCAGGCGGTTGATTGCCAGAAAAAGCAATGCTGCCGCCGCCCCGTGCAGGATTATGTTGTGAAAATGGAACCAGCCAGCCGCCTTGTACGCCTCCTCCATCGATTTTCCCGAGGAGAGGGCTTTTGAAAAGCCCGACACACTGGAGTCAAAGATGAAGGAGAGGGTGGTAAGGGGATGCCACTGGCCAACATGACTGTTGGTCCAAGCCCACCAGAAGCTCGAAGGGGTCAATCCCTCACGAACAGCCGGAATTTCAGGGATGTACTGGTTGTCGTCAAAACTGAGGAAACCAAAGTTTCCCGCCTGCCAGAAGACGGCGAGCACGGCAAGGAAAAGACCGGCGGAAAGCAGTGCAATGCGGTGGATGCTCAGAAACTCCGCCACCGGCCCGGCCGAGGGCGGGGAAGGGGTGCCTTTGGTTGGGGATCTTGGATTCTGAGGGGAGGCACTTTGGGAACTGGAATTCATGGGGCTGGACTGGGGGATAAGGGAGGCTATTGCAAAGCTGTCCAAACGGATAGCAAAGGGCTTTGTCTTGGAGAGAAGGGGACGGTAGAAACCGGATTCGGACGGACCTCCTCAGTTGGAGGCGGTGTGTGTGTGGCGCTGTGCAGGTGTTTCAGGGGGAGTGAACTGGTAAACTGTTCTCAGATGAGACGCCAAGGTAAGACAAAGGGCCAATCTGAGGCCTCAAATCTAGCAAACAACCTCTAAGGATCAAGTGCACCCAATGATTTTTGGCACGCAAAACTTGGTTCAGGGGTTCCCCGCCTGCTTATCTTTCTAAGAATTCGGAGGAGCCGGGGTCCCGCATTCAGGCCGTTTTCGGTTGCCGAAAGGACGGGGAGGCGCTCTGGGAAGCCCTTTTAAGGTCGGTTTCCTCTTGAGGGCAGCCCTTGTGGCTGAGGTTTCCCCTTTCAGCGGAGCTCCCGTCTTCTTCCTGGTGTTTGTTCTGTTCCCCTAGCTTGTTAAAAAATGAAAAAACGCACAAAATCCGCAGGTTTGCTTCTGGTCACCGTCCTGCCTGCCTTCGCACAGCAACCTGCGGCTCCGCAACCCACCCTGCCAGAACCCTATCAGGTAGAGTTACTCTCCCCTGCTCAGGAGGCTGCAAAGATCCAACTGCCCGAGGGCTACCGGTTGGAGCTTGTGTTGAGCGAACCGGACGTCAAGGAGCCTTCCGCCATCGCCTTCGATGGCAACGGTCGGATGTACGTGGTGGAGATGCGCACTTACATGCAAGACGCGGATGCCACCAATGAGCACGCGCCGCTGAGCCGTATTTCCCGCCATGAAAGCTCCAAGCGGGACGGGGTCTACGACAAGCACACACCGTTTTTGGACAATCTGCTGCTGCCTCGCATGGTGCTTCCCCTGGACGACCGGGTGCTTGTGGGGGTGACCGACACGCTCGACATCACCAGCCACCGGGACACCAACGGCGACGGCATAGCCGATACCAAGGAGAATTTCTACCTTGGGGGGCCCCGGGGTGGGAACATGGAGCACCAGCCCAGCGGGTTGGTGTGGTCCATGGACAACTGGATCTACACCACTTACAACTCTTACCGCATCCGGTGGAGTCCCAAGGGGGCGCTTAAGGAACCCACCGCTCCAAACGGGGGGCAATGGGGGCTGACCCAAGATGATTTTGGAAAGGTATGGTTCTGCAACGCGGGCGGTGAAAAGGGGCTGGTCAACTTCCAAACGCACATCGCCTACGCAGGGCTAAACCATCCCGCCCAGCAGAGCGCGGATTTTCCAGAGGTCTGGCCCGCTCTGGGTCTGCCCGACCAACAGGGCGGCCCCAACCGGCACCGGCCGGGCCTTTACACGCTCAACCACTTCACCGCCACCTGTGGCCAGGAGGTGTTCCGCGGCGACCGCCTTCCCGCTGACTTGCGCGGCGACATCCTCTTTTCCGAACCTGTCGGGCGTCTGATCCGACGCACCAAGGTGACGGTGGAGGACGGAATCACCAAGATATCCAACGCCTACGACAAGGCGGAGTTTATCACCTCGACCGACCCGAATTTCCGGATCGTCAACATGGCCACTGGCCCAGACGGGTGTCTCTATCTCGTGGATATGTATCGAGGCATCGTTCAGGAGGGCAACTGGACCAAGCCGGGCAGCTACCTCCGTGGCATTATTGACGCCTACGGGATGGGTAAAAACATCGGGCACGGGCGTGTCTGGCGTTTGGTTCACAAGGATTTCAAGCCTGGCCCGCAGCCCCGGATGCTGGAGGAGACCCCCGACCAGTGGGTGGCCCATCTGGAGCATCCCAACGGTTGGTGGCGCGACACCGCCCAGAAACTGCTTGTGGTCCGGGGAGACAAGTCGGTTGCCCCGGCCCTCGAGAAACTGGCGCGTTCTAGCAAAAGCCCACTGACCCGGATGCACGCACTCTGGACTTTGGAAGGTTTGGAGGCGGCGAGCCCTGGTTTGGTGGCGCAATTGATGAAGGACGGGGATCCTCAGGTACGTCTCTCTGCTGTGCGAGTGAGCGAGTCGCTTTGGAAGGCGGGCGACCTTTCGCTTAAACCGGAGGTTCTGGCGCTCGCCAAGGACCCGGATCCCACAGTCGCCCTGCAGGTGCTCCTCACTGGCAAACTGCTCAACTGGGAGAAGTGGACGGACACGGCCAACAAGCTGATTGCGGAAAGCCCCTCGAAAGGGTTTCAAGAGCTCGGAAGAATGGCTCTCTCTGCGGGACTGCCCTCTTATCCCAAGGATTTCAGTCCTCAGGATCTGGCGATGCTCAAAGAAGGGGAAACTATTTTCCGTGAGTTGTGCTTCAGCTGCCACGGGCATGATGGAAAGGGGATGCCCCTAGCTGGGGCCGCTCCCGGGGTGACCCTCGCCCCTCCCTTGGCCGGTTCAAAGACGGTCGCCGGACCCGCGGAGGGGCTTATTTCCGTACTGCTTCACGGCATTACCGGTCCGCTGGATGGAAAAACCTACGAGGCGCAAATGGTGCCGCTGGGCACCAACCCGGATCGGTACCTGGCGGCTGTGGGGAGCTACGTACGCAACAGTTTCAGCAACCGTGGATCCGTTTTGACATTGGAGGAAGTGGCCAAAATCCGCCAGGCAACCAAGGAGCGTGCGGCGGCGTGGACCCAGCCAGAGTTGGCTTCTGCTTTGCCCAATCCATTGGGCAACCGCGCCCAGTGGAAAGCATCCGCCAGCGATTCGGGGCAGGTGGCCGCCGCAGCACTGGACGGCAAGGGCAACACCGCGTGGACCACCGCAGTTCCCCAGGTCGCTGGGCAGTGGTTTCAGGTGGAGTTGCCGCAGGAGCAGTCGTTGATGGGGGTACGCATGGAGGTGCCCCAGCGCTCAAAGGTCGCCGCCAAACAGGTCAAGGTGGAGTTGAGCACGGACGGCCAGAGTTGGACAACGGTCGTTGGCAAGGCCAGCGGCGGAGTCCCCAATACAGAGCTGAACTTCCCGACGACCAAGGCGCGGTTTGTGCGTATCACACAGCTTGGCGTGGGCTCCGATCCTTGGGCCATCCATGAACTGCAGTTGATCCAGCCCGGGTCTATGTTCCCCCTCGCTAACCGCTAGTCGGGCGCCAACAGAGGCAGGGAATATCGAAGGGGATGCAGGGGGTTAAACCCATGCATCCCCTTTTTCTTGGAATGCCGCCCGATGGGGGGGGCGACAAAACACGTTACGAGTGAACTGTCGGATGGGCAGGGAGGGAGATCGGCTTGGATGAAGCAGCAGCAGCTCTGGAGTAGCTGGCAGGAGGCCGCCGTTCCGCCCTTGCGATCTGGGCTCCGCCAAAGAACTCTTGGATGCAATCCGTTACCGCTAAGATCCCTGAGGCTCTGGGGTTCAGGCCAATTGGCTGCGCCAGAGCTTGGGAGGGAGAAGGGCGAGTGCCATGAGGATGAGTTGCGAGACCACAAACAGCATCAGCCAGTTGAAGGCAGCAGACATGAAGCCGTAGGAGTGGAGGCCGATGCCCAGCATATTCACACCGAACCAAGACCAGGCGGTGATGATGTTTCCCCCCAGGGCCAGAGCCATGAGGCCGCGTTCCCGTGCGATGCCGCCCCAGCGGGCGTGGAGAAAGATTGCGTTCCAGAGGACAATCATCAGGGCGCCGTTCTCCTTGGCATCCCAGCCCCAGAACCTGCCCCAGGATTGGTCCGCCCAGATGCCGCCCAGAACGGTGCCAATGAAGCTGAAGAGCGCGGCGAAGCACACGATGCCGTAGACCATCTTGGAAAGGGACTGTGCGGACTCCTTTGTGAGCGTCGAGGTGAAGAATCCCAGCACTACGTAGAGCACCGCGAGCAGTCCGGCCACAAAGGTCGCGGAGTAACCGAGGGTGACCACCACCACATGGGTCGCCAGCCAGAAATTGGTGTCCAGCACTGCCCGCATCATCTCCATCGTGTCCCCGCTCTGAGCGAGATTGTGTGCGATGATCAGGGTCAGAAAACCGGCGGAGGAGGAGGCAAGCAAGCCGATCCCGTTTTTCCAGAAGCGCTCCAGCAGGAGGCCCAGGCCGCAGGCGCCCCAGCCGATGAACACGGCCGAGGAGTAAAGGTTGGTAACGGGGGGGCGCCCTTCGAGGACCATGCGGAAAATGAGCCCCGCGGTGTGCAGCAGGAGCGTGGCCACGGTCAACCGGTGGGCCGTTTCCCGCAGGACAGCGAAGCGAGCGGGGTCCAGGGTGAAGATCATCACGCACAGCCCGATGAGGACGTAGAGGACGGTGGCCTTGTAAAATGGCTCCAGATTGCTGAAGAGCTGTTCGCTGGCGCACTTCTTGAGCACCTGGTGTAGGTTTGGGCCGAGCTCTTGCCGGTAGGTCTCCACCGCCGCGCTGAATCCAGTTGCGTCCCCCGCGCGGTAAGCTGTGCCCATGGCTGCGTAGGCGCGCAAGGCGCTGGGAACGGGTTCGCCCTTGGCAACCTGAAAGAGGGACTCGTCGGTGCGTTGCCAACCTTCGGGGCCGATACCGGGCGTGACGGGCGGCACCAGCAGCGGGGGGGTGAGGGTTTGCATGTCGGAGGCATGCTGCAGGGTGTGGATGAGGGTCTCGAGAGCCGCGGTCTCTTTGGGGTCCAGCGTTTTGCCTTCCTGCTGGGCTTTGGCGGCGGCTCGTCCCGCCGGGACTGCCGCGGTGAACTCCCTGAGCTCGCGCTCCCAGTCGTTGGTGTCGCGCGGTTGAGCGGCAGCCTCCAGGCGCCGATAGAGGGTGACCCCGTTCCAGAGCTGGAGCAGGGCGCGGTCGTAGGGGGTGTGGAGCTCGGATTTAACGGCCTGGGCACGCCGAGCCTCCTGCATGAGGTCGGGCAGCTTCGGAGCCAGGTTGTTCCAAGAGAAGTGTTTTCCATCCATTCCCTTGGCCGGATCCGGATCCAATGGCAGTCCAAGTAGGCCTTTGACCTCCGTGTGCAGGATGCGGAAGACCGGCCGGGTGTCTGCCTTGTCCTGTTGGAAGAAAAGTTCCAGCAACCATTCCGAGGCTGAGAGGGTCCGGGCTGCGCCTTCCGAGGTGCCGGTGCTGGCGGTCTGTTTCTCACGGATTTGCAGCAGGCTGTTTCGGGCGAGGGAATCCAGAGGCTGGACCCGCCCGTTGGCAATGACTGGGAGGCGGCCAAAGGCGCCGGCGGGTATGGCACCAGGCCGATCAGAAGGGGCGCGCCAGGACGAAAAAACCCAAAGCGCGCAAAGCGCCGGAAGGAGCAGAGGAAGGAGTTTCTTCATGGAATCAGGCTTGGACGGGGGCTTTGATTTTAGCCGGGCGCGGTTTGGTTATAAACCCAACGAGATGGTACAGGAACTGCCAGAGCATCCCGAGCGACACGATGGCGCAGCCAAGGTAGGGAGTGATCCAGCTCGGGTTGCGCACCACCTGCAACTGGCTGTTGCCTTTGCCGCCGGAGACCTCCGTCCGGCCCATCTGGTGCTGGTAGAAGGTGAGTCCGCCGTAGCGCAGCGGGTTGTTCATGGAAATATCCACTTCCCGTTTCTCGCCCTTTTCCTTGTTTTCAAGCAGGATGTGGCTTTGAAAGTTTTTGGGAATCTGGGTGCCCGGATAAACCTCGTGGGTGGTTTTGAGCAGCGTCAGCGAGAAAGGCTGTCCGTAGCGTTCCGAGCGCAGGGCGATACGGAACGTTTGGCCGCCGGCTTGGATCTCCTGCGGCACAATCCAGGGGGAAAGCATCCAAACACCGAGGCTCTTGCCCTTTTCGAGGATTTCGATCCTGGCGTAGGGAAAGTTACGGTCGTCCATCCCGTGGGCGGGGGGCTTTGGCACCAGCAGCATGCGTTGGCCCGCACCCTGAGCAGCGGCGGCGGGGAGCTTATCTAGGGGGACGAACTTGTCCTCCGCCAGTTGGGAGCCGAGGTATTTTGCAGCCTGCATCTTTTCCATGGTGGGCTGGCGCATGCTGAAGGCTTCCAGCATCTGCGAGGAAAACCGGGTCTGGAGCTCCTTGCGCAGCATGCCTTCTCTTGCGGGATCGGCTGCGACGCGGCTGGCTGCCGCGACGATGTCGGAGTCCTTCTCTCCCACCGCCCTGAGCGCCTCGCTCCAAATGGCAGAGCGAGCGCCGTTTTCCTTGGCGCGTTCGGCCTCGCCGGGAAGAGCCTCGGCCGTGCCATACTTCGACTTCATCGTGGCGATGGCCGTCTGCATCTGGGTGCCGATCTCTAGGAGCGTCGAGTGGGAGTGGACCTCCGCGTTTTCCCCCCACTCGGTGACGCGCATCTCAAAAGGAAAATCGGGGGCGACGAGGGCCTGTTTGCGGGCGACGGCCGCTTCAGAAAAGGCGACCACCCGTTCCCTGCCGTTTTGGGGTTCGCCAAGCACCACGAGTTCCACGGTGCGGTGCGCCTCGGAATAGTCGCGGTTCTGGCCCTCTTCGAAACTGACGAAGCTTTCTCGGGAAAGCATGTCGGTTGCCAACTGGCCGACGAGAAGCAGCACAATGCCAGCATGCGTCAGGTGGATGCCCACTTTCTTGCGGCTCCATTGGAAACGGTGGATGTGTGCTGCGATCAAATTAAAAAGCAGGGAGAAGCCGATGGAGTAGCCTCCGGGAAAAACAGGTGGCACCCACCAGGCGTCCCCGGCGCGGCGGAGCACAAAATAGCTCTTAAACCAGCGTTCCTGCGCCTCCCAAAGCCCTTCGTTTACCTGCGCCAAGGTGCCTAGAAACACCAGCAGCGTACTCAAGAGTAGCAGCACCACGGTAACTTTGAGCGATGTGAGAAACTTCCAGAGGCGGGAATTCATGAGTAAATCTGGTGCGGGAAACGGGGGAGCGTAGATAGATAGCCCAAAAGACGCTCGGTGGCAGCAAAAGGAGTATCCTAAAAGGCAAATGCCCTTAGGAAGGGGCCGCCGGGCGTGCGCTTGGGGGATCCAACCGGGCGTTTCTTACCGATCCCGTACGGCAATTGAGAGCAGAGTTGACCAATTAAGGGGCCTCAAAGGCGCCAAAAATGCGTTCAGGTAAAAACCCCGCTTGCCTGCAAAACCGCTTCTTCACTTTCCAAGATGGGGTCCTGCGCGCTGACTTGCCAGAGAGCACTGGAATTGTAGAGTGCGGCGCAAGCAACACCCCCCTATGAAATCCCACCTCGCGTCAGCCTTCGCCCTTGCCGCATCCCTCCTTTCCGCAGTTGGAGAAACCAATTACGCAATCCGACCGGTATTGCATCCCGGCACCGAAAAACGCCACGAATCCTTCAACGAGATTGCCAGAAAAGGAGAAGCCCAGCTTGTGTTCCTCGGCGACTCGATCACCCATGGCTGGGATGGCAAAGGCAAGGCCGTCTGGGAACAAATCTGGGCACCGCTGAAGGCCGCTAATTTTGGGATCGGCGGAGACCGCACCGAGCACGTGCTCTGGCGCATTGACCACGGGAACTTTGACGGCATCAAGCCAAAGGAAATCGTGCTGATGATCGGCACCAACAACACCGGCCATCAGGGACGGCCGCAAGCGGAACTCGATGGTGCAGTCTACCAGTGCAGCGCGCAGCAGACGGCAGACGGCATCAAGGCCATCCTTGCAAAACTTCAACAGAAGTGCCCAGAGGCTAAAATCTTGTTACTGGCCATCTTTCCTCGAGGAGCGGACAAGGAGGACAGGTTGCGCCAGCAAAACGAGGCTACCAACGCTCTGGTGAAAGGCCTTGCTGACGACAAAAAGGTGTTCTTCATGGATATTGGCGGCAAGTTTCTGGATGCAGACGGTACTCTCCCAAAGAGCATCATGCCCGACCTCCTGCACCCCAACGAAAAGGGCTACCAAATCTGGAGCGAAGCCATCGAAGCCAAGGTTAAGGAGCTACTGAAATAGACTTTGGCACTGCGTATTCGGGGTTTTCCCATGAAGTGCACGTTTGGCTTTCTCCACATCTTCCTCTTCGTTTCTTTCAGTGCCCTGGCGGTTGCCCCCCCGCCCGGTGACAGGGAGATCACCCGAATCGCCTTTCTGGGCGACAGCATTACGGCGGGAGTTGGAGTGAAGTCGCCCAAGACCGACCGGTATTCAACCGTCGCAACGAGGTTGCTCCAGAGCAGGTTTCCCAACTTGACGGAGATCAATCTGGGGCGCAGCGGCCAGGCCCTCTGCCAGCAAAAACCAAACTACGTGGAGTCCGAGGTGCTCTCGCAAAACCCGGACGCGGTGGTGATCCAGTGGGGGGTCAACGACCAATACTGGGGGTTCTCCGTCACCGAATTTGCCGCCAAATATGAACATCTGGTTTCCACTCTCCGCTCGGCCAAGGCGCAGATGCCGATCGTGCTGACCACTCCGATCGCAGACTTTCGGTGGGCAGAGAATCAGGACGAGTGGATCAGTCAGGCTGGGGTCGCAATTCAGGAGATCGCCGCTCGTCATCGCTGCCACGTTGCCGACACGCACCGGGCACTCGACCACCGTCGCTCCTTCTACGCTGACACCATTCACCCCAACAATGCCGGCGCGGAGGCGATGGCGCACTCCATCGTGGAGGCTCTCAGTGCTCCGCCGCTGTCAGTCGAGAACGCCAGCATCCGTTTTGACCAAGGCTCTGAGGTCCGCTTCCTGCAATACGTCTTTCTACCTGAGCGTCAGGGCGCCGCCCCCCAGTGGATCATTGTCTCGGATATCTCCAAGAAAGGGATGCTGTTGGACGCAGCGGTTCCAATGACCGTCCGCACTGCACCCATTTACGGCAAGGGAGATTACCGGATCGAGGTTCGCGGAAAAAGCGGCTCAGTCCTTGAGACCCTCCATGCCACCGTCGCGTGGAGCCGTATGCTGACCTTTAAGTTCACTCCGAGCGAGGGGGATGGGCCCTTCCGAATTGAGATTTCCGCCAAGCCCGAGTCGGACGCGTTGCCTGCCAGATAGCGGTTTGGAGTTCCTGCCCTTTGTAAGCGTTTTCCCGCTGTGGGAGCTTGTCAGCAGGGCACGGATGGGGCAGGGAAGGGAATGGTCTCAACTGCTCAAATTGCTCCAGTCTTGCGCGCTCTTTCCTGTCTGGCGCTCGGGCTGACCGTTGTTTTCACACCTTTTCCCGGATGGGCCCAGTCCGGACTGATTCGGGGGGAGGTGTTTTTGAAACAGAATGCGAAGTTGGACGGCGTAAAAACGCTGCCGAGCGGTCTTCAAGTCCGGGTGTTGGCGACTGGGCAAGGACGCCAGCCCAAAAGTACCGACACTGTGGTTGTGCACTATCGGGGAAGGCTGATTTCGGGAACCGAATTTGACAGCTCTTATCGACGCGGCGAGCCGACGACCTTTCGGCTGAATCAAGTGATCAAGGGATGGACGGAAGGAATCCAGTTAATGAAGGAAGGGGGCAAGGCGGAGCTCTACATCCCCTCAAGTCTCGCGTATGGTTCAAAGGGAGCAGGGGGCGGAATTGGGCCGGATGAGGCTCTCATCTTTGAGGTCGAACTGATTTCTGTGAAGTAGTTGGGGGCGGGTGTGTCGGCCAAAAGCGGGATGGCCTAAATGGAGGTTGAAGTGGGGTGACCTCGGCGCAGTGGGGTTGGGGTATGAAACCAACGGGTGGGCGTCGGGTTCGGACAAGCGCCTGAAAGTAAATTCTGGGGATGAGGCGGGCTCTGCCGAGTGTTTGTGAGCGGCTGGGAGTCTGTTGGTTTGCCCAGAGTTGGATTGGCCGGGGCGGGTTCGTGCTCGCCAGAGGGCGGGAGAGGAGCTAACCCCTTTAATACCCCTCAGGAATCGCGCGCAGTTGTCCCTCAAAAAGGAAACCGGTTCCATGTCCATTCACGTAGCGCTCTCTCACCGCACCCGGTACTCTTACGACCGGGCAGTCGCTCACGCCCCGCATGTCGTGCGCCTAAAGCCGGCACCTCATTGCAGGACCAAAGTGCTTAGCTATTCGTTGAAAATTGGGGGCGGGCCAAGCTTCCTCAACTGGCAGCAAGATCCCTTCTCCAATTGGAACGGCCGGCTGGTGTTGCCTGAACCCATGCGGGAGTTTGTGGTCGACGTAGAGTTGGTCGTGGAGATGGCGGTGCACAACCCCTTTGATTTTTTTCTGGATGAGGCGGCGGCTCAGGTCCCCTTCCGATACGAGGCGGCTTTGCGCAAGGAACTGGCGCCATTTTTGGAGGTTCCGCAGGCCGACCCGCTTTTGAGCGATTACGTGGCAGGTGTGCGTCATGAAATGGAAGCGCCCACCGCCGCCGGCAGCCCGTTGCGGACCATTGATTTCATGGTCGCACTCAACCAGCGGATTCAGCGGGACGTACGGTATCTCATCCGGTTGGAGCCGGGGGTCCAGTCGCCCGAGGTCACCCTTGGCAGAGGCAGCGGATCGTGCCGGGATTCGGCTTGGTTGATGTGTCAAACGCTCCGCCATCTGGGTTTTGCGTCACGCTTTGCCAGCGGCTACCTCATCCAGTTGGCGCCCGATTTGAAGGCCCTCGACGGCCCTTCCGGCACCGAGGTGGATTTCACCGACCTGCATGCGTGGTGCGAAGTGTACCTGCCCGGGGCGGGGTGGATCGGGTTTGACCCGACATCCGGTCTGCTCGCCGGCGAGGGGCACATCCCGCTTTCCTGCACGCCCGAGCCGGCGTCGGCGGCCCCGGTCAGCGGCGCGGTAGATCCGTGCGAATCGCAACTTGAACACGAGATGCGCGTCATCCGCATCAGTGAGTCCCCTAGGGTTACAAAGCCATACACCGACGAAGAGTGGACTGCGGTGCTCAAACTCGGAGAGAAAATTGATCAGCAGCTGAAGGCAGCCGATGTGCGCCTCACCATGGGAGGTGAGCCGACTTTTGTTTCCATCGACCATCCTGATGCGCCGGAGTGGAACTTCGAGGCAGTATCGCCGGCGAAGCGGAAGTTATCGGGTGAACTGCTCCGGCGGCTGCGTGAGAGTTTCGCCCCGGGTGCAGTCCTGCACTATGGGCAGGGGAAATGGTACCCTGGGGAGGCCCTTCCCCGCTATGCGCTGACCGCGCTTTGGCGGAAAGACGGCGTGCCGGTTTGGAACGACCCCGCATCGCTGGCGGATGAGTCCACCGATTACGAGCATGGATTGAGGGAGGCCCGCCTGTTGACCGAGCGTCTTGCCAGCCTGCTTCGGGTCAGTGGAGCCTGCATTGTCCCCGGCCACGAGGACGCGCTCTACTATATTTGGCGCGAGCGTTGTTTGCCGCCAGATGTCTCCGTGGCGGATTCCAAACTTGGCACGGCTCAGGAAAGAGAGCGCTTCCGGCGCATCTTTGCGCAGGGGCTACATTCTGAGGTCGGTTATGTGCTTCCATTGCGGCGTGGAGAGGCCGGCGGCTGGGAGTCGAGCGAGTGGCAACTGCGCGACGACAAGCGGCTGTGGCTCATCCCGGGGGATTCCCCGATGGGGTTGCGGCTGCCGCTGGATTCGCTGCTGTGGGAGACGGCCTCCCGGCGGCCCCAGCTGTATCCTCTGGACCCTACCCAGCCGTTGCCTCCGCTTCCGCCGGAGTTCCGGTTCATGGCGCATCCGAAAAGTGTGAAGCCCCCGGCGAAAAAGCCGCTCGCAGAAGAGAAAGAAGGGCCGACCTCCGGATTGTTGGAAAAGGGGGACGCGAGCCTCGTTAGAACCGCACTCTGCGTGGAACCTAGGAATGGCCGGTTGCACGTCTTTTTACCGCCGCTGGCGAGCGGAACGGACTTTGTGGAGTTGGTGGCGGTGCTTGAGCGCGCTGCGGCCGAGCTTTCCCTGCCTGTGATCATCGAGGGCGAACCACCGCCGCCTGACCCCCGACTCCAACGGTTTGGGGTTACGCCTGATCCGGGTGTGATCGAGGTCAACCTGCACCCTAGCGCAAGTTGGGGGGAGCTGGTGGAGCGCACCGAGACGCTGTACGAGGAGGCCAGGCAGACCCGTCTGGGCACGGAGAAGTTCATGCTCGACGGCCGTCACACGGGCACGGGCGGTGGTAATCACGTGATTTTGGGCGGCGCCACGCCTGCGGATTCGCCGGTGTTGCGGCGCCCCGATTTGCTGCGCTCGTTGCTGACCTACTGGCAGAACCATCCCTCACTAAGCTGGGTTTTCAGCGGGATGTTCATTGGCCCGACCAGTCAGGCGCCGCGGATAGACGAGGCGCGTCACGACAGTCTCGCCGAACTGGAGCTTGCTTTCGAACAGGTGCCCGCCTCGGACAAGCCGGTGCCGCCCTGGCTCGTGGACCGCCTTTTTCGCAACCTTCTGCTGGACGCTTCCGGCAACACCCACCGGGCTGAGTTTTCCATTGATAAACTTTTCGCCCCCGAATCTGCCACCGGGCGCCTCGGATTGCTGGAGTTGCGCGCCTTTGAAATGCCGCCCCACGCGAGAATGAGCCTGGTTCAGCAGTTGTTGCTGCGGGGTTTGGTCTCCAAGTTTTGGGCGGAGCCCTACCAGAATGCATTGGTGCGCTGGGGCAGTGACTTGCACGACCGCTGGCTGCTCCCGCATTTTTGCGAAGCCGACTTCCGCGACGTGTTGGGCGACCTGCGCCGGAGTGGAAGGGACTTTGTGTGGGAATGGTTTGCACCCCATTTTGAATTCCGTTTTCCGAAGATTGGTCACTTTGAGCAGCGTGAGGTCTTTGTGGAGCTGCGCAGTGCACTGGAGCCTTGGCATGTGTTGGGCGAGCAACCCAGCGCGGGCGGAGTTGTCCGCTACGTGGACAGCTCGCTGGAGCGGATGCAGGTCAAGGTGCGCGGCATGAGTGGCGACCGTTATGCGCTCTTGTGTAACGGTCGCCGTGTGCCGCTTCACTTCACTGGTACAAACGGGGAGGCAGTCGCGGGGGTGCGCTACCGGGCCTGGCAGCCCCCGGGTTGTCTGCACCCGACCATTCCAGTGCATGCGCCTCTTGTTTTTGACCTGTTTGACTCCTGGAACCAGCGGTCTCTCGGCGGCTGCACCTACCATGTGGCCCATCCCGGGGGGCGCAATTACGAGACACTTCCGGTCAATGCCTACGAGGCGGAGAGCCGCAGGCTTTCGCGTTTTAGCCTAAGCGGGCACACGCAGCGGACGTTCCTGCCGCCGGCCGAAGCGTTGCATCCGGAGA
>JBIKSY010000285.1:0-4851 GCA_044348365.1 Chthoniobacteraceae bacterium
TCCTCAAATTAAACCACGTTCCAGCTGAACGGAAAATGGAGCCAACCGCTTTCTTTGTTGTATTATCCGAGCATGTCGCATGCGCCAACTACCACCCGGTTCGTGGTCTCCCTGTTCGACACGCCAAACGCCTCTCATCAGGAGGTCTTCTACACTGTGCCGCGGGCTGGGCACCTCGTCGGCGGTGCGGACCACCACGTTCAAAGAGACCATTTTCCAGGCCACGAGCTCATCTGGTGCCTAAAAGGGAAGGGCTGGATCCAGTTGCAAGGGAAGGTCCACGGGGTAACCGCGGGAGAGTTGGCATGGATCAACTGTTCCAAGCCGCACTCCCATTGGGCGGACCGTGCGGACCCCTGGGAGGTCTACTGGATCCGCATCGAAGGCCCGCGACTGGAATCCCTGAGCCGGATGCTGGGCACGGAGGTTAATCCGGTGTTCTCCGGCTGCCCTTCCGATGCGCCCTCAGTGTATCCGGAGGTCTTTAACTGGATGAAAAGCCCCACGCCCGAGTCGCCAGCCCTCATCCACGTGGCAGTGGCGCGTCTGGTTGCAGCGGCGTTTTGCGCACGGGCGAGCAGCGGCGAACCTCTCAAAGCGGCACCCCCCGCGCTGCGCAAAGCACTCGAATGGATGCGGCTTTTCTACTTCCAGACGGCCCGGGTGCGGCAACTGGCGGAAATGAGCGGTCTGAGCCCCTCCCACTTTAACCGCCTCTTCAAAAGAGCCTTCGGGACCTCACCCATCGACTGGCTCCGGCGCGAGCGCGTCAGTCAAGCCAAACGCCGACTGGTGGAAACCCGCGAGACCATCAAGCAAATTGCCGAACAAGTCGGATACGCCGACCGCTTCTTTTTCAGCAAAGACTTCAAGCGCTACACCGGCACGACTCCCGGAGAGTTCCGCGCGAGGGAATCGCAAAAAATGCGATGAAACCAAAGAAGCCACCAGATCCGCCGACACCAGCCCCTACGCCGGAGCCTTCGCTTTAATCTTGGAGTGCCGGATGTCCTCGCCCTTGTAGAGGTAGAAGACCTCCTCGGCAATGTTAGTCGCGTGGTCACCCGCACGCTCCAGCGCCTTCGCGACCGTTAAAAGATGCAACTCCCGAGCGGTTGTCGAGGGATCCGCCATGATGGCAGACTCTACCTCCGCAGCGGCCTCCTTGTATTCAGCGTCCACAAGCTTGTCCCGCCCGATCACCTCGAGCGCCAGATCGGTCTCTCGCTCCACAAACGCCCTGATGCTCTGGCGCAGCATCGCCTGCACCTCCTCAGCCATGACGGGAATGCCGGCCATCGACTGCAGCGGGGCATTTCTATTTAGGTCACGCGCCCGGCGAGCGATGGTGGTGGCCTGATCCGCGATGCGCTCCAGTTCGCTGGCGATCTTGGAGGCGGTAATCAGAAAACGGCAGTCGCTTGCCATGGGCCCGTGCGTGGAGATGTAGGAGATGACCCTTTCATCAATACGCTTTTCGAGTTCGTCGATCTCGCTGTCCTCGGCCTCCACAAGGTCAGCCAAAGCATCGTCGCGCTCCAGCAGCGCTCGGACGCTTTGGCTAAGGTTCCGCTCCGTCAACCCGCTCATCATCAGGAGTTGCTCGCGGATGTCGGTCAAATGTTGTTCCCAGTAGATGCTCATGGATTAATCAAAATAGCTGAATCAAAAATTGGAACTGTCCCAATCAGAGTCCACACCGCAAGCGCCTAGCCGAAGCGCCCGGTGATGTAGTCCTCGGTCTGTTGGTGACCGGGCTTGGTGAAAATTTTGAGCGTGTCATCCACCTCGATCAGTTTGCCAATATAAAAGAAGGCCGTCTGGTCCGAGCACCGGCCTGCCTGCTGCATGCTGTGTGTGACAATGACGATTGTGTAATCCTTTTTAAGCTCCTGGATCAACTCCTCCACCTTGCTTGTCGCAATCGGATCCAATGCGGAGCAAGGCTCGTCCATCAGAATCACCGAGGGTTCGACCGCGATCGCGCGCGCGATGCACAACCTCTGCTGCTGCCCCCCAGAAAGGCCCAACGCACTCGTGTGGAGCCTGTCCTTGACTTCGTCCCACAAGGCTGAGCCCCGAAGGCTTTTTTCCACAGCTGCATCAAGACGCTTTCTGTCGCGTATTCCCTGGAGTTCAAGCCCGTAGGAAACGTTCTGGTAAATGCTCTTTGGAAAAGGGTTGGACTTCTGGAACACCATCCCGACCTGTCGCCTCAGCGCGATGACGTCCACCATTGGATCGTATATGTTTACGCCCTGAATCCGCACCTCCCCGGCGCCAATCCTGGCCCCTTCAATGAGGTCGTTCATCCTGTTGAAGCAACGCAGGAGCGTCGACTTCCCGCAACCAGATGGACCGATGAAGGCAGTCACCTGCTTGGCCGGGATCTTGAGAGAGATGTTGTGCAGTGCCTTTGACTTTCCGTAGTAGAAGTCAACGGAGTCCACTTCGATCACTGGCGGCAAAGACTTTGCGGAATGGTCGAGGGGAGGCGCCCCAACAGAGAGGTCAGTTTTCACAGGATGATTGGGGTTAAGAACCTTCGAATTCATTTTACCAGCGGTAGCGTGACCGCATCCGGTTGCGCAAAATCACCGACGACAGCGCCACGGAAAGGACAACAGCCAAGAACACAAACGCCGTCCCAAACTGGACACGTTCCGTGTACTCATTCTGGGGGATTTTGGAGGACACCACGTAAATATGGTAGGGCAGCGCCATGACGCCTTGAAAAAGAACGTCCACCGCCTTGTCCACCTGCCAAGGCAGCCGGTCCCTCACCACGTAGGCCGCGGTGAACATGATGGGGGCGGTCTCACCGGCCACCCGGGCGATCCCTAGAATGGAGGAGGTCAAGATCCCAGGGAGCGCATAGGGCAGCACGTTGGTGCGAATCGCCTCCCACTGGGTAGCCCCTAGTGCCAGTGAACCGTCGCGAAATCCTCTTGGCACGGCCTTGAGCGACTCTTCGCTGGCGGTAATCACCACCGGCAACACCATGAAGGCCAGCGTAAACCAGCCGGAAAGCAGTGAGACGCCCCACCCGGTGAAGTTCAGGTAACAAAACCCCAGTGGCAGTGAAAAATTTCCCTCTACCGGCGCCGAGCCGAACACCGGAGCAAAGAGCACGAAGAGGCCAAACCCGAACAGTCCGAAAACAATAGAGGGCACCCCCGCAAGATTCAGGATCGCCAACCGAAGCAACTCCACCACGGTTCCGCCCCGACTGTACTCGTTGAGGTACACCGCAGCGCTGATCCCAACGACCAACGCGATGGCCATCGAACCAACCACCAGAAAGAAAGTCCCCACGATGCAGGGAAAGATCCCGCCTCCACTGTAAACGTAGCTATCCTCCCGAATCGCCGGGTTCCCCCGCGGTTCCATGTATGCGCGAAACTCGCGGTCTCCCAGTTCATGCCGCTGCCCCTCATGCTCGAAGACATGCAAGGTCTCGGGCGACTCGGTGAGAAAGGTCACGTTCACGAACGGAAACTCCCGTGTGAAAACCGTCATTGCTCCCTTAGCAAAAATCACTCCGAAAATGAGCGTCGCAGCCACTAGGATGGAGTAGGTGGCCAGGCGAAACACCCGGAAAGCAATCTTCTCCGTCCGCACCGCGTTAGTGGGAGGCTTGCTGAAAACATGGCTCGCCAAAGTTTCTTGCATAAAAAACGGGGTGGGAATGAATCAACCGATGGAGATGCGGTATTTTCGCACCACCCGCTGAGCGATGTAATTGATCAAAAGGGAGAGCAAAAACAGGACAATTCCGACCATAAACAGGGCCCGATAGTGGATTGAACCCTGTGCGACCTCCCCCATTTCCTGAGCGATGATGCCCGTCATCGTGTGGACAGGTTGATAGAGGGAACCGAGTCCCTCCGTGAAGTCGGGGATCGCAATCCGGTTTCCCGCGCAGAGCAGCACCACCATTGTCTCGCCAACTACGCGCCCAAACCCCAGCAGCACCGCAGAAATAATCCCAGACAGGGAGGCAGGGATGAGAACCCTGACGAGAGTCTGGAACCGGGTCGCACCTAGGGCAAAACTAGCCTCCTTGAAATGCCGCGGCACATTGGTCAAGGCATCCTCGGCAAGCGAGAAAATCGTGGGGATTGAGGTGAAGGCCAGCAGCAGTCCAGCCGTCATCGCGTTGAGCCGCTCGGACATGGGGAATCCGGGCAACCAACTCAAAAACGCGACCTGGGAGAGACTCCGAAGTGCCGTCCCCAAGACTGCGATTCCGAAAAAACCGAGCACGACCGAAGGAACTGCTGAGATGAACTCAATGTAGGGCTTGATAAATGCACGCTCAAGAGGGGTGGCAACCTCCGAGATGTAAATCGCCGCAGCTATAGACAAGGGAACGGCCACCGCCATGGCGATAAAAGCAACCACCAGCGATCCGACGACCAACGGCAACATCCCGTACCAGTCTTGCCAGAAACTCGCAGTCAACCAGTCGCGACCGAACAAGAATGCGCTCACCGCCTTCAGGAAAGGAATGGGCTCATCCCACTTCCAAGCCGCCATCCTAGGAGCCACCAACCCGATGTTGCGCTGAAACCGCTCCACCTTTTTAAAAACCTTCTCCAAATCAACGTCTCCCTTCGCCCAGCCGACTGCGCGCGCCTTGAGAACCGCAACGTCAAGTTTTTGGCGCATCCCCTCCACCGCCGGGGCCCACCCAACCGCCGCATCACGTAGAATTTTCGTCTCCAGCGCGTAATCAAGCACCTCAATCTTCACCGCCTTCGCCTCATCCTCCTTGCCTGCACGCCCCAGCATTGCCCGCTTTTCAATCATGTCCGCAGCCACCTGAGCCCGGGTCTTCACTCCCGAGGC
>JBIKSY010000286.1:0-4849 GCA_044348365.1 Chthoniobacteraceae bacterium
CTGCTTGAGAACGATAATGTCGGTGCGGGCTGGTTTTTGGTTCACACCCCTACTGAGTGGTAGGGATCCTTTCTCCAGCCCAACTTTTTTTACCCTGCCACGTCATTCCTATGGGACGGCTGTGAAGCGATTTTATTTCATTTTCATTTATTTAATCTCCCCGGTGGGGGCGGGACCGCGCGACTTTTGCTGCCTGACCTACTCTGGTGTTTTGCCCACCCGGACCTCAAAAAAAGACCGCGACCTTTCCCAAAACAAGTTTTTCCGAGACCGTCGCGAGGAGCCAGTCCGTCAGGCCGCGTGGCAAACCGCCTGACTGTATGAAAGCACCATCCAAGTTGCCCACGTTCTTGATGGAAACACGTGGCTGCTCGGCGCGGAGCGGCACGAAGGGGACAGAAAACCGCTTGGGCGGCAGCCGTCCCAATCTGGCGGGCGGTAGCCTTCGCACCACGCCGCCTGCCGCGAACAAGCGGCTGACACACCCCGGGAAATGCATCGCTTTTTGGGGAGTCCTGCTCGCATCCGGATGTAGCGCCGACCGGAAGCTCGAGTTGCTTAAAGCCAGTGAAGCCTGCTTCGTCCCGATAGCGGCCCGAACCACTCAAAGACGCCCGTCCAAAAGCGTTGAGGAGAGGGTTCCCTGGGTATCCGACTGGGTTGCCGGCAGCCTCGCTTTGGGCGAATTTAAGATTAGCGCAGACTTTCCAACGGTCCTCGCGTCAGTCCAGTACAACGCCCTGAGAGTCGGCGCCGATGCCGTCCTGATCAAAAAACTCGTCTGGTGGGATATAAGAGCATGGAACGATCCAAAAACTGTCTACCACACGACAACCATTCAGCCGACGGACGCGGACCGGAAGACGTATGAAGAACAGCTAAAGTCCTACGAGCAGGCGAAGCAGGCGGGAAAAAAAGCAAGCCGCCCGGAGCCTCCAAAAGCCACTCAAAAGACCGAAGCTCAATCGGTCCCCGGCCAGTGGGAAACCCATGGTGGCGCGTCACTTGAAGCGCTTTATCTTCAGACATCCCACCCTGTGGACGAAGAGTTCTGGCCCATGCAGACGCATGCACCCGTCAAAAAGGAGGCCAAAGCCCCCTCGGAAATTCGGGACAGACTCACCGTACCTATTCTGGAGCAGGCTGGTGTTCGCAGCAACCGGTCAGATCACAAGGAACTCCCGCAAAAGGTGCCGCGGGGCCACCCCTAACCCCGCGAAGCCACCAGCCCACTCTAGGCTTACCCGCTCGTAGTGCTCCCGCTTTCCTGGGGATTTGTGTCAGCCGATTCCCTGATTAGCGCGCCCCGCGACGATCCCGCGGGCGGGTTGCGGAAACAGGGGCGAGAGCAAATCCTGACCAAGAAAAACGTCGCATGGGTCGCATCATCCCCGTTTGCGACGAACGGATTTTACGAATCTCCCGCGGTTCGTGATCGAGGGACGGACATAAATTCGTCCCCTTGCGACAAAACAATGCTTCGCCGGGGTCTGACGCGGTGTCTGCAGACTGGTGCGCGCTGATGTTCAAGCGGACGGCAGGGCGCGTTCCGCCAGACCAAGACGAAGCTTCCGAATAAAGGCCTCTAACTCGGCCACCGAAACCTCGCGAATCAGCCACTCAGGCAGTTCCGTCACACGCATTTCATCCAGCAACCTTGCAACCACGGTGGGCTCCCATCCCCATGCTTGTCCCTATGGTGACATAGTACCTAAGTTCCAGCTCAGAACCCAGTCATCAAAAAGGTAGTTAGCCTCGGGTCACGTACCGTAAAGGGCAATTCTCTACTTAGTGTGCCCTGCGCCCACGCCGCGAGCGCACGCTCCGGAAACGAGGCAAAAGCAATTCTTTATCAATTTCATGAGAAGCAACATTTTCGAGATGACGAAAAAACCGTGGGCAAAGCGCTGGCGGCCCCGCTTCTCGCCGGCCAGGGTTCGGTTGCACCGGCTAGGATCGAGCAATGCAAGTGGCATCATGCGACAATCGAGGTCGCCGGTGACGACATGCGCGTGTGGCTCGATGGCGCCCCGAGCGGACATCTCAAGTCGCCGGGCATCGCCCACGAAACCAAAAGCTGGTTCCACTTCACCGTAACCGGCCCCGGCGTCCTCTTCGACGACGTGAAGATCTCTAGGCCTTGCTAAGGCCAACGGCGCGTTAGGGTCCCCTCCGGCACCCCCAGCCGATCGCTCCGCCAATCCCGTTTGTGGTCTGCCGCTTGCTCCTGAAATTCCACTCCCACTGCCCCCATGAAATCCATTGTCCCCCTCGTGATCTTCCTGCTTTCGCCCGCGCTTCACGCCGCCGAGGCTCTGCCGCAACTCGTTCCGCTGCTCGGGGAGCGCGGGGACGTCATTTTCTCCGAATCTTTCGACGGCCCAAACCCAGTGCCGCTTCGGGTCATCAAAAACACGATGTCCGAGATCGCCGAGGGCGGGGTGCGTCTGGGGACGAAAATCGAACGCCCGGAGTGGGGCCACGGCGGCATCGCGTACATCTACGGGACAGACCGTCCCCCGCTTGGGGATTTCATCCTTGAAGCGGACTTCCGCTGGGATGTCGGGCAGAGTTTTGGCTTCCAGTTCCCCAGGCTGCGCGAGGCGGGAGAACCTCCGCACGGAATTGCCCCGGAGTTCTTCATCCGATTCTACCGACCCAAAGATGCGACCCAGCCGGGCTCCTGGGATATCAGAGACAACGCAGCGGAGGCCGCCGTGGGAAAACATGAGGCCAACGCCGCGCCCCAACTCGACGCGAAAGGGCGGGTGCCCTCGGAACGAAAAACCGTAGGCGAACACAAGGCCACCTTCGCGCCGGGCCAGTGGCACCGGGTCATGATCGAGGTGCGCAACGGCGAGGTGGCGGTGCAACTCAGCAACGGCCAGTCTCTAAGGGGGAAGTGCAACCAAGCTAGTTCTCCCAAAATGTCTCCTCAGATCGGCACGGGCCCAGCCGGTAGTGAAGTCGTTGTGGACAACATCAAAATCAACGCTTTCCGATGAGCATCCAAAAACCTTTTCTCATCCTCCTGATCTCCCTGGTTCTGGCGCCTCTTCGGGTCGCTATCGCCGTCGTTGCGGAACCGCCCCGTCTCGCGATGCCGGATAAGCACCGCGCCCTGCTTAAGGAGCACTGCGTCTCCTGCCACGGCCCCGAAAAGCAGAAGGGCAAGTTTCGTGTCGACGACCTCTCCTTTTCCCTAGCGGACATCGAGACGTCCGAAAAGTGGCAGAAGGTACTCAACCAAATGAACTCTGGCGAGATGCCCCCGGAGGAGGAAAAGCAACCGCTGAACTCGGCAAAGACGGATTTTCTCGATGACCTCTCGAATGTGATGGTGGCAGCGCGCAAAGCGCTCGCGGATCGTAACGGGGCCATCACGATCCGGCGGCTGAATCGGCGCGAATACGGCAACTCGCTCCGCGAACTGCTCGGCGTCGAGATCAATGTCACGGAGCTCCCGGCCGACACGGGAAACGGGGCCTTCGACACGATGGGGGCGAATCTCTTTATGTCGGGAAACCAGTTGGAACAATACCTCGCACTCGGTCGCGAGGCGCTGGATGAGGCTTTCGAGTGGCAGGCGGCGATGGGCCTGGAGCGGAAGATCCGCGTTGAGGCCGAGGAGGAGGCTTCGCAGAAAGTAAGGAAAAAATACCAGGACGATCTCGATGCCCTGGAGCGTGCCAAGAAATGGGTGGCGGCGGTGGCGGCGGCGATGGCGACCCCGGAAAATGCCGAGGTGGTCGCAAAGCTGCGCAAGGATGCGAAGAGTGAGGATGCCGTGCGCCGCGAATGGAAGAAGATCAAGGGTGCGCCGGCGCCGGAGGACTTTGGTTTCGTCACCAAGCAGAACACCGCGGACCTGGCCCACTATGCGCTCCAGTTTGGCACTGCCGCCGGCAAAGGTTACACGCGTGCGTATCGCGAGGCGTATCTGGGCATGCCGGACGTGGAAAGGGGCGCTTACCTCACCATCGGTGGCGGTCTCGAGATGCTCTTGCATGACCACATCACTCTCGCGGTGCCTTTTGAGTGGGGGATGGTCTCAGGCGACTACATATTCCGGGTGCGACTTGCCGCCACGGACAAGGCGACGCCGGAGCGGAAGTTCATCGAGTTCGGCGTTGCCCCACAGCACACTGAAAGTCCGTTTCTCAGCACGCATCAGGTCAGCGGCACGATGAAGAATCCGCAAATCATCGAGATTCCGATCACCCTGACGCGGCACCATGCCGAGCGTGCCAATCGCACGCTCTTCATCCGCGAGAAAGGCATTCGCGATCACTACACGCAGGCCCAATCAAAGCTCGGCACTGCCAAAGCCAGAAACGGCATCGGACCGGATTTCGCCATCTGGGTGGACTGGATGGAACTGGAGCGCCTCCCGGACTCGCGCAAAGGCAAGGCCACAGCCATCGCCGCGCTCGGGATTCCCCTCGATGACAAGGCGGCGCCTGGGTCCGCGGACGTTCGCGAGGCGCTCGGGCGTTTCTGTATGAAAGCGTTCCGCGGGGCGATGCCGGAGCCCGGCTACCTTGACAAACTCACTCGCCTCTACGCTTCGCGCATGGAGGCGGGCGACAAGCACAGCGCCGCGCTGAAGCGAGTGCTCGCTGTGGCTCTGTCGTCACCCCAGTTCCTCTACCTGGCAGAGCCGGTTGAGGACAACGAACGCAGGCCGCTGAGTGCGGTGGAACTCGCCACCCGGCTCTCCTATTTCCTCTTGGGCGCGCCGCCGGACGCCACGCTGCTCGCTCTGGCCGCGCGGGGAGAATTGACGAAGCCCGAGGTGCTCGCCGGGCAGACGAAGCGACTGCTCGATGACCCGCGCAGTCGGGGCTTT
>JBIKSY010000287.1:0-4826 GCA_044348365.1 Chthoniobacteraceae bacterium
TGGGCAGTTACCTGCGCAAGCTGAGGGCTTCCTGAGCGGCTAGCCGCAGCCCATTTGGCGATCAACTTTCATGCATAGTCCGCCGGAATGCCTGCGGGAGCCTGTGGCCATTCCCGTTTTTAGGATAAGTCTTTATTGCGCCCAGCGACGATACCGCGCGCGGTTGCGGAACCGGGGCGAAAAGCGGGTTCCCATCAAACTCACTTTGCTCACCGCACTCCTTTTCGCGTCGTTCGCCGCACTCCTCGCAGGCGAGCTCCGCTTGCCGAACTAGGGCTCACGCTGACTCCAGGCCAAAAACTCCGTGCCGACCTCGGCGTGACCTTCGGCGACGCCGGCGGCCCCGACACCAACCTGCGCTCCCATTGGAGCAACCAAAGCACAGGGCTCGGCGACGGTATCCCCCGCGAAATCATGCTCACACCCGCCCCGTGGGCGAGGTGAACATCCGCCAGCCGTTCCCCACACCCCGCCCTGCGGGTACTCTCATTTGTGCGGGCTCACCCGCCTCCGCCCGCCGCGCGTGGGCGGTCCGTGCCAGCGCCGCGACCGCGCGTCCGGTGCGGCGGACTCCTTCACAAGTGCTGCAACTCAGGGCTGAAACTCGATCCAGTTCAGGCTGAGCTCGCCCGTCTTGGCGGCGCACCGGGCCACGACGCAGAGGTCGGTCAGGCCGGCGCCGTCGCCCAGTTTGGCGGGGATGCTCAGAAACTCCCCTTCATCGGCCTGACCGGAGGGTTTCACTTCGACCGTGGCAAGCAGCGGGCCCCCGGGCGAACCGCCGCGTAGTTCGAAGGTGCCGCCCTGTTTGTCGAAACACCCCGCACGCAGCGTGATCTTTGTAATGCCCGTGAGGTTGAGGTCCCGCCAGAGGATGTGGGCGCCGTCCTTAAAGTGGCCGACAATGGCCTTTTCCCCGTAGGCATGCTCCACGTAGGCCATGCCGCGATTCACGTCGTAGAGTGCCGCTTTTTTCCGGCGGGAATGCAGCACCACGCTGCCCTCTCCCCGGAGTCGCGGCAATGTGGCCTGCTTGCCGTCATCGGTGTAGGCGGCCGAGAGGATCAGCACGCCCTCGTCCACGCGCGTTCCTTTCGCAGGCTTCTGCGGCGCGGTGAAGGTGCCGGCTGCCCCGGACTGCGGCGGACCGGAAGGGTCATCTTTGAGGGAGAGCACCCACTCCATCATGCTGCGGATCTGCTCGAGACTGTGCTGCGGATGGGGCGGCATGGGAAGCTGCCCCCAAACACCCGCACCCCCTGTTGAAACCTTGCGCGCCAGCGACTCGGCCGCCCCCGGGTCATCCTTGTATCTCAGCGCCACGGCCTTGTATGGCGGACCCGCGGACGGAGTGTCCGCCATGTGGCAGGCAAAGCAGGTGCTGGCACGCATCAGCGCGAGTCCCGGATCGCTCAATTCCTGCCCGTCCCCGCCCGCAAAGCGGCGGCCGCGAAACTCCCCCTGCACGGTGGCCAGCTCCTCCCGCACCCTGTCGCCATCGGTTTCGGTGACGGAGACCTTGTAGGGAATCGGGGCACCCCAATCGAAGAAGGAACCGTGCGCAGGCGAAACGAAGCGCACCGCAGGCCGCCCGTTGCCGACGTGGATCGTCTCCTTCGCACTGCTCCTCGCACCGCTGGCATCGGTGGCGGTCACGCTGACTTCATAGCTGCCGGGTTGGTCAAACGTGTGCGCGAACCTGGCGCCTTCGCCGCCGGGCTGCACCCGCCCCCCAATGCTCCACACAAACCGCAACCCATCCCCGTCGGGATCGTGCGAGGTGGTGGCGTCAAAGCTGAGCGCCAGCGGCTGCTTGCCCGCGGTTTCACTGGCCGTCAGCCTTGCCACGGGCGCCCGATTCCCGCGCCGGTAGCTGACACGCACAATCCGGCTGTCCGTGTTGTCCCACCACTGGTCGCCATACTCGATCATGTAGAGCGCACCATCGGCACCGAACTTCATGTCGATGGGGCGCCGTAGGTTCCACTCCGGAAGGAAGGGCTCGAGCTCCGGTCCGGAGGCGGCGAGCTTCACAGTCTGAATCCAGTTCCGCATCCACTCGTAGATGAACAGGCGCCCATCGAACGCTTCGGGCAGTTTTATCGGCGAGGGATTCGCCGCATCGTACCGATAGACCGGTCCGGCCAAAAGCGTCCGCCCACCGCTGCCCACGGTGGGGAACTGCTGCGAAGGAATGCTCGAATACCAAATCAGGGCGGGTTTGGCGGGGGGCAGTTTTTGGATTCCGGTGTTGCGCGGCGACAGATTTTCCGAGGCCTGCGGCTCGTACCGTTTGACCTCCTTGTTCAGGGCGAAATCATAGAGCGGCAGCGCTTCATTGGGCCCGACAAAGAGCGGCCACCCAAAGTTGCCCGCCGTCTGCGTGGCGTTGAGCTCCTCATAGCCATCCGGTTTCACACCGAGCGCCGGCATGATGTTCGGGCCGACGTCGGCAAAAAAGAGCGTGCCCGTCTTGTCATCCACGCTGAGCCGGAACGGATTGCGCACACCCATCGCGAAGACCTCCGGCCTCCCGTCCCTGCCATCTGCAAAGAGATTGCCCGCCGGGATGGAGTAGCCACCCTCCTGCTTGGGATGAATCCGCAGCACCTTGCCCCGCAGGTCGCGCGAGTTTGCGGCGGACCGGAAGGCATCCCAGTTTTTACGCTCCGGCCGCGTGTCCTGGGGCAGGCCAGGGTCGTAGTGACAGTTGTCACCATTGCCGATGTAGAGGTCGCCCCTCCCGTCCAGCCACATCGCGCCGCCCATGTGGAAAACGTGCTCCGTGTCATAGGGCCACGAGAGCAACTCGCTCTCGGATTCAGCCGGCATCCTGCCCTCCTTGACCGTAAAGCGGCTCACGCACACCGTCCCCGGTTTGGCCGTCGGTGCGAACAAGGCGTACAGGTGCCCACTTTGCAGGAAATCCCGCGCCACCGCCATGCCAAGCAGCCCGATCTCACCCTTGGCGAACGTCGGCACCTTGCCCAGAACACTGACCCCGCCCGTCTTCGCATCCCAGCGCTTTACCGTGCCCCAGAACTCTGCAAACACCACATCGCCATTCGCAAGAACCTCCATCTGAATGGCATCCCGGGCCGCCGGCACGAGGACTTCCTTTTCAAAACGCTTCGGATCGACGGGCTCTGCCGCGGGAACCGGAGCGGGCAGCACCAAGCACAGCACGGGGAGAAAGAGCCGACACAACGATTGAAGCCGCAAAAAGGAAATGCGTCCCGAGCGCATCCTCTCTGCAGGATTGCGGTCGATGGTCACGTCGGAAACAGGGGGGTGGTTCATGGTGTGAGCGCGGAGGTGGGTGGAGGGGGCGGCTGATTATGGGCGGGGGCGTGGCCGTTGGAAATGACGCGGGAGGAGAGTCCAGAAATCAGCCGCGTAGCTCCGAGAGACTTCCGCTACTGGACCCAAAACGGTCGGTTTCGACACCGAGTTGCTGCAGCAGGGTGACGAAGAGATTGCAGAGCGGCTTGTTCTGCACGGTGTCAAAAGCGAGATGGCCCGCGTGCCGGAGGCCACCGCCGGCGACAAGGACGGGCAGGTTGTTGCAGTTGTGTACGTTTGCATCCCCCAGGTTGCTGCCGTAAAGGATGGTGGTCTGGTCGAGCAGCCGCGTCCCGTCAGCGGCGGGTGTGGCCGCGAGTGCGGTGAAGAGATCCCGCAGGTGGCGCATCTGCTGGATGTCGACTTTCTCGAGCTCGGCGAGCTTTTCCTTGGACTGACCGTGGTGGCTGAGATTGTGGTAGCCATCGCGGGTGCGCTGTTGCGCGTCGAGCTCGAAGACGGGCGTGGCAAAGGCATCCACCATGAGCGTGATGATCCGGGTGGAGTCCGACTCGAAGGCGAGCCGGGCCATGTCGAGCATGAGCTGGATCTTGGGAAAAAACCGGGCCCTGTCGGGAATGTCCTTGGGCTCGGTGGTCGTGGGTGTGGGCTTGGCTTTCTGCTCCCACTCGCCGGAGAGGGCCAGCCGCTCCTCCAGTGCCCGCACGGAGGTCAGATACTGGTCGAGCCGGCTTCTGTCGCTGCCGCCAAGGTTGCGCTGAAAGCCGAGAAGCTCCTCTCGCAACGCGTCGAGGATACTTCCCCGATCCTGCAGGCGTCTGAGGTGCGCCGCAGTCTGTTTGGCATCCCCCTGGATGAACATTTTGCGAAACAAAGCCGCAGGACTGTCCTCGGCCGGCAGCAGGACGCCATCGCGTGTCCACGATAGGCTGCGGTTCGCCTTGTCGATGTTGACGCCAAGGTTGAGCGTCGGCAGCCGCGTCTGCTGACCGAGTTTCTCCGCCGCGAACTGGTCGAGGGAGATGCTGTTGCGGAACCCGCTGCGCGTGGGATCGCGCGCAGCGGTGAGAAAACAGTTTTCGGTGCTGTGGCCACCGGTGACCGCCGGATGCGAGAGCCCGCTGAAGACCGTAAAGTCACTTCGAAACAACGCGAGCTCCTTCAAGTAAAGCGAGGGCGTGTAGGCCGCCCCCTTGTTCTTCGGAAAAAAGTGCTGGGGCAGCACGCCAAGGTTGTTGGAGATAAGAAGCATCCGTCTGGGCTCCGGCTTTGCGGTTGCGCGGGCAAAGACCGGTGTCAGGCACTCCAGCGCAGGCAGTGCAAGGGTGACGCCGACACCTTGCAGAAAGCGGCGGCGGGGGATGGGCGTGGAAATGTGTGGCGTGTTCATTGGGGGGACTGCGAACCAAGAAAGATGCGGCTCCGCACCAGCGCGTGCACGAGTTCGCGCACGCGGAATTCTCCCGCCGCGCAGGCGTCCAGCATGGCCTCGAGTTCCGCGCGGTCCGCGAAGCCCACGGGTG
>JBIKSY010000288.1:0-4816 GCA_044348365.1 Chthoniobacteraceae bacterium
TCGGGCTCCAGTTCAATCAGCTTGCGCACGTGTTCGCACCAGTTTTCCTCCGTCTCCTCCACCATGCCGGAGATCAAATCAATGTTGATCTGCGGGAAGCCTGCCGCACGTGCCGCCGCATAGGCGCGCTGGATCTCGTCGGCACGGTGCGCCCTGCCGTTGATCTCCAAAATGTGGGAGTCGAAATTCTCCACACCCAAACTCAACCGGGTCACACCGAGCTCCCGGATGGCTTGGAGCTTTGCCTCGTTGAGCGTGCCCGGCTCGGCCTCGAAGGTCACCTCCTCCACTTCGTCCCACGGCAGCAACTCCTTCATCCGGTCGGTAAGCGAGCGCAGCTGAGAAACGCTCAGATAGCTGGGAGTGCCACCGCCGAAATACACAAACTTTGGGAGTCGCCCCGCCACAAACGGCGACGCTGCGTACCGCGCAAGCTCCGCCATACCAGCGTCGAGATAACGCTGGATCTCCTTGGCCCCCCGGTCCGTGTAGACGCGGAAGTAGCAGAAGTGGCAGCGCTTTCTGCAAAAGGGGATGTGGAAGTAAACACCCAGCGGGGTGCCGGGCGCATGCGGCCTCGCCAGCAGTTCGCCCAGATACCGTGCGGAACCCTTGTCCCAGAAATGAAAGGGCGGATAATTCGAAACAAAGTAGTTCCCCGCCGTCGTTTCGCCGGCCTCCGTTTCGTGGCTGGACGCTGTGGAATCGCTCATGGCTTTTTCAAAGGCTGCCGCAGGCCGTGGACGACGCCGTCCTCAGTGCCCACGATGATCCAACCGTCGGAAACCGCCGGGGACGCGCTCACCGGCGCCCCAAGATCCGCGGCCCAACGCTCCTGTCCGTCTGCAACCGCGACTCCGTAAAGCCTCCCGTCGGCGGATCCTACGATGACGGTTTGATCACACACCACGGGCGAACCATCCACCTTTCCACGGGTTGCAAACTGCCAGATCCCCCGCCCTGTCGTCCGCTCGATGCAATGGAGCCGCTTGTCACCCCCGCCGATAAAGACCCGCTCGCCGGCGACCGCCGCGCTCGAAACATAGGGGAAGTTCCGGTCCCGGTACCGCCACGCAACCTTCGCCTCCTTCACGTCCAACCCCAGCACCAGATTGCCGTAATGACCCACATAGGCGCCGCCGTCAGGCGCAACCGCCACAGAGGAAGCGACATAAGCCTCCGCCTCGATCTCGCGCACCTGTTTGCCTGTGGCAGTGGACACAATGCGCAACTGCGCGTCGCAACCCCCGAAAATCAGCTCTCCGCCGGGCAGCAGCGCCGGGGTACCGTTGATGTAATTGTCCGTACCCAGTGTCCAGACCTCCTTGCCCGTCGCGGCGTCCACGCAATGCAACTGCGCGTCGTAGCTCCCCACAAAAACCCAGTCGGCTTTGCCGTCGGGTGACTTGGCGGTGTTCGCCCCGCCCATGATCTTGTCACCGGTGACGTACTCCCAGCGCTTGGCTCCGGTGGCGCTATCGAGCGCGTACAACTTGCCGTCCCCGGAGCCTACCAGCACCAGGCTGCCCAACAGCAACGGAGTGGCCTCCACGGGGCCCTCGGTTTTGAAGGACCATTGCTCACGGCCGGAGTCGAGCCCCAGCGCATGCACGACACCCGCGTCGTCCCCCACAAACACCCTGCCTCCACCGATGGCCGCACCGCCTTTGACCGGTTTGCCGGCGGAGAAAGACCACTCCTCCTTGGGGGCGTCCACCGCGGACATCGTGGAAAAGCCATTCAACTGCGGGTTTCCCCGATGCATCGGCCAGTCGGCGAAAGCCCCAAGCGGCAGCGCCGCAAGAAGACACGCCGAAAGAATCCGCGGCATCCGGAAGGCCTTCATGCGAGCGCCTCCAAGTAGAGGGACTCAAAGTCCCCGACCGTGAAGGAAACAGGATTGAAAGAGGCGGTCCACTGGGCAGCCGCTTCGAACGCCATCTGGGGGACCGCGCTGGCGGTTACCCCCAAGGAACCGAGGCTTGCGCCCAACCCGGCCAGCCGCGAAACCTCGTGGAGTTTTTCCGCCAGCGCTTCAGCCGACTCCAACCCGGCGATTCGCGCAAGCGCCCGGTACTCGAGCGCGGCCGCCGGGTCCGAAAGGTTCCGCAAAATGACTCCGGGAATCAGACGCCCCACTGCCTGTCCGTGCACCACTCCAAAATGGGCGGTCAGGGGATTGGCGGCGGAGTGTGCGCACCCCAGCATCGAGTTCTCGATGGCGGTTCCGGCGTACGCTGCCCCCAGCAACATCCGGCCGCGGGCGTCTAGGTCTGTCGGATTGGCAAGCACCTGCGGAAGCGCCTCTAGGCACAGACGGAATGCCTCGCGGGAAAAGAGCTGCGAAAGTGGGGAGCGCTTTTTGGTGACTGCTGTTTCAAGCGCATGCACCAGCGCGTCCATCCCCGTACACGCCGTCACGCGCGGGGGCAACGAAACGGTCAACTCCGGGTCCAGAATGGCAATCCTCGCCGCGGCCTTTGGATCTCCGCAGGCCATCTTCAAATGGGTGACCGGGTCGCTGATGAGCGCAAACGACTGGCACTCGCTTCCGGTGCCTGCCGTTGTTGGGATTGCAATCAACGGGAGCATGGGTTTGGAGGCCTTCCCTATGCCCTTGTAGTCCTCCATCTTCCCGCCGTTTGTCAGCAGGAAGTTCGCCCCCTTGGCCGTGTCCATCGAGCTGCCTCCGCCAAGACCGACCAACAGGTCCGCCCTGCAGTCCCGGGCCGCGACAAGGCAACGCTCCACATCGGTGGCGTCGGGGTTCTCGCGGACCGCGTCAAAGACGACCGCGTCGAGACCGGAGGCGCGCAGGGCAGACACGGCCCGCGCCGCGTGCCCCACGGCTACCACGCCGGGATCGGTCACCACCAGGACCCTTGTCGCGCCCAGTTCGCGGGACAGCTCGCCCAGACGCGATACTGATCCCGCGCCAAACACGATCCGTGTTCGCTGTTGGTAGTCGAATGGCAGCATGGGAGGCCCGGTCAGGCCCGCTCGATGGAGCGGCGGCGGTAGAGAAACTCGAACATGTTGCCCTCGTGCGGTTGGTCCCATGAGATCTTCATGGTCGTGATCGGGCCGAGGTTCAGCCGTTCAATCAGGGGGCTGTCGAGCAGCTCCGAGGTGAATGCCGGATCCTCGGTGATAGCCGTGACCACAAGCGACGAACCGATTTTGCCGAGCATCTCGCTTTGCGGCACCTCCACGACACTGGCGTAAGGGCAAAGGAACTCGCGGTTTGAAAGCGGGTGCTCGAACGAGTCGCACTGGATAATGGTGGGGCGCAGGTAGGTCCCGCCCTCGAAGACGACCTTCCTGCCGCCTTCGCGGTGGAGCGCGGTCACGTCCACGGCACCCGGGGTCTTGAGTCCCTCGTCAATTGCGGAATCAATGTGGTCGGCCATCTTCGGATTGGCGAACCCGGAAAGCCGGGCGCCTTCATCGGCCGGCCCGAGCGGAAGCACGGGACCGAGCTTTTCCGACAACGCCTGGGCGATTTCGCGGGCGTACTTGGGCACCACCACTGCCGAGGCGTTCACGCAGGAACGGCCGCCGTTCTCGGCGATCGAAGAGACCATCAGGTCGATGTACTCGGGCCAGTTCTCAATCTTGTCGTTGCCGATCAGGATCTTGGAGAACCCGGGTCCGTGAACCGAGAACTTGGGGTTGTCACGGTATTGCGCCACGGTGTTGGCATCGCCGAAGATCAGCGCACGGCCGCACAGGCGCATGATTTCACCGGAGCCCTCATGGTCTGTCGGATAGAAGCCAAAGGCCTCCGGGGGGGCTCCCGCTGCGATGAACGCCTGGATGAGCCGGAACGGCGTCCAAGGTTCTTCACGGCCGGGCTTGATGATGACGGGCGTCTTTAGGGCGATCGCTGGCAGCCACAAGGAGTTGACGGCCGGCGAGTTGCTTGGCATCACGAGGCCGAGCGCCTGGGTGGTCGGGTAATAACTCACCGCCGCCCCGCTTTGCTCGCCGTACCCGCGGTCGATCACCTCCATCGGCAGGCCACGGGTGAGTCCGTTGAGGACGGTCCCCACGTGGGTGAGCGCGTAGTGGATCTTGGTCATGTTGCGGCGCACCATCACGTGCGGGAGGCCGCTCGTTCCGGAAAGGGTGCGCACGTAGTCGTCTGCACTCTGCATGTGGCCGCGGTCGCCCAGCGGCAGCGTCCCCGAAAGAAAAAGGTCCCCGGCCTTGGCAGAGATCTCCACCAGTTGTGCCACGGTGAACTTCCGGAGGGCAGCCCGGCCCTCGCCGATGCGCTGCAGGTCCTTCTTGAGGATCCCCGCGTTCACCTGGCTGACGACGGCGACGGCCTTGCCGGAGCCGTGGTCGAGCACCTCGTTTTTCTCGAGGCTTTCGTAGGGCTTGCCGCGGCGGAGTGCAGGAAGGTGGGGCAGTGTGTTCAGGTCGCTCATATTAGTATACCCCTTCCACGATGGTCTTCTGCATTGCGCCGAAGGGACGCACCTCCGCGACGCCGTCCCAGGCGTACTGGGCCCGGGGTTTGCGGCGGATGGCCTCGTCGCGTTCGAGGAAGCGGGGCATGAAAAACTCGCGGGTGAGCGTAGTCAGTTCCACCCGTCCCCAGGCGTCGTACTCGACGGTCTTCTCGGTGTTCTCGGGCTCCACCACCCGCAGGATTGCGCGCGGTTGCGGGGCGTAATAGGTGATGGAATATTGGTCCGCCGGGGTCAGGGGCACGGAGGCGGCCAACCCCATGAGCGTGTTGCCGTAGGTGGGATAAAAACCGATCCGGTTTTCGAGCACCTCTTCCACAATGAAGCGGACGTACTGAGGC
>JBIKSY010000071.1:0-15721 GCA_044348365.1 Chthoniobacteraceae bacterium
CCACGAGGCGGTCCTGCGCGTACACGAGGCCGTCCTTGGCCGGATCGAAGCCGAAGTCGCGTTTGCAGATCGCATAAAACGCCTGCGTTTCGCTGTCCGACCAACCGCAGTCCATGGCACGACCGGAAGCGCCAATCCAACGCAACAGCTGACGGATTGGGTCATCGACGGCGAGCCGGTTGATCGTGGCGGCATCGAGTTTCTTGCCGGTGAGCGTGTGTTGTTCCGTCTGGAGCAGGACTTCCAACTGGGCGCTCACGGCTTCCTTCGTGGCCTGGTCCTTGGCCAGATCCAGCCCCAATCCGCCGTGGTTTGGCGCGGAGCCGAGGAAGGACACCGGGGTCCAGTCCTTGCCGTTGGTGTGTTCCCAGAACTGGCCTTGGAACTGGAGCGCGTAGAGGTGTTTGGCGGCTTCGGGGAAACCGGCGGGACCGCGGAAATGCTGTCGGGAAATGCCCGGCAGATAGATGAGCGGCACGCCTTTCTCGGGGTCCCATTTGCCCAGGACATAGCGGAGGTAGGTGGAAACGCCCTCGGTTTCGGTGGCTTCGTTGGAGAGGGTGAGCAGTTCGGGGGCGGCTTTGCGGAGGGCGGGCAGGACGGGTTCCCAGAGCCGTTCGGGATCGGTCCAGAGGACGACGGACGGTTTGGTTTGGTCGTGCCGGTTGTAGTCGGCGGCGTGCCGGAGCGCGGCCAGGAGGGATTCAAGGACGGTCATGGGGCGCGAAAATCGGGAACCGCATTAGGGTGCCCCGTTGGGGCGGATGCGTGTGGGGGTATGGGTTCCCCACGGCGTTGCCGTGGGCTGGCAATGGGGTGCCCCGTTGGGGCGTATGCGTGTGGGGACGGGTGTTCCCCACGGCGTTGCCATGGGTTGGTGAATGGGATGCCCCGTTGGGGCGTGTGCGTGTGGGGACGGGTGTTCCCCACGGCGTTGCCATGGGTTGGTGAATGGGATGCCCCGTTGGGGCGTATGCGTGTGGGGGCGGGGGTTCCCCACGGCGGTGCCATGGGCTGGCAATGGGGTGCCCCGTTGGGGCGTCCGATCGGGGCGGTGCCTGCGGGGACGGTCGATCCCTGCTTCGATGCCATCTGGCGCACCGAAGGTGCATTTTACTCGCCAGCCCACGGCATCGCCGTGGGTACGCCGCCCAATCAAAAAAAATCCCAGCCCTGTAAGGGCGTCCCAACCGCACCTAATCATCGCCACGTTGTTCATGGTCATAGCGCCCCCCGTTTGCGGGCCAGGGTGAGGTGGACGTCGTTCCAACGGTGGCCCGTGAAGGCGGGGCCGCCGGCGGGATCCGTCCCGGGGTCGGTGGCGCTCCAAAACCACGGGTATTCGGCTTTGGGGCGTTCGGGTTCGGTTCCGCGGTCTTTGTTCCAATGGATGGAACCGGGTTTGGCCCGGAGGAGGCCCGCGTCTTTTTTGCCCATATCCTTGGCCCGCACAAAGGGGCGGATATTGATCCGGACGCCGTCATTGAGATCGGGTTGCCAGCCACAGGGCTGTTGGGAAAGCGGTTTCCAGCGGATGAACAGGTCGTATGGTGGCTCGCCTTCGAGGATGCGTTCCAGTTCGCGTTGGAGGGTTTGGGCGGCGCCGAGGCGTTCGGCGGCTCCGGGTTTATCGGCGCGGGCGTCTTCGTCCTGTTGGCGGATCCAATCGCCGAGGTAGGCGAAGGTGAGCTTCTGCAAGGTGGCGTGGTCGAGTTGGTGGTAGTTGACCAGGGCGTGGAAGCCGTCTTTGCGACCATCCCAGAGGTGCCAGACAAAGGGGCGGGCATGGAAGAGTTTGCAATGCGCCTCGAAGAACTCGTCCTGGAGCCAGTCCTCCAGGCGGGTGGCCTTGGCGCCGGCTTGGGCGAGGAGTTGGCGTTCGTCGAAGGGGCCGAGGGCGGCGGCGAGCAGTTCGCGCAGCCGGTGGGCGGCGGGTTGTTCGCGGTGGATGGCGGGCAGACAGACGATGCCGTCCGCATCGGCGAAGGGTTCGAGGCCGTCGGGACCCAGCGCCGGGCAATCGGGAAACTCGGAGCCGGTTTGGCGGGGCCAGCGGTAGCCCAGCAGCCGGGCGACGGCGACTTGGAGGGGGGCGTCCGAGTCTTTGGGATGCCCATTGAAGAGCCACTGGGTCGGGTCGTTCGAATAGGGCTTGGGCAACCCGTCGGGGTATTTCTCCGCCGCTACCTTCTGCCAGTGCTCCAGGTCGAATGGGACTTTGACCAGCGTCGCGTTGGTGACCGCCAATTTTTGGTCAATCTTTCTAACTTCCTTTTCATACTCGGTTGACGAGCAAAAAGCCCAAATCGGGAGAAGATGGTTCGGATCCTTTGGATAGATCACATTGGCGTTTCCATCGAATTTTTCTCCAAAGTACAAAGAGGCTCGAAGATTTCGCATCTGGTTGATACTCACTCCTCTTCGTCCCCATGCACGATTCCCAGACTCGTGCATGTCATGAAGTTTATGGCGAGTAGCGGCCGCGTAGGAATGTAAAGACCCCGTGCCGTTTTCCCATCTTACAACCTCGCAAATTCCATCACTTGGGTTGATCGAATCTGATGTATTTCGCAGAGGTTCCCAGACCGGATGGAAACGGTTCAGCTCCCAAAAGCTCACAACAAACCGATCTCGGTCACCAGTTCGCATCCCCTGGAAACATTCACAAAGGCCCCCGAGCAAAGGTCGATTATTATCACGGTCTTCAAATGCGACCCTTGCATCCGGGTTCCCCAACTGCCCAGCCTGGCTCACCTGCGTGACCGCTTCCTGTGCAAGTCCGGTGGCTTTGAGTTCCGGCGTGTTGGCGGCGGCGACATCCAGTCCGCTGAGCGCGTGCCCCGCGCCGGGCGTGCGCCGCGTCAGCGTCAGCAGGGCGGTAAACGCTCCCGCCGCCGCCGCGCTTTCAAAGCCCTTCTCGCCCAGGCGTGCGACGGAGTTCCAGCAGACCTCCTGGAGGAGGCGTTGGCGGAGTTTTTTGTAGCTGCCGAGGAAGAGCCAGTTTTGCGGGGTGACCAGGGCGGTGGAGCCGGAGCCGGGTTGGCAGAAGGCGAGGCAGCGTTCGAGGAAGGCGGTGGCCAGATCGGCCTTGGCGTCTTTGTGGTGGCGTTCGCAGAACTGCTTGAGGGCGTCGGTCTGTTTGCCTGCGCCCAGATAGGGGACATTGGTGAGGACCAGGGTGAAGCGGGCGCTGAGCAGTTCGGCGGCCTTGGCGAGGCCCTGGGCGGTGACGGCCGCTTCGAGGGCGTCGTTTTCGGGCTTGGAGCCTTCGAGGGAGGCGAGCGCCTCGGCAAAGAGCGGGGCCAGTTCGCCAAAGGGCGCATCGACCAGATCGCCGGCCTGGGCGTCGGGCTGGATGAGGCTGCCGAGCACGGGGGCATCCTGGAAGAGGGCGTGGAGGCGTTGCATGCCGCGTTTGAGGCGGTCGTTGTCTTTGGCCAGGGCGATCCAGTCGCGTTCGGAGGCATGGGGGGCGAGGCCCGAACAGGCCAGATGCAGCGGGGGCAACGCCTGGAAGCCGGCGAGTTTCCAGGCCGCCAGGGCGAGATTGAACGCGGCGATCTGGGTGCAGCGTTCGTCCAGTTCGAGGCCGTGGAGGTTGTCGCGCAACACGGCGGCGACGGCCTCCGGGGCGGCGAGGGCTTCCTCTTCCATGCGCAGCCGGACCAGCACCAGCAGGGCGAACACGAGGAAATGGCCGCTGCCCATGCTCGGATCCAGGAGCCGGAGTGCGGCGGCGTGTTGGGGCCATTCGGCAAAGGGACCGGCGGCGGGCAGCCAGTGGCCGGTGTCGGGGTTTTGGACAAAGCGGAGGAAGGTCCAGTCGAGGCCGGGCACGCCCTCGCGCGGGGGCAGCGCGGCGCGGGCGCGGGCGTCCGCCTCGGAGTCGGCCTGGAGGGGGCCGAGTTTGCCCGCCCACCACGCCCCGAGGGTGTTGTGGAGGAGGAACTCGACCATGTAATCCTCGGTAAAGAGCTGGGTGACGGGCGAGAGTTCGGCGGCACCGATTTTGGAGCCGGAGGCGTTGACCTCCTCTTTGCGCTGGGTTTGCCAGAACTGATAGGTCCAGCCGAGGGCATCCTGGGCGGTGAAGACGGCCGGGGGGAGTTGGGCGAGGAGTTCGCGCAGACGAGCCTGGTCGGAGGGCGCGAGGGCGAGGTCCAGGACGGGGTCGTTGGAACGGAAGACGCCCGGGAGGATGCGGGAAGCGAAGCGGCAGGCGAGATCGAAGCCGTCCTTGGCGGCGAGGTCGGGGGCGAGTTCCTCGCATTCGTCGAGGGTGACGGGGACGAGGCCGTTTTCGGGGTCGGTGTGGAGGAGATGGTTTTCGGCGAGGAACCGGGTGAAGAGGAGCCGGTGCCAGTGTTCGTAGGCGGCGTGCTCGTAGAGACGCGTGATGTCCTGTTTACCGGAATGGGGGTCGAGAACATCGCCAAGGGCGCGGCCGCGGGCGCGGAGCCGGTTGCGGAGCTGGCGTTGCTCGATGGACATGTGGGGCCGGTAATCGCCCTCATGGACGGCAAGGTTTTCGAGGGCGGCGCGGCAGGCACGTTCCGCGGCGGCGCGTGCGTGGACAGTGGAGTCGGCGAGGATTTTGCGGAGGTCGCGCGGAAGGGTGGCGGCGGACATGGGGTGGTGGGATTAGGGCGCCCTTACAGGGCTCGGTGTCTTTGGGGCGGGATACCCACGGCGATGCCGTGGGCTGCGAGTAGGATGCCCCTGCGGGGCGCGAACATGCGGCATCGAAAGGGCCACGTCCTCGCCGCGCACGGCACCGCCGTGGGATGGAAAATAGTTCGAAAGCGTTTCACGGCAGGCGGTATTTCTGGAGCCGGCTGTTGGGTTTGTCGGGGAGGGTGCGGACGATGCGACCAGCCTCTAGGAGATGACGCAGGGTCCGCTTAAGCCCTCCGGAAACGCTGGTGTGACCGAGCTGTTTTGCGAGGGCGGATCGGCTCAGAGGGCCTTTTGCGAGAGCTTCTAGCAAGTCCGACTCTAGCTGCGACTCTGGCCCTGACTCTGGCCCTGACTCGGCCCCTGACTCTGGCCGCGACTCTGGCCGCGACTCTGGCCTGGGCTTTTGCTGCACCACTTCCAAGGCGGCCGGATGCACTGGCAACCGGACTAGAAAATAGGAGTGGTCCTCGTCGAACTCGAACTCCGGGGCGGGCGAGCCGTTTTCCCGCATCGCTCCGAGGATCTTGGAAATCCCCGTGGACCGGCCCTCAGTAAACTTCAGTTCCTTCAAAAACTCCCCGATCCGCCGGTTCCGATAGCGGCGTGCATTCGCTTTGCCCTTCTGCAACTGCTCCAGGCGCACTGAGCGGTCTGGTCCCGGGTAGCTCAATACCACCATTTCCTCCCGTTCCACGCGGATTTCCACCGGTTCCCGCGTATCGTAGCCACGGTGATACACGGCGTTCACCACGGCCTCCTCAACGGCGTCATAAGGGAAATTCTCCACCCGCGTGGCCTCTGCCCGGTCGGGGTGTTTGATGACCGTTTCGGAAATGAGGTTGCGCTTCAAATAGTCCAGACTTTCCCGGAGCATCTGCGGCAACGGTCCGCGGAAGATCTTTTCTGAAAACTTGCTGCCCCCGGGTCCTTCGGCGGAAAACCAGACGACATCAATCTGCATCGTCGGGAAAAACCGCCACGGCTCCGGGTGAAACATCATGAGGCCCACATTCAGCGGGAAAGGAGCCTCAGGCAGCCCGCCCACGACGCCCATTTGGCGCCCCAATTCCTCCATGGACAGCCTGGGAGCCTGGGCGGCCAGTTCGCTGCCCACCGTGCGCAGGTAGGCCAGGAGCAACTCCCGGGAAAGATCGTCCACTTTGGCCTGCATGTTCAGGCGGTCGTCAAAAGGCACTGTCGCCGCCAAGGACATCAACTCCATCTCATCGGCTCCCGTGGCCCGCACAGTGGTCGAGCCTTTGCGGATGTAATACGCCCATTCCTTCGCGTCCTTGGCCAGAGACACCTTGCACCGGTACGGCCGGGTTTGTCCGCCCAGCACCCAGAGCACCAGAATCAGGCGTCCGTCGATTTCATAGGGCACCGCCAGCGGATGGTAGTAGGGCGCGATTGCGTGATACCCCAGCTCCACGAGTTCCTTCTGGATGGCGTCGAGTTGTTCGGGGGCGAGTCCTGCCGGGGGCAGCACGGGCTGGCCGTTGGATTCCTCAATTCCCAGCACGATGTAGCCGCCACCCAGGTTCCGGAAATCATTCGCAAACGCGCCAATGGCGTGCACCACGGCCGCGGGGTTCCAGCCCTTTTTGAATTCGAGCCGCTCCCATTCCACGGTGTTTCCGTGGAGGAGTTCTGGGAGTGAAAGCGGCAGGGGCATGGGAGGGGTGCGCGAAGGGGGATCAGTCGTTGTTGCGCAACCCTTCCATGTGCACGCGCCCGTCAGCGTACCACACTGGTAGGCATCGTACACGATGGCCGGGAACGATTCCGTTGGTATGTCTCATTCTCTGGCGAAGGTTGCGATTCACTTGGTGTTTGCTACCCGGGGTCGGGAGCGGGTGCTGGCGGATCAAATCCGATCGGCCCTGCATGGATACATGGCGACGGTGTTGCGAAATTTGAGCTCTCCAGTCGTGGTGATCAATTCGGTGGAGGACCACGTCCACATCCTTTTTGACCTTGGTCGGACCGTGGCATTGAGTAGCGCCGTCGAGGGCGTCAAACGCACCTCCTCGCGGTGGGTTAAAACCCAAGGAGCCGAGTTTGCACGGTTCGGTTGGCAAAGCGGTTATGGGGCGTTTGCTGTATCGGAGTCCAACATGGCTGCGGTGCGGCGATACATTGAGAGGCAGAAGGAACACCACCAGAGGCTGACATTTGAGGACGAGTATCGCGCGTTTTTGAATCGGCATGGCATTGCGTATGACGAGGCGTATCTCTGGACTTAAAGGGGTCGATTCGGGCGCCCTTGCAGGGCTTGGAAATTTTTGGGGTGGGATGGGTTCCCACGGCGATGCCGTGGGCTGGCGAGTGAAATGCACCTTCGGTGCGCCAGAAAACGCCACACAATCCGAACGGCTATCCGAATAAACGGCCTTCCCCGCCCCAACGGGGCACCCGATTGCCAGCCCACGGCATCGCCGTGGGACATCGACGTCCCCAAACGCACCCGCCCCAACGGGGCACCCCATCGCAAGCCCATCGCATCGCCGTGGGACACCGAAGTCCTCACACGCCCGCGCCCCATCGGGGCACCCCATCGCAAGCCCACGGCAACGCCGTGGGACACCAACGTTCCCAGTCGCCCGCGCCCCAACGGGGCACGCCATCGCCAGCCCACGGCAACGCCGTGGGACACCAACGCCGCCACACGCCCACGCCCCAACGGGGCACCCCATCGTAAGCCCACGGCAACGCCGTAGGACACAACGGCGTGAGAAATCCGAAGCCAGGAAAACATCCATTTGCGAGGAAGGACGGTTGTCCACGCGGCATCAGACGGTCGCAGGACCGTCCTTGAGGGTTTCAACAACAGCGGCCTTTGCCTTGGCGAGCCAGGCTTCAAGTTCGGCTTCGTTGTGGATGGTGGCGCCCGGCAGTTTGACGCGTTTAGCAGTGGGCGTGGCCGCACGGATCGCCGCGTCCAGGGCGGCACTACAGCGGGCGCTGATGGCGTCGGTTTGGGTGCGCCATCCCGTCAAATCACAGCGGTTGAGCGAGGCGAGCAACTCCGCATCCGTGCCGACCCCGGGAGCAGAGCGGCTGACAGCCCCGGTTTGTTCGAGTAAACGGAGGCGTTCGGGCTCTGGAAGCCCCGACCAAGCTGTCTGGTTCAGTAATTGTACGCATTCCTCCGCCAGCCGGCTTTCGTGAGAGGCATAGGCGGCATTGAGCGCCTCACGCAGAGCGCTTGCAAGGGCCGCCCGGATTGGGGTCACCGGATCCGGGTCCACCAAAAGCTGGCGCCCAGAAACCACCGCATCAAAAGCCGCCTTCTGTTCGGAGGCCACGGGCAACGCGGTGTCTGTCGCCCGCGTCAACAGCTCCTGTGCCAGCGAGAAACCGGGGAGACGGTCTTGGATGCGTTTCGCAGCGTCCTTCCACTCTTTGACAAGAAGGGTGAGTTCGTCCGCATGGGAAAACAGGCTGTGGAGGAGATCGTTCCCGGACAGCCCCCGAAGGTCGGTCGCGAGTGCGCTCTGGGGCCGTACGGGTGCGGGTGGCTCGCAGCCGGCGCCGTCCATGAGTTGCTTGAGCAGATCCACGAAGCCCGGAGCAGCGGCAAGCTCGTCCCCTGGGGTGAATTTGTATCCCGCTTCTTGGAACAGCTTTCTGACCTTTATCTTTTGGGGCAGACTGAGCACCGGATGCTGGATGCGGTAGTCAGCCTGGCTGGCTTTGCGTTGGTCAAAATCGGCGAGAGACAACGGTGCTCCGTTTAGGCGCGCGAGCAAATGATTGGTGCACAAGAGCGCAGCGAGCGTCGCGTCGATGGCGTCTTTGGGCCAGCCATAGGGGGCTGCTGTAAACTTGGCCACCAGTTCGCTTCCCTTTTTGCCCGCCCCGATCTCCTGAATCAGCGCGATGGCCACGGGATGCTTTTCAGGGTCACCCTGATACCCCGTGGATTGTAAGGCATCGGTGTTGCCCTCCTTGGCTCGTCTGTAGGCCGTATTCCAGTTGGGCGAATCGGCTTGCGCGAACCGGTGATAAAGGCCTTCAAGCACCTGGCTGCAGGCGCTGGTGACCGTTTCCCTCAAGGCGATCGAAGGCAACTCTTGTCCGCCGGAAAGGAACACCCGTCCGCCCCGAACCAACTCGGCTAGAATGTCGTCCACTTTCCGCTGCGCCTGCGCGCGGCGCGTTTCCATGGAGGCGCGGGCATCCTTGCCCTCTGGGTTGGTTGGGTTGCCCTGAGAGTTGAGGGTTTCTTGAGCGGCGACAAGCGTGGCCAGCGAGACCTTCAAATCGTCCGCGCGTTTCTTGGGGATGAGCACATGGACGGTCGGATTGGCGGGATCCAGCGACTGAATGAGTTGCAGGATGGCGTTTTCAGCGTCCGAAAAGCCGTCACGCACCAAAACTGTCAGGCCGGCGTCCTTGGGGGGATCGGACGGTCCTTGATGCACGGAAACGGCCCGGCGTTCGCGGGATTGCCCGTGGAGGATGGCCAAATTGGAGAGTTCGGTCTGAACCGACCTTGCGAGAATCTGGGCACGTTGTGAGGCGAGGGTCGCCTCGTTGTTTTTGGCTGAAGCAAGCCGGCTGCGAAACTCGGTTTCCCAAGCGCTGCCTTCGGTCGTTTGGAGCCGATACTCGCCTTCCACTTCCATCAGGATCCCCTCGGAAGCCATGACCTCCAGCAATTGCGGGACCTTCTGGCGCACCTCGGGCTGCGTCTCGTGGATATTCTCCACCAGGAGATCCACAATGTGCTCAGCATTGGCCCGTAAGCCGATGTCGACTCCGCTTTCGCGGGGCAGCTTGTTGATGAGGAAGATCAAAGAGCAGATCCGGGCGCGCAGCGGGCCGTCGGACTCCTTCTTTTGTGCCTCGATGATTTCCTGGAAACGCTTCTGCATTTCCCCGGAGATCACGAGGTCTGCGGCGAGTTGGTCGTAGAGGAAATCCCCCGGAATGACCGTGCCCATGGGTTTGTCCGCGACGCTTCTGCATGCCTCGTGTGTCACGCGCAACTGGGTGCGCATCTGTGAGGCGGTGCCGCTTGGGTCGGTACTGCGCAAAACCTGTTCCCAAAAGCGGCGGCGCACCGGGAGCAGCGGGTAGTCGGGCACATAGGCCGCGTGGTCGTCCCCACGGGTGGCGATGCGCGTGGTTTTGAGCTGGCGGGTGATTTCGCCGGAATGCTGGGAGAGAAAGGAAGTGAGTCCCCCGCTTTTGTCGGGGGCTTTCTGGAGCACGACGGTACGGACAACCTTCTCCACATCGTTGTCCTTGAGATGCACTTTGATGACAAAGCGGCCCATGATCTTTTGAAGGGCGGGTGTGTCACTCAAAGCGCTCTGACCAGTGGCGACCAGGAGCAGTTTGCCGTCGAAGGATTTTTGGATGTTTTCCGCGACCTCCTGAATGTCGTTGGCCACCTTCGCGTCGTCGTTGATGAACTGCTGCACTTCGTCCAGGACAAGCACGGTGAGCGGGAACTGGCCGTTGCGGGTCAGCGCACGCTTGATGTTGGAAGACATGTCCCCGATCGAGATTTCCTCGTTCCTGGCCGGGTACTGTTCGCGGAGGGCTTTTGCTACGGCATCCACCGATTGGAGATGCGGGTAGGCTTCCAAATACGCTTCCTGGAGCGCTTTGGAAACATACAGCTTGTCCAGTTCGCCTCCCGGGCCGTCCAGATGTTTGCCCAGGGCAACCAGTTTGGACTTCACGGTGTCGAGTTTGCCGTCATCCCGGAGGTCCATCACAAGGCGGGCGTGCGTGTGCTTTTCAGGAAGCCCGGCGGACTTGAACACGATGGACAACACCCGCAGGCGCACATCGCCAGCCCCCGCCTTGAGCGTGCCTCCGGCGCTGTGCAAACCGCCATTCTGGTTTCCTCGCGTGCTCAGTTCCGTGAGAAGATCGCGCACATCCTGGGGGAGCGTGCACAGCTGACGGGCGGAAACGCCGTCGGGCAGCTTGTGGTCGATGAACAGGAAGCGGAGGACCTTGACGAGATGAGATTTGCCGCTGCCGTAGAAGCCGCTGACCCAGGCGCCGGTCTGCTCCTTGCCGATGCGGTCGAGGAAACCCTGCAGGATTTTGGCGAGGCCCCGCTGGTATTCTCCGTCGCAGACAAAAGTGGAAAGCTCGTATTCGAGCGTGGCCGCGTCGTCGTTGTTGTTGCTGGAAACGCCCTCGTTTCGGAGGGTGACACTCAAGGGGTCCTTGAGGAAAAGCTCGCGGTTTTTCATGGGTGGGAATCGGCCAAAATGGGGACGGCGAGGTAATCCCAACCGTCGCGCACTCCGAGGAAGCGGTAGGTGTTGCCTTCGCGTTCACCGGGGAAAAAGACGGTGAGGATGCCGGGAAATTTGCGGTCAAGCCCTTCGATCACTTCGGAGACATGGAGGAAGTCGTAGAGTTCCATCAAACCGGTAAGCGCAAACACTGTCCGGTCCCGTTCCGATTCAGGCACGCCGATGACGTGCGCAGAAATGTGTTTGGTGAGAAAATCGCGGAACCCCGGATTTGCGGCGTCCTCGGAAAGCTCGACATCGTGGAGGTAAGCGGAGCGTTCGTCTTCGTCAAAGGAGTCCATCCACTGGGCGAAGGCGTTTTCCAGAGAAATCCGGCACCAGCGGAGATTTGCCGAGCGGGCGCAGTTTTCGAAATCATTCAGACGCAGTTGCAGGCGGCGTTCTTGGTCGGGTGGATAGACGACAAACCACACCCTTTGGCTGAAAGGCAGGCCGGAAGAGAACGGCAGAGAAATGTGCCGCTTGTAGCTGGCGATGAGATCGTCAAGCAGTGCCATGGAGGGAGGTAAGTTCGGACTCGTTAAGGAGCGGAAAGAAGTCAATTTCCGTGACGCCTCCCGCGTGACGGAGGCGGAGGAAGCCCTGTTTGGAGGCCTCCTTGAGATGCTCGATCGCCTGGGGAGGAGAGACTGCGACCAACCGCGAAAAGACGGACTGCAGCAAAAAGTCGCCGCGTAGGCCCGCGAGGTAACCGGCGAACAAGGCGTAGGTGGTTGCCAGAAATGACGGGCTTGGAAGGGATCGCGTTTTGACGGCGCGTCCGTGCAGATGCCCGGAGACGGTCCAGGTGGTGTTTACGTTTTGGGCGAGAGACTGCTTCATGGCAGGGCTGAAGCGATCGGGGAAAAGGGTCTCCAGGTGCTCCTCCATCAGGCGTCTGGGGATGGGGGTGGCGGGGTTTGTTTGTTCGAGAAGGGTGAAACTTCCCCTGAGCTGGGGGTCCCGGCAGAACACGCAGACAAGGCCCAGCAAGGGAAGGCTGTCCGGAGCGAGGGTGGCAAAGCGCAGGAGGACGCGGAAGAGAGCCTGAGATGCCTCGAGACCATACAGCTCAATGAGATGACGGATACTTTTTTGACGACTTGCGAATGTCGGTTTGCCAAGCAGATTTTCCTCCTCAATGAGGCGACGGAAGTCAGCTAAGCTCGCCTCGCGCGACTCCTGCAGAAGCAACCGAAATTCAGACAGCATCATGGAACGCGCCATATGCCCGCCGGTTTTATTGGAACTAAACCCGAAAGACTGCAAATGCGGAGGAAATGTAAGGCTGTGAAAACTCACTGGGGTTGGTGTACGTGGCCGGTCCCTATATTTACCCTGTCATCTTGCCATAGGCGACAATCGAATGGTGGCCAGGCAATCGATTGAAGTGAGTCTTTCATCAAGATCACGTGAAGCAGAATTTTTATGCGTGCAACGAGATAAAAGATCGCTTCCCGTCAAACTCGTTGCAGCCTTGTTGCAGGATCCGCTGGCGGCACAAAGACCATCTTCTTGCCTCTTCGGCGTTGCTCCGGCCCCTCCCGTTCAGCAATCTCCAAAAGACGGTTTTGGGCGGTCCGGTAGAGCTGGCGCAGACCAATCGGTCACACAGAGGAGCTGGATGCGGTAAAGGGCCTATTGCGCAGTTCTTCACTGGCATCGCCCTACCCCTTTCGGAAACGTCTCACGACATCCACCGTCCGCTGCTTGGTCTCGCAGTAATAGTGTTCGTACTCCGAGGACTCCCCGGGACCGAGATCCATGAACTCCGTGATTTCTGTGTCCGCGAGCAAAGCGACCGCTCCAAGCACCTGCTCAAAGATCTCGGCTTCGCTCATCTGCTCCCCGAAATGAAACTCCATCACTCCGAGCCGGCGGTTGAACTCGTCATACAATCCTCCACCGTGCGCCTCCCTTGAAGTCAGGTTCACGGTCAGGAGGTGATGAGCACAGCTGTCGGCCGATCGGCAATACGGGCATCGAACTTCGTCTCCGTCCTCCACGATCGGCCTCCTTCTATGGGCATTCCAAACCTGCTCAACGAAGGAAATCGCGGAATTTTCGATGAAAAAGTACCCCACCGGATCCTCCCCAAGTGTCCATGCCCAGTAAATACCGTGGTACTCGTTGATCTGAACGGGATTGTCTTCCCCGTGAGCCAGTCTTTGCCCCCACCAAACGCCCTCACTTTGGTTGAGAATCTCCTTTTCAAAATGTGCGAGCACTTTCCCACACTCCTCTCCCGCCACTTCCCGCGACTTAAACCGTGCGAGGGTGTCACGAAATTTTCCACGCTTTACGATCCCCCGGATCGTTGTTTTGTAAAAATCATCATCCAGTTTGGTAGCGATCGCTACGGCCAAAGATGACGCGCAGTGTGATGTCTTAATCATAGAGATACCTCTGATTGTTGGTTTAAAGTTGTTTCAGCCGGTCGTAATTTTTATTCCTCGTTCCCAGACTTTTATTGTTTTGGTTACTGCCCGCATCCACGTCGGTCGAACAGATCGGTTCTGAACTCCACGGGGGGGTGAACGCTGCACCCGCCGAGCGCGTCTTACTCAGCGACATCTGTCGGAGATGCCCTCCCTGACGAGGCACCCCTTTGTCCTCTGCGGCCGCCGGCTCCACAAAAAACAACTCAAAGCTGGCATCTCGGCGCTTACGGGCCTGCACGATGTCAGAGGTGCGCAGGGGAATGCGCTTTCGCTCTTTGGTGTGGTCAGCGTGGTGGACGGTGTAATGCATCCACCATGTCCCGTTGTTGTTCCAGAGATGGTGATTGGGATTTCCGGGGTTAAGCCGCACGATGACTTTTTCTGCTCGAGATGCGCGAGATGCGGGAAGGTGTGCTTTCATGGGTGCTTGGTGTTGGCCGCACCGGGAAAGCAAGGGGGCACAAAAAACCGCCAATCCATCAGGACGGCGGTTGTAGGGCTCCGGGAGATTTTAAGCGTTCAACGGTTTTTGACGCCGTCGCACATCGGTCCATCTCTGAACCAAGCCACCGTAGAGATCTCCACCCCCGGTTGGCAGCGCGCGGTGTGACCCGCATGCATTCCTGATGCTGGCTGCGAGGCTATGCCGGGCAGCCTGTTCCCGCAACCGGGATGTGTGTCATAGCCCGCCAAGGGCAGTAAAATCTTCGCTGAAGCCCCTGGTTGAGGTTATTCGCAGATCTGTGACGGAGACCAGGGCACATCAAAACCCACGGATGCATCGGAGTTGCGGAGCACTCCGGGCTGCTCGGGGCTGGCTGGTACCCGGGTAATGAGCTTGATAATGGTCGGCTGGGAGGCGCCCAAGGCTTCACGATCATCCACCGCTTTTCGCATCGGGTACACGTAGCGGGCCAGTTCTTTGAAGGCGCTTACTGCGAGATGCAAATCGCCTTGGCTGCGGGCCTCGACTGCAATTTCTACCAGTTGCTCCAGTGGGTCCACCCCCATGCATGCCATGCGTTCCTCCAAGGTGCGCGATTTACGGCCTTTCGCTCCCTTTGGGCGCCCCGCTCCGATGCGTGTACCTCCTTTCGGCATAAAGAAAAACTACCAAGGTTGGGGTTTTAACTCAAATTAAAGGATTGAAAAAATATCAAATAAAATCAACCTAACAGCAGAAGCTGAACCTCTGACCCAAAAAGGCGATATTTCACTATTTTTGAAAATTGGCGCCATTTAAAAATCAATCTCTCAAAAAGCGCACCAAACACGTTATTTATAAAATTAATTTTCAACTATAATTGCGCAGGCACGCACCAAAAATAAGACTGCGCTTACACATGGTCGGATTCATTGAAGTAAAACCTGCCAGCAATGCTGGAAAAGGAAGTACGACCCGATTTTTAGATTGAAACCACTTTGCATGCTCAATTTTGAGTGCAGCGATGGATCCAATTGCACCCCTCGAGAAACGCACGGCTTAGCTCGCGTTTTAGCGTGTGGTCGTATCAACGGCCGCTTTATTTTAATCCGTTTTTGGCGGACAGGTCGGTTGTATTATTGCCCTATTACATAGGGCGAATACAACCAACCAAACCATCGGTCAGATCGGTTGTATCAATACAACAATACAACCGACTCAGACTACTCAACGATTGCGTTTCTTGGCGGACCGGTAAGGGCGCGGGTTCGCGATCAATGGAGGAGATGTTTTCGTTTTCTCATATGCTTCCACAATCTCTGGCAGCCCGTGCAGCGACTGATTTGCCCTCGGTCCTTTGGTTGTTTTCAATAGCCCTTCCGCAACTGCTTCATCTATTACCCCTCGATAAAGCGCGTCCCTCCAACCCCTTTCCGCAAACCGTCTGCGAATCATGCCAGAGGAAAGCAGTGATTTCTCGGGATTTGCTTCATTAAACGCAGTTGGGAACAATGCCAAAAAGGTGTCCATCTCTGGCGTCTTTTGTTTCGGCTCCCGTTTGGGAGAAGCACCCTGAACTCGGGTGAGGTCGAGATCGGTGTGCCGGGTCATTGTTGGGAACGTTGCCAAAAGCCCAACCGGTTCGGGTGATTTGCCGTTGCGAACAGTAAACGTCATCACCCGTGATTCCTTTTCCTGGTGGGGTTGGATGTTAACCAGGACGTCAGGATCACGCACGAACACCGCGGACCCGCTGAATTGATCGATATCAGGCCGTGCTCCAGCACCTTTTGCAAAGTGGTGGGTAAGCAAAACGGCAGCGCCTGTTTTCTCAGTAATCCGGTCAACGTGACTCATGAGCTCTGCGATGTCTCCTGCCGAGTTTTCTTCACGATCCCCGAGAGTTTTATACA
>JBIKSY010000289.1:0-4799 GCA_044348365.1 Chthoniobacteraceae bacterium
CGCGAAACCAGATCGCATTGTGCCGCAGGGTGAAACCGATGAGATGAATGTCATCGAGCGGTTTGTCCGGCCAGAAAAGCCCCTCCCTCAGCGCATACTCCACCGTCACATCGATCAGCGACACGCCCTCTTCGGGAGCGACGAAAAGCCTCCCCGCCGCGTGGTCGAGGCGAAAAGTCCCCGGCATTTGCGTCTGCCCCGGCTCTGAATACAGCAACGGCGAACCATTGACGAAAACCCACTCGCCCCCGCGCCCCGAGTGTGGCAGGGCGCTCGCGTTTTTCCGAATGACCGGCACCGTCGTCACCCAAACCCCAGGTCCCGCCTCCGTCCACTGCGTGAGCACATCCGAGCCACACAGCACCGCCTTGCGCGGTTCCTCACTGCGGAACACGATCGGCTTCCCCGCCGAGCCCGAGTTCGTCAGCGTCACCGACTCCCGATAAATCCCCGCCGCGACAACGACCGTGTCCCCCGCCTGCGCCGTCTTCGCCGCTGCGGAGATCGTCTTCAAAGGAGCCTCCCGCGTGCCAGCGCCTGTGTCCGCGGCCTGCGGATGGTTCTGGCTGACGTAGAACTCGCGCGCTTGGACGGAGGCGGCGGCGAGGAGGGTGAGGAGGAGGGTGAATCGGTGGAGCATGGAGGGATGGAGGGATGGAGTGTTCGGTCTGGAGAGGTGAAATGTCTTTTTGAACCCGAAGGGTTCTCAGACATCAGCCGGTGGTTGAGCAAACAGACACCACCGGACGCGATGCACCAAATGCAAAGCATCCCGGAGGGAGGCCAGCCTTTGCTTTTATGCAGACCATACGCGCCTGGATGCATTATTTCCAAAACTCACTCACCACGCGCACCCATTCGTCCGCCAGCACCTGATGGCCGGAATAGGTTGGATGCACGCCATCCCAGATCCAGCGCATGGCCGGGGCTCGCTTGCACGCTTCATCGAGCGCCTTTTGAAAATGGACCAGCGCCGCGCCGTGTTTTTTAGCGAGTCTGGCCACGATTGCCTGGCGCTGCACGATGTCGGCGTTTGGACTGCCGTCCGCCGGCGTTTTGGCGAGGTGGTTCACCACGAATGGCTCGCACAGGACTAACTTGATGTTTGGAAACGCCGCTCTGGTGTCGGTGAGGAGCTTGTCATAGACCTGCTCGTATTGATCCATGGGCACACCCTTGCCCTTGTCATTGGCGCCGATGAGAATGCTTAGGATGTCTGGCTTCAGATCGAGCGTGTCCTTCTGCCAGCGCTTTTCCAGATCGAGCACGGTGTTGCCGGTGTTGCCACGATTGAGGAAGGTGAGATCGCGATCAGCCAGGGTCTCGCCAAACTTTGCCGCGATGATGAAGGCGTAGCCGTGCCCGAGAATATGATTTGGGTCTGCACTGCGACCTCGGTTGCCATCCGTGATTGAATCGCCCTGAAACAAAATGCGCGCGCCCGGCGTGAAAGCGGCGATCGGTTCGACGGCCTGCAGGCAGGTTGTCAGGAGTAGCAAAGCGATGAGAGATTTCATGAGAGTTCGTTGGAGCGATGGAACGGGTCACTTGTCGAACATCAGTGTCTGCCAGCTTGTCGTATCATTGACGTTGGAGCCGTCGGGACTGTGCGCCCATCCGAAGGTGTATTTGCGCATCGGCGCGGATGGATCATCCTTGTCGTTGAAGAGAACCGACATTTTTATGGGGCGGCCTTCTTTCCACTGGCCGGCGGGGAAGTTGTTATCAGTCAATGGAATGCCTATTTCGACGATGTATCCCTTATCCGTCAGGGACGTGGCGGATTGAAGTCCGGCCACCGTTTTTTGAAACACCTTCGTGTTGGGCGGAACGTCCCCTTTCCCCGGGCTTACTCCGATCTGATAACATCCCTGTGTAGGGTCCTTTTGCCACTGCATGTCGAAGGCGCGACCATCGACAAACCATTCGATAGCATCGGCACCCCACGGGTCCCCCCCTTTTAAGGCGGGGACAATTTGGTCGTCCTCGACGATGATCGCCGCATACAGCATCTGCGGCGTCCAGGCGGTGAAGACTTTGCCGCTCAGATCCCTGGCACCCTTCCATTGCTCGAGCTTGCCATTGGCGAACTGTTCCTTGTCGATGACCACGCCCACCGGCAGGCCCTTGGCCACGATGTCACCCCAGTCTTCGAGTTTTCCGTCCACGATGATCGCGCTTTTCGCCTGCGGAATCTTCCCTTCGCTTTCACCGACTCCAAAGGAGAGCATTCGCACCACATTTTCCGTGCCGATCATGGCATCAAGGAGGACCTGACCCGGAGCCTTTTTTGCCTCGCCCTGCGGGATCAGGTTCACGATAAGGTTATCAATCTGTCCGGGAGCCAGCGACTTTGAAGCCTTGTCAGGCTCAGCCTTGAAGCCGCTGCTGGTGCTGAAGGTGGCGTTCAATGTGGCCGTTGTCGTGCCGCTGTTCACGAAGGTGGCAGTGACCGGGATGGGTTCCCCGATGCGATTGAACATCCGCACGCTCATGGAGTTCGATGGCAGTTCCTCGATGGTCTCGCCAATGCCGTGGAGGTAGGTCGGAGCAAAAGTGAGCACCAAGTCAATGATGCCGTCCTGCAGCTTCCTCTCCGACTTCTGCAGGTAGGCATTCTCCACGGTCACGGAAGGCGTTCCGAGTTTCAGCCGGATGTATTTCCGGTCGAGCGGACTGCCAGTCCAGATGCCGAGAACGGGCTTGCCATCGAGATCGAATCGGAAGGCGCGGATGCTGGTATCCTTGAATGTCACAGGCTCCAACCGGGTCGAGCGGCTGGCCCTGATTTGCGCGGCCTGGCCCTCGGGTGACTGCAAGAGTCCGAGTTGACGAAGTTCACGCGGAGCGCGGACCTTGAAAGCCCACGACGAACGTTTTGCCTCGGCCCAGGCGGGCAGTTCCTTGGAGAGATGGGGATGATCTTTTAACTGCACGGAGTGCTTGTCACGGCCAGATACCTTTCTCCACTCTTCCAAGCCGCCGGAATAAGCACCGCCGCGATGCATGAATCCGTTCTCCGGCTTTCCGAAGTGCCAAAAATTGTAGTCGGAGAAATTGTTCACGAACGCATCGGCTGGCGACGGGACTGCGTAGTTTCGCGCTTCGTTGTAGTTGGGGCCGGAGTTGTCGAAGGCGAGATTCTCGTGGAAAACCGAGTTATTGACCTGGAAGACGGGCGGGGCGCTATACATCTTGAATCCGCCGGCGGCCATGCGCTCGACCGCCATGGGCGGGATGTCGGGGATTTTGCGGACATTCTGCACAAAGGTCTTCTCCACCCAGTCGATCGGAGTCGGGGTGATGGGCTGGCGGGCGTCTCCTCTTAGAATGATGCCATCCCCGTTGTTGAAGAGGATGTTTCTCTGCACAAGCGCCCCGGTGTTCTGAGCGACCATGATTCCATACCAGTTGTTGTAGCTGATATTGTCCCGGATGATCATGTCCCAGTTAAACTCGGAGAATATCCCCCAGATGGTGTTGTCGTGGGCAATGTTGCCTTCGTAGATGTTGTCGCAGCAGTTGAAATCGAACCAGAGCCCCGCGCCGTGGTTGCCGTAGAACTCGTTGCCACGCACGATGGAATCAATCGTGCTCACCCATTTGGAGCCGCCGCCCTCCAGGCTGGGATCGCCTCTTCGCCAGTTTCCATACCGGACTTTGTTGTTTTCAAAGAGCATGCCATAGCTTGGGCCACTGCCGACGTTCTGACCGCCGCTCCACTCGATGACGTTATCTTTTGCGACCGCCCCGTTGGTGTATTTGAAAGTCATGCCTGAATAGGACGCCCAGAGAACATGGTTGCCCTCCACCCGCCAGCGTCTCCCGCTGATGGTCATTGCGTCCCGTCCTCGGAACCAGTTGGCATTATGAATTAACGTGAACCCGGATACATGGATGTCATCCAGCGGCGCGGCGGGGAAAATCAGTCCATCGCGCCAGGCATATTCAATTCGCGCACTTGCAATTTGCGCATCTTCGGGCGCGGCGAAGTAGAGTTTCCTCGTTTCGAAGTCGATATGGAAAGTGCCCGGCGCCAAATGCTCGCGCGTCTCCGCATACTGCATCGGGACACCGTTGGTATAAACCCACTGACCGCCTCTCGCGCTGTGTGGGAGCGCATCATTGTTCCGGCGGATGTCCGGCACGTCTCTAACCCAGACGCCCGGCGATGCCGGCCGCCAGTCGGTCACCAGGTCGGCTCCGCTGATCACCGCCTTATGCGGTTCCTCACTGCGGAACACGATCGGCTTCCCCTCCGCGCCCGAGTTCGTCAGCGTCACCGACTCCCGATAGATGCCCGCCGCCACGACCACCGTGTCCCCCGCCTGCGCGATTTTCGCCGCTGCCGAGATGGTCCTCAAAGGCGCCTCCCGCGTGCCAGCGCCGGTGTCCGCCGCCTGCGGATGCTGCTGGCTGACGTAGAACTCGCGCGCTTGGAGTGGCGCAGTGGCGAGGAGAATTAGGAGGAGCGTGAATCGGTGGAGCATTATATGGTTGATCCAATTTAAGGTTGCTTGAGATGAAATACGGCGCCGAGGCAGCCCGCGCGATCACCCAACTCCACTGGGACGATGCGCACCTGATGGCCGCCGGGGCGCCATTCGAACTCGGTGAGCAATTGCTGGAGTGGAGTGAAAAGGCGGTCTTTGGCTCCGGTGGCTGTGCCACCGCCGAGGATGATAAGTTCTGGATCGAGCACGTTGATCAATGAGGCGATGCCGGCGGCGAGGAGAGCTGGCGCGCTCAACGGAGCCAGTGGGTAGGGTTTTTAAGTAAGGATTCGGGCGCTGCTCCGA
>JBIKSY010000072.1:0-15647 GCA_044348365.1 Chthoniobacteraceae bacterium
AGATCGCACGGCTGACGGTGGTTTCGTGCACCTCTACCGTCTCCGCCACCTGCACCATGGTCATCGGCCGCAGGGCGCTGGGGCCGAATTCCAAAAACGCCCCCTGCCGCTTTACGATTTCATTGGCGATGTTGGCGATCGTCTGTTGCCGCTGGTGGATGCTTTTGATCAAAAATTTTCCGCTCCGGATCTTGTCCCGGATGTAGTCTTTCACGTCCATTCCACTGCCCTCGCGCGTCATCAAATCCTTGTAGGTGTTTGAAATACGCAGGTGCGGGATCTGGTCCCCGCTCAATGCAACCACCCATTCGCCGTCGGAACGCTCCACGGAAACGTCCGGGAGCACGTAGTTGTTTGGATCCGCGGCAAAAATCTGCCCGGGTTTGGGGTCCAGCGTCGAAATAAAGTTCGCCGCGCGCTGGACCTGCTCGGCCGTGGTGGAAAGGCGCCTCCCGATTTCCGGAAACCGCCGCTTTCCCAAGTCGTCCAAAAAGCGGTCCACGATCCGCCATTCAAGCGTGTTTTCTTTCCCCAGTCTCTTGAGCTGGATCAACAGGCAGTCCCGCAAATCCCGCGCGCCGACGCCGACCGGATGGAAGGTTTGCACCATCTCCAGCACCCGTTCGACGTGTTCGATTTCCACGCCGCTGGTCAAAGCGATTTCCTCCGGCGAGGTCTGCAAAAACCCACGCTCATCGATGTTGCCAATCACCAGTTCCGCAACCTTGCGGTCCTCCATCGGCAAATCACAGCTGCTCACCTGTTCAAACAAATGCTGCTGCAGCGTTTCCTCGCGCACCAGCGAGTCGAAAAAAAACTGCCGCCTCTCCTCCTCCTCGGCGGAACGTCCCGCATAGCCTGTGTTCTGCGCCATATAGTCGCGCCACTCCTCGTCCAGCTTTGCGAGACGCTCAAACTCCTCCTGAAACTCCTCATGCTCGCGCTGCTTGTCCTCCAAACTCGGCTCCGTCGAGTCCTCCTCAAGGGTGGGGTTCGTCTGGATCTCCTGTTGGATCAGGTTCCGCAATTCCAGCACCGGGGCCTGTAGGATCAGCAGGCTCTGCTGTAGTTGGGGCGCCAGAACCTGTGTCTGAGACAGGCTCTGAGTTTGCGAAAGACTGGACATGCCCCAACTCTAACCAACCCCTCCGAGTGCGCAAGCATGGATCGGGCCAAATGTTTTTGAAATTTTAAAATTTCCCGTGCAACTCTGAAAAATTTGGCTACGCGGGCCCGTACCGCGCGGCCCACACACAGCAAGACAACCGGTTAGCCCCCCCCGGACTCGTCCCCCAAAAACACGTGCCTCCGCGGAAACGCCGGCCGCAGGCGGGTCCGGCCGCCGCGCGCCTTGCGCAGCCCGTCGAAAACCATGTCCAGACCGTCCACCTTCATCTGGTGCACCATTTGGAGCAATACCCCCAACCGGCCCTTTGGAAAACCGCCCTTCGCTGCAAACCAAGCAAGATATTCCACCGGCAGGTCGTAAACGGGCACGCCATGCGGGGGATGGTGCGCCGGTCCGTGCTTGCCGAAGGGCATGCACGTGCGCCCGATCTCCTCCAAGTCCCGCTGCATCTGCCGCTCCAATTCCTCCATGGCTCAATGCAGGACGACGACTTCCTTGCCGATGGGGGCCAGCGAAGCCAGCGCCAGCTTCAGATGCTGGAGCGCAAAGGGCAGCCCGATGATGGTCACCGCACAGGCAAGCGCCCCGACCAGATGCGCCACGGCCAGCGACCAGCCCACACACAGAAACCAGATCGCATTCCCCAGAAACCCAACCCACCCGGTGCCCAGGTCGCCGCGCCCCGTCACAAAGCGGCGGTCGACCAGCTCCCTTCCAAACGGCCAAAGCGTAAAGCGGCCCAGCAAAAAACAGGCCCTCGCCCAGGGCAGTCCCACGATGCTGAGCGCCGCCAGCAGGCCGGCGGCATACCACAACAAACCGCTCCACAACCCGCCGCACACAAACCAGATGATGTTGCCTATGGCTCGCATAAATCCAAATACGTTACCGGCCGGAGGGGCGTCCCCCCCTTGCCTCTTGCTTGACCCATTTCTCGAGATGCAGATGCGCAAACCCCACGTCCACCTTCTGCCTGAAGTCCAGCTTGAGCTCCCCGCCCTCGGGGCGCAGCTCCACGGGATTTACAAAAACCAGCCTTCCACCCGGGCGCAGCAGCCGGCCTGCAAAGCCGAACAGTGCCCTGACCATCGAGCGCAAATCATTCACAGGCACGCGTTTCCCCAGCGGCGGATTGCAGATGACGAGTGAAAGCTCGTTCAGGTCCGAAAGCTCCGAATGCCGGAAGGCTTCGCGAAAGTCGCTGGCCACAAACCGGGCCCTCACCGGTTTGCGCTCCCGGTTGGCGGAGGCAAAGTTGAGCTTGGCCACGGCCACAGCCTCGGCACTCAGGTCGGTGCCGAAAACCGCCCCGCCCTCGCCACGGAGCGCGCACTCGGCCAGTTCCAGCCCGGAACCGCAAAACGGATCCCAAATCTTTTCCGTTCCAAACGTACCGACGCCCGCCAGCCGCGCCATCGCCGCCGCCAAGGGCGGGTGCGAAGCCGCCGGCACGTCGCCCCGGCGGTACGCAAACCTCGGATCCGGACGCAGCCGCGGCGAAAGCTCTACGCGCACACCCTGGGCGGTCTCCCGGATGCTGACCTCCCAAAGCGCCTGCCGCGGATCGTTCAAAAGCGCGGGCGCGGCGGCAAAAACGTGTTCGGCGATTTCGTTGGCCACCGTCGCGCTGGTGCGGCGCGCAAAAAACTCCAGCCGATAACGAACCGTCCCCTCGGTGAAGGACTGCATGATGTGGCGGGCGGGCCCCGAGGCGATGAGGGCCGCCAGCGCTCGCGGGTCCAAACCGGAGTCGACACCGTCCCGCAGGGGTAGATCACCAAGCGGGAAAACAAGCGCACTGAAACAACGAAGCGCGTAGAGGTTGTTGAGCGAGAATACCTTTTCCGGAACAAGTTCAATCCTCTCCGCATCCTGACGGCCGATGCGGAAAACGTCCTTTAGTGCGGAGGCCTGGTTAAGCTCCTCGACGACGAACGGCGTGAGACCGCTCCGGCATTGTAAAGCGACCCGGATGCCTTCCAATTTTTTCAGCGGAGCGTCCAACGCCAGCGCCCCGGCGCCCTCCCGTCTGGCGACGTTGGCCTTCACTTGCTGTACGGACACGGCTAGCCGGCCGCCCTGCTCCCCGGCGCCCAGCTCAAGGGTTGCCTTGCCTCCAATCCTACTCAGGGTTTGGACGAGCGCCCTGTCCTCCCTTTCGCTTGTGGCCCTGCCCACCAGTGCCAGGAGTTCATGCTCTTCCGCCTCGCCCGCACCCAGCTTCGGCAGGGCCGCCATTGCGTAACGCCTCACCTTCTCGGCGGGATCGGCAAGCAGTCCGCGCAGCCAGTGGCGGGCCTGTTGCTTTTGGGCAGGGGAGCCTGTTTCCGAAAACACCACCCCCACAGCCCGCACTACTGCAACCTGTTGCATCCGCTCCGGGGCCGGGGCGGCATCAAACCGGGGGACCTCCCGGGTCCAGAGCTGGTCGCAACTCAAAAGCCTCAGTTGCTGATAGTGGGCTCTGAGACGATCGCTGGAACTTGTTGTCATCGAGTTCAAGTTACGGCCCTTTTTTTTGAATTGAATGTTATTCTTTCCTCCCCCGCCCCTTGCCAATCCCGCTCCTTTACAACGCCACACCGCCCCCGGGCCGATATGGCACCAGCCAGACGGGCGTTTCATCGAGTAGCTGAAAACCGACCCAGCCCCGACCACCCCCCAGCCGACCACCCCCCAGCCGACCACCCCCCAGCCGACGACCATCCCGGTGCATGCCCGAAGGTTCCTCCACTAGTAGATTCCACCCTCGGCTTCACCCCTCGGGCACCTGGCTGAAAACCAAGGTTACTTTGCCCCTGTCAGTTTGCGGATTTCCTCCAAAAGCGTTGGCTTGAAGCCCACCCACCGGCCTACCTCCTTGCCCGCAGGATCAAGCAAAACCAGCGTGGGATAGCCGTCGACCTTAAACTGCCTGCCAAGCGCGTCGTTTTGGGACTTCACCGCCGCCGGCAGTTCCTTGCCCTGCGGAAAATCCAACTCCACCAGAAGCAGGTTTTTCGCACTGAACGCCTTGAAGTCAGGTTTGGCAAAGATCTCCTTGTCGATCTTCACGCACCAACTGCACCAGTCGGAGCCTGTGAAGTCCAAAAGGATGTGTTTTTTTTCGGTCACGGCCGTGGCCTTTGCCGCTTCAAAATTCTCCAGCCACCCGGGCTTCGCCGCAAGCGCTTCACCGCTCCAGGGGCCGGCCCAAACCGAAACCGCCAGCGCCACCGCAACTTTGTAAATGGTCTTCATGTCCTTTCATGCTTAGCGCTCCGCTCGGTTTTGCCAACGCTGCGGAGCCCCGCCACCGGTTTTACGCTGCATACGGTGGTTTTTTGTTGCCCGCTCCCGGTCCTTGAGTAGGCTGCTTGGTTCCTTTCCGTTCCAATTTTCCAGCCAAATCATCTGACGTCATGAAAGCCGACATCCATCCCCGCTACGAACAGACCCACATTCAATGCGCGTGCGGGACCAGCTACGAAACCCGCTCCACACGCCGGGATCTTCGGATCGGCATCTGCGCCGCCTGCCACCCCTTCTTCACAGGCGAGCAAAAGTTTGTCGACACTGCAGGCCGGATTGAGAAGTTCTCCAAGCGCTACTCGGCGACCCCGACCCTGCGCCGCAAGAAGATCTAGTTTGTTTCCGGTTTAATTTCAGGACGGTGAAGGCGCTTCGTGTCGCCTTCACCGTTTTTGTTTGAAGCAGCCTTTCCACTCCCCATTTCGCCGGTCCACCCGCTCCTCCCTTCCCCGTTCGCTTTTTCACGTCTTCCATGGATTTCGGCCCACTCATCGCCCGCAAACGCGAACGCTTCGAAGAACTCGAGAGGCTGGTTTCTGTTGGCGACCTGTATGACGACCCCAAGCGGGCGAGGGAGATTTTAAGGGAGCACACCCGGCTCAAGGAACTGCTGGCCCTCTGGCACTCGTTGCAAAAAACGCGGACGGAATTTACCGAAGCCTCGCTGCTGGCCACAGGTACCGACCCCGAGATGGCCGAAATGGCCCAGATGGAGCTGCCAGACCTCGAAAAGAAGCTCGCCGCCCTCGAAAAGGAGACCCAAGTCGCCCTGCTTCCTCCGGACCCGAACGACGACAGGGACGCCATTGTCGAAATCCGTGCCGGAACCGGCGGTGACGAGGCCGCCCTTTTCGCCGGGGACCTGGCCCGCCTGTACCAGCGGTACGCAGAGGCAACCGGGCTAAAGATCGAGCAACTGGAAGCCAGCCCCAACGAACTGGGAGGCATGCGCGAAATTATTTTTAAAGCGTCCGGCCAGGGGGTCTTCCGGAAGCTTCGCTACGAAAGCGGTGTCCACCGCGTGCAGCGGGTTCCGGCAACCGAGGCCCAAGGGCGCATCCACACCTCCACGGCCACCGTGGCGGTGCTGCCCGAGGCCGAGGAGGTGGATTTTGAACTCAAGGCAGACGACCTCCGGATCGAGGTGTGCCGCGCGGGCGGCCCGGGCGGTCAGGGGGTCAACACAACCGACTCCGCCGTACAGGTCATGCACATCCCCTCCGGCATGATCGTCCGGTGTCAGGACGGACGTTCCCAGCAGAAGAACAAGGAAAAGGCACTCCAGATCCTTCGCTCCCGTCTTTTGGAACGCAAACAGCGCGAGGAGGCCGAGAAATACGCCGCGCAGAGAAAAAGTCAGGTGGGAACCGGCGGACGCGAGGAAAAAATCCGCACCTATAACTTCCCGCAAAACCGGGTGACGGACCACCGGATCGGACTCACACTTTACAATCTGGACCGCTTCATGGAGGGCGAGATCGAGGAGATGCTCACCACCCTTCAGGCCGCCGACATGGAGGACCGCCTCGCGGAGGCCGCGGCGACCCAGCACTCCTAGGGTGCCCGACAGAATCCACCGCGCAGGGGCAAGGCTGAATGTGACCTCATGAAGAGCGTGCTTGAAGTTCTCAAGGCCACAGCTGCCTACTTTCAAAAGGCCGGCGTGGAGAATGCGCGCCTCAACATCGAACATCTTCTGGCGCACGTGCTTGGGATGAAGCAGCGCATGGAGCTCTACCTTGAGTTTGACCGCCCTCTCGGCGAAAAAGAGCTCGCTCCCCTGCGGGACCTGGTTAAGCGGCGCGCCGCCGGTGAACCCTTACAGCACCTGCTCGGGAGCGTGGATTTTCTGGGCCGCAGTTTCAGGTCCGACGCACGGGCGCTCATTCCCCGGCCCGAAACCGAGCTGTTCGCCCAGAAGATCCTCGACCGCCATCCCTCCCCCCCGGCTCGGCTTGTGGATGTCGGGACCGGCAGCGGTGTTCTTGCCCTCAGCCTGGCAGCCCATTGGCCCGAGGCCGAGGTCCACGCCGTCGACGTATCGCCCGCAGCCCTCGCTCTGGCGGCTGAAAATGCACTCGCCCTCGGCCTACAGGACCGCGTGCAGTTCCACGAGGGCTCGCTTCTGGCGCCCCTTTCGGGCGAATTCGCCCTTGTCGTCGCGAACCTCCCGTATGTGCCGGCCGCCGAGATTTCCCAGTTGGCCCGCGAGGTTCAACACGACCCGGTGCTTGCCCTCGACGGCGGACCCGACGGCTCGGTCCTGATTCGCGCCCTGATCTCCGAGGCCCGCTCCCGCCTCAAAGGGTTGCTGGCCCTCGAAATCGGCCACGACCAATCCGCCCCCCTCGCCGAGGCCCTTTCCGCGGCGGGCTACCATTCCATCTCCCCGGAGTCCGACTATTCGGGCCGCAACCGTTTTCTCTTCGCAGCGTATGGATAAGATCATCGTCCACGGCGGGCGCCCCCTGTCGGGCTTCGTCAAAATCAGCGGATCCAAGAACTCGGCCCTCCCCATCCTGGCGGCCACGCTTTTAACAAGGGAACAGTGCGTCATCCACTCGGTCCCCGATTTGAGTGACATCCACTACATGCTGCAAATCCTCTCGCATCTGGGCGCCCAAGTGGAGCGGGCCAGCGGGACGGTCACCATCCAGGCCGACACCGTGCAGACGACGGCGCCCTACGAGATTGTGCGCAAGATGAGGGCCTCGGTCTGCGTGCTGGGCCCTCTGCTTGGCAGGCACAAGGAGGCGCGGGTCTCGCTTCCGGGCGGCTGCATCATCGGGGACCGCCCGATTGACCTCCACCTGAAGGGATTCCGGGCGCTGAATGCAGCCTGCCGTGTCGAGGCGGGGGATGTGAAGGTGTTTGCCGACGAATTGCGCGGTTCCACCATGAATCTGGAAGGGCGTCAGGGGCCGACGGTGCTCGGCACAGACAACGTGTTAATGGCGGCGACCCTCGCAGAAGGAACCACTGTGATTGAGGGGGCGGCGGCTGAACCGGAGGTGGTGGATCTGGCGAATTTTTTGATCAAGATGGGTGCCCGGATCGAAGGGGCCGGCACACGCAGAATCACAGTGGAGGGGGTCAAGGAGCTCCACGGCGCCGAACACGCGGTGATCCCCGACCGCATCGAGGCGGGGACCTTTTTGGTGGCCGCTGCGCTGGCAGGGACGGAGGTGACTTTGCGCAGGGTCAACGCGGAGCATCTCAACGCGGTGTTAAACGCCCTCGCGGACGCGGGCTGCAAGCTTTCAATCCAGAAGGACGCTATCACCATCAGGGGCGGCGGCACCGCCCGGCCCCTGCAGTTGATCACCGAGCCCTACCCCGGCTTTCCCACCGACATGCAGGCCCAGATGTGCGCCCTGCTGAGCCGTGCCAACGGCGAAAGCCTCGTCACCGAGACCGTCTTTCCCCAGCGCTTCATGCACGTTTCTGAGCTCAAGCGCATGGGCGCCGAGATCGCCCTCGACGGGGCGACCGCCCGGATCACCGGGGTCGCGCAGTTAAGTGGTGCGCCCGTGATGGCGAGTGATTTGCGGGCTTCGGCAGCGCTGGTTCTGGCCGGGCTGGTAGCGGAGGGAACCACCGAGGTCAACCGCGTCTACCACATCGACCGCGGTTACGAGATGATCGATGAAAAGCTCGCCGGCCTCGGCGCTGAGATTGAGCGGGTCAAACAGTCTGCCTAGGCTGGCGTTTTCACGGGCGTTGGGTTTTTTTCAGTCCACATTTTATGATGAGCAAACCTCTTGGCATCCTCGCGGGCGGCAACTGGATCGTTGACGCCGTTAAAATCATCGATGTTTGGCCCCAGCAGGACGCGCTGGCCAACATCACGAGTGAAGCGCGTGGCACGGGCGGATCCCCCTTCAACGTGCTGGTGGACCTCGCCACCATGGGCGCTCCTTTTCCTCTGGAGGCACTCGGGCTCGTTGGCAACGACGGCAACGGCGCCTTCATCCTCGACACCTGCCAGCGGCTCGGAATCCAAACCCATGCGCTGCGAGTCACAGAAGACGCGCCCACAAGCTACACTGACGTCATGACGGTGAAGTCCACCGGCCGCAGGACTTTCTTCCACGCTCGCGGCGCGAACGCCCTTTTGGCCGATGGACACTTCGATTTCACCCGCTCCTCCGCCAAGATTCTGCACCTAGGCTACTTGCTCCTGCTCGACGGCATGGACCAGCCCTGTCCCGACTTCGGCACCGTAGCGGCCCGCGTCCTGGCGCGGGCGCAGGCGGCGGGCCTCAAAACCTCCATCGACGTTGTGAGCGAAGACAGCGAACGCTTTGGGCGGATTGTGCTGCCGGCGCTCAAGTACACCGACTACTGCATCATGAACGAGTTTGAGGCGGGCCGGGTGACGGGCCACACCATCCGTACGCCTGACGGACTGGATCGGAGTGCCTTGCGCGCCTCGATGGAGGTACTCCTCGAGGCGGGGGTGCGGGAGCGCGTCCTGGTCCACTTTCCTGAGGGCGGCTGTGCGTTAAGCCGCGACCACGAATGGGCGCAACAGGGGAGCGTGGTCCTGCCTGAAGGCTACATCAAGGGAGCGGCCGGCGCAGGCGATGCCTTTACTGCGGGGGTACTCCTCGGTTGGCATGAGAACAAATCCATCCAGGAGCAGCTCCAAATGGGGGTCTGCGCGGCTGCCGCCAATCTTTCGGAGGAAACCTGCACCGGCGGCCTGCGGTCCTCCACCGACTGCCTTGCGCTTGGCACACAGTACGGTTTTCGCCCCTTGTAGAGTGCGTCGCGCACAAGGCGTCCCGAGGTTCTAAAAACCACAGTTGACCCCGGGCGACTCTGTGGGATCATGTTCCCATGAGCGCTCCCCTAAAGCCCGTCGTTGCCCTTCTGATGAGCCCGCTTTTGTTGGGCTTGGCTAGCTGCGACACGGTTTATTCCAGGTCTTACTCATACGAAAAGACCCAGTTCCTCATCACCAAGCAGCAGGGGGGCAGGACGCTCGTACAGAAAGGTTACGCTTTTGAGCCGACGGAGCAAATTGCGCTCGCCCGCGCTGACATTGAAAAAGAGAAGCGCGAAACGGAACGTCTGAGGATGGCCACCCAGAGAAGCGAGAAGGCTGGTGCAGACAAAATCGGAACCGACTCCCCTGCCTTGCGTTTGGATTCGGGTCTGGATTCAGGCTCTTCTTTGGGTGGGATGGGAGGCAGCCTGTCCTCTGGCGGAGGCTCCATCCCTGGCTTGGATTCTCCATCTCCCAAATCTGGGGCCTCTTCCATGGGTGGCGGCACCATTCCTGGTTTGGACTCTGCACCCTCGATGTCCGGAGCGCCGTCGATGTCTGGGGCACCCTCAATGTCTGGAGCCCCCTCAATGGACGGAGCGATGGCCCCTTCCATGTCGCCCGCACCTGCCGCAGGAGCCCCAAAGCCCGCTTCGACGATGCTTCCCGGCCTCTAGCCGGACTTGCCGGGTGAGGAGCAGCCCCTCACCCCGCCTCTTTGTCTCCTTCGCTTTCCCAGAGCTGCCCTAGGATCGCCACCGGCTTATGAACCCCACGCAGCCGCCCGATGCCTCCGGGCAAGCGACGGTCCCCGAAGTGCCTTTTGGAGTCGATCTTAGCTTTTTTGCCGGGGGCGCTTGCGTCGGTCGGTTTCACGTCCCACCGGGCACCTATCTGATCGGGAGCGACCCAAGCTGCCATCTGTGTCTCGCCTTGGATAATGTCGAGCGCATGCATGCGAGGCTGTCTTTTTACGGCCACCGCCTCGTCATCGAAGATTTGGAAAGTGCCGGGGGCGTTTTTATTGGCGGCGTACGTCTCAGTTTGCCTACCCCCGTGCAGTCGGGCACCGAAGTTCACCTCGGCAGCGCGCGCATGCGCTTTCACTTCGACCAGCCTTCCCTGGACCGGATCAACGCCGATCTGGCGGACCCCGTACTCGGCCTTCAGGTAGTGCGTGAGGAACTTGCGCAGGAACTTTACCAGGTGACCGGCAAACTGGCCGAGGGCGGCATGGGTGTGATTCTGAAGGCCCGGGACCAGCGGGTTCACCGCTCCGTGGCGATGAAGGTACTCCATTCGGGACATGAGTTTTCCGCAGACAAACTCATGCGTTTCGTGGGTGAGGCCCAACTCACAGGCCAGTTGGAGCACCCCAACATCGTCCCAGTATACCAACTGGGACTATTGGCGGACGGTCAGGTGTTTTATACCATGAAATATGTCCGGGGCCGCACCCTCGAGGACGTCCTCGAAAAACTGCGGCTCGGGGACCCCGAAACCTGTAAACAGTACCCGCTTTCCGCGCTGCTGACCGTTTTCATGAAGGTGGCCGACGCCCTTGCCTTCGCTCATTCCAGGGGGGTGGTCCACCGCGATCTCAAGCCGGCCAATCTCATGATCGGGGCCTTCGGCGAGGTCCTCATCATGGACTGGGGACTCGCCAAGCGTTTGGCAGAGGTATCCGGGGCCGCCCCCCAGCCGGATGCTCCAAACGACTCCCCCAAACCGGTGGATTCTTCCGAGGCCGCCGGAGCGCTGCTCTCGATCTCCTCTGAAGGCCGCTTTCACACCCTTCATGGCTTGGTTGTGGGAACGCCACCCTATCTTTCGCCCGAACAAGCCGCCGTTGGGTTACCTTTGGACATCCGTTCCGACATCCACGTCATGGGCGCGATCCTATACGAAATTCTTGCCCTGCGGCCTCCCCTGGATTTCATGGAGCCGCTTGACTCCTTGGAGGCCATTCGCAAAGGCGCCCTCATCCCTCTGGAGGAACGGATCCACCTCACGGCTCCGGACGGCACTCCGCCTCCCAAGCTGACGCACTGCCCGGGTGCCAAGCCCCCCGAGGGACTTGTCGCCATTGTGCAAAAGGCAATGCAGCACGACCCGGCTCTTCGCTATCAAAATATAGAGGACCTTCAGTCCGACATCTTGGCGTTTCAAAACGGGTTTGCGCCCTCGGCGGAACGCGCTGGCTTCCTCCGTCAGCTCCAGTTGCTTCTCGGTCGCAGGCGCAGGGAGGCCGTCCTGGTAGGCTGTTTTCTGGTCATTTCACAATTGTTGCTGGCGTATTTTTTGAACTGGATCGCCGCGGATCGAAAAATGCTTCGGCTCAGTGAACGCACACTGGCGACTAAAAACCTGGAGCTCAACACCGCCAACCAACGTCTGGAGCAGATCGTTTATCAGCTCCGCAACACTGCCGAGCGCAATTACCGGGACGCAGCAAGCCTCCTCCTGGACAAGCGCTCCAGCCAGGCCCTTGCTCAGATCAACCTAGCACTTGTCGGGGTCACGGATTCCCCGAAAATGCAGGCTCGCTATTTGATCATCCGGGGACACGCCAACACCCAACTGGGCTTCTACACCCAGGCTCTGGAAGACTACCGTCAGGTTGCTGCCATCGAGGCGACTCTCCTGCCGCTTTCCGATATCGAGAGAGATCTTTCCCACGCTCTGGAGAATGGTGTCCGGCCCGTGGAAGGCTGGGCGTGGGAAAGAACGGGACTTCCGGTGGCTGGTCCGCGCGGAAAGAATCTGCCCAGAAACCAGCCCGCTGTTCCGCCAGCGGACCGCCAGCGTTTCCTGGAACCGCAGGCCAATTAGCTTGGAATGAATACTGGGCTCCGTTCGGAGCCAAGGACGGGCCAACGCCTCAAGGGGCGCGGGCGACTGGAGGGTGTCTCGTCCTTTGAGTGCGTTCTGCTTCAAAAACCCCGCGGTCTCGTTCCTTAAACGGACAGAACAGGGCGCCAGCCTGAATGCAGGTCAAGCTTAGGCGTTTTTTTGAACGGCACTGTCCCATTAAAAAAAGGCGTCCTGCCTAAGCAGGACGCCCCTTTCAAGCTTGGTTCGAGAACCTCGGTGCCAGTCAGGATTATTCCGGCTGGACGACAGGTTCTGCAGCCTTTTCCGGGGCCCTTTGCTCGGCCGCTCTCTCCTGCGGCCGGTCATTGGTTTTCGCTCCGCTGACTACCAACCGGCGGCCCATGAATTCCTTGTCGTGCAGTTCGCTTACCGCACGGACCGCTTCATCTATCGCCGTCATCGTTACAAAACCGAAACCCTTGGACTTGTAGGTGTCCTTATAAGTTACGATTTCGACGTTTTTAACAGCACCGACCCCGTTGAAAAGCTCGGAGATATCACTTTCCGATGCATCAAATGACAGGTTACCGACGTACAGTTTCGGACTTGTCACCTCCACGGCCTCCGGCTTTCTGCTGGGTCTGGAAAGGCCTGCCCCTGCCGAAGCAACCCCGACAGCTGCGGCTGTTGCGACGTTGCCGTTCCCGGAATTTCCACGCCTGGGCGCGGCACTCTGTGCCCCCTCGCGCCGCGAAGGATGCACCGACTTGCCACCCTCGTAGGGCGGGTAAACCTTCTTTTTTGGGCCGAACCCGAAAAAGCTCAGGATCCTCTGGAGCAAACTTGGCTTCGTTGCCTCGGTCCTGCGCTCGCCCTGCCGGCTTTCTGACTGCGACTGCGAGCGGGAGGAAGGCCTGTAACTGCCATCCTGACCGCGCTGTTGGTCCTGATATCCGCCACTGTTCCGATGTTCGCCATCCTGATGCTCGTCTTGGGGTCGGCGGCGGCGTGGGCCGCGGCGACGACCGGACGATCTGTTGTCTTGGGTGTTCATTCTTCTCTTTTTCTTTGCGGGTAACGGCGGGGCGGCTTGGCGAACCACGTCTGCGCACACACGCGGACAGTCCTGCCTCAAACCACGCTCTCCGGAGCCAGCCCGTGCCTCAGGCACACCACCGCACCCTGTACACATTTTACAGGCGCAGTTGGTCCTTTTCGGGAGCGACTATCCGGGGCGCAACACAATGCTTCCCCCACCGGAGTTCTCAGGCGCCGCCCCCCCCAAGCCGCCTCCACCTTCCCGCCATCCCCGCCCCTGCTAACGGGCGGTTCTCAACCTGCGATCCGCGCTTGAATCCTGACCCGGTTTATTCTTCATTTCACCTGGGATTCCTCGGCGGACAAGTGACCTTTCGGCCTCGATTTTTTCGGCCTCGAAAGAGCCTTGGCGGGAGCGGGCAGCCTCATGAGAAACTCAATGCGCCTTTCCAACTCCACTTCAAGAAACTAGTTTGTGAACTGAGGCTGTGCAAGGTGTTATTGCAGGCGGCCAAACTCATGTCCTGCTCAGTAGCTTTCCGTCGGCCGCTTGTTTTACACTAAACTGATTCATTTCTGACGCTCCCACCTCTGCGGATCACCCCGTTTCTCCCTCGGTCTTCCTTCCCCCACTTCCGGAAGTTTCCGGGTTGACGCACCCCCGCCGCCTGCCAATGATTGCCTGTCGAGACAGGGTGAGGTGGCTGAGTGGTCGAAAGCAGCGCTTTGCTAAAGCGCCGTACTCCAAAAGGGTACCGAGGGTTCGAATCCCTCCCTCACCGCTCGTTTCTCCTGTAAATCAACGGTTTACACGGCCTAGGTAATCGGAATCCAGCCTCTAGGGCGATTCCCTATTATGCGATCTTAAGGCGTTTTGGAGCGTTTTTTGGGTGTTTTATGGCGTCTTACTGGGTGGTTTTGTGATATTTTGTTATCCAATTTGGCTCAAACAACTTGTATGATTCTATTGTTCATTTTGAACAGGTTGCGCGGATCATAAGTGGGCGGTGAAAAATGGACCGCAGGTGGCGCTGAAGCGCGTACCGGTTCTGGCCTGCCATGAGGACGGTCGCGGCGGCGGCCGACCCGGTGCTGACTTCCGCAAGGCGCGCCTTGGGGTCGATCTTCTCCAGAGTGGCTTCCTGCATGAACGGAGCGACCAATGGGTGGTTTTTGACTGCCAACTCGGTCAGCCGTGCCCAAACTGGGGCAAGATCCGCGGGGATCTCGGGGCGGGGCCTCCGTTTACGGGGGGCACGGGAGGCGGCGAGCTGGAGGTACTGGCTGATGTGCCCTTCTGTGATCCGGCGGGCAGAGCCGACGTAAGCGCACCCAAGCTGTTTTGAGCGTAGCAGGGACGCAACTTTGTTTGGAGACACGCCTAGGTACTCTGCGACCTGCTCAGGTGTGTAGAGTTTCTGGGTCATAGAAGGGTAGACTGGATTTCGGGACGGGTGGCGTGGATGAGGTAGGTTTTGATGCCCCGTCGGTGAGGGCCCTGACGGATGCAGAGTTGGTAGCGTTTTTCGAAATGCTCCGAAGCGTCCGTGATCCGGCCGAGGTACATGCCCGTCGCCTTCGGCGTCGAGAGGAGCTCCGAGGCGGATCGGGCAAACGCGTGGCTTGTGGAGTTGGTGAGGACTTTGTGCAGGTCCGTTGCGGTCCCCTGCCACATCGTTTCCGGTGGCGTCATCAGAATCTCATCGTCTATCGCCTGGTGGATCATCTCTACCAGCAGCACCTCCGGATGGAGGGCCTCGAGTTTGCTGACAATTAGAGGGTTGTGGTACGAGACGACTCCAGTGCGCGTGGTACGCATGTATTCGGGGATTTCCCAGTCCTGCAAGGCTTGGACCAGAGCAGGAAGTTCGGCTTCGACCGCGGCTTGATACAGTTGGCGTTCCTCGTCCGAGTCACTGGGCATGGGTGACCTTGCGGACAGACTGCGGAGGACGATGACCTTGTCGAGCATGTCGCTGGAGAGGTCCGGGAGGACGAGCATGTCTTTGTCCTCATCGTTGCAGATGATGAAGAGCCGGCCGTAGGGGGCTATGGTGAGCGGTGTAAGCCCCTTGGGATGGATGCTCACATTGCCGGAAAACAAGTACGACTTGATGTTGGCGGCGAAGGTGCGGCGAAGGTGCGGCGAAGGTGCGGCGAAGGTGCGGCGAAGGTGCGGCGGAGGTCGGCCCGGGTGGACCCGGCGTGCTCGTCTATCTTCCAGACCTCTCCGTTGAGGAGTTCGCCTGTGAATCCTTCAGCCGAGGCACAGAAGGCTTTGAAGGCGTCGACGACCCGGTTGCCAAGAAGGGGCGCAATCACTTGCTCAAAGATAAACGTTTTGCCCGAGCCTACGGGGCCACAGATGGCCAGGGCTTGCTGGGGGCGGATGTTGCGTTTGGGCGGCGGCTTGTCTGGGTCTGGTTCTGCGAGACATTGGACCAGAGTCGCGTGAGCGACTTTGAGGTGGGCCAGAAGAGTCAGCCGCTGGATGTCACCGGACTCCGGTGTCACAAGCAGCCGGCGGAGCAGTTCGGCGATGACAGGCCAGCCGGTCTCGTCGGGTGCGCTTTTTTTCGGTGGACTGCCTGCCAGATCGCAGGC
>JBIKSY010000290.1:0-4786 GCA_044348365.1 Chthoniobacteraceae bacterium
CTCCATGCCGAAGTCCGTTGACAATTCCTCCGGCGGCCAGGTGTGGGTGACCAGCCCGAAATGGGGCCCGCTGCAGGGCCGCCTCCTGCACATGAGCTACGGCCAGTCCTCCCTCTATGAAGTGCTTACGCAGGAGGTGGACGGCGTCGTGCAGGGCGGCGTGGCGCGGATTCCCCTGAAGTTTGCCACAGGCCTGATGCGGGCCCGCTTTGCGCCACACGATGGCGAGCTTTACGTGGCCGGCCAGCGTGGTTGGCAGACCAACGGCACCGAGGACGGCGCCATCCAACGCGTGCGCTATACCGGCAAGCCGCACCTCTCGCCGAAGGCGCTCCGTGTGACCGACCGGGGCATGCACATCGACTTTCACGAACCCCTCGACGCCGAGAGCGCCGGCAACCCCGACAACTATTCGCTGGAGCAGTACAACTACCGCTGGACCTCCAACTACGGCTCCAAGGAATACCGCCCCAGCAATCCGGACGAACTCGGCCACGACATCCTCGACATCACAGGCGTCCGCCTGTCCGCCGATCGCAAGTCGGTTTTCCTCGCCGTGGCTGGCCTGCGGCCCGTCATGCAAAGCGAGCTGACCATGCGTATCAAGGCGCAGGGCGGCGCGCAGATTCCCGAGAAGCTCTACCACACCATCAACGCGGTGCCGCACGAAACCGGGCCCGAGGCGACCGGCACGCTGGTCACCAGCGGCGCGGCTGGGGATCCGACCGCCGGCAGCGGCGTGGCGCTGACACTCCGCGCGGGCGGCAAGACCGACGTACGCAGGGACCGGCTTGTGGCGCTGCACGTGCCAGCGGACGGGGCGGTGTCGCCGTTTCTGCCCAAGGGCGCCTTCGAGGCGCAGTGGGACAGCGTGCTCAAGGTGCCGTTGCGCAAGGCGGTGACGCTCCGGGGCGAGGGCCGCGGACAGGTCAAGGTCAGCGTCAACGGCGCCGTGGTTTTCGAGGGCGCGCTTGCCGAGGCTGGGGCTTCACCCGAGGGGAAGGTGGAGCTGCGCAAGGGTGGCAACACGCTCAAGGTCGAGTACCGGAGTCCCGCCTCGGGTGAGGCCACCTTCCGCCTGCAGTGGGCGGCTTCGGACTTTGCCAATGAACCGGTCCAGCCGGCGTCCCTGTTCGTACCCTCAGCCTCGGTCACGGCGCTTGCGGAGGGCGGCGCGTTGCGGGAGGGGCGGCAGCTCTTCGCGCAGGCCAACTGCGTCGCCTGCCACGTCGCCGACGGCGTCCTGGCCGCGAGGGGTCAGGCTCCCGCCGTAATGCCCGAACTCCACCGGCCTGCGCCCCTGCTGGTCGATGTCGGCGCTCGCTTCAACCAGCAGTGGCTCGCGGAGTGGATCCGTGACCCGCACCAGTTCCGGCCCGGAAGCCTGATGCCGGCGGTGTTGCACGGCGCCGAGGCGCCGCAGCAGGCGGCGGACATCGCCGCGTTTCTTGCCTCGCAGGGCGGTGCCGGGGGAGGGGAGGCCTCCGCAGACGCGGGCGCCGGCGGGCGGCTGTTTGGAAACCTCGGCTGCATCGCCTGCCACAGCACGCCGCAGAGCAAGGTCGGCAACGACTTCGACCGGGTGCCGCTGCACCACGTCGCCACCAAGTGGAAGCCCAAGGCGCTGACCGATTACCTCCTGGATCCCTCGAAGTACCACCCCGCTTCGCGCATGCCCAAGACCCCGCTTTCCGAACAGGAAGCCCAGCAGTTGAGCGCCTACCTGCTTTCCTTTGAAAAGCTGTCACTGCCTGTCGCCGTCGCGGGAGATCTGACCCGCGGAGCCCAGCTCTTCGCCACGGTCGGCTGCGTGCAGTGTCACGCCGGTGCGACGGGTACCGCGCCTGCGCTTGCCGCCACGGTTTCGAAGGGCTGGAACGCCGGTTGCGTGGCCGATGTGCCCGGGAAGCGCGGCAGCGCGCCCGAGTACAAACTTGGCGCCCGCCAGCGCGAGGCGCTGCGTTCCTTCGTCAAGGCGGGGGTCCGCTCGGTGGAACAGGATTCGGCCCTCGAGTTTGCGCAGCGCGCCGTGGCGGACCTGCGGTGCGTCGCTTGCCACCAAATGGATGCAAAGCAGAGCGTTTGGTCTTCGGTCACCGAAGAGGCGAACCTTCTCGGCGCGCTCAGGGGCGGGCCGACCGCCCAGAATCCGCACGGACCCCGGTTTACGACGAGCCTGCCCTCGCTGACGTGGGCAGGTGAAAAGCTGCAGCCCGCCTGGAGTGCCAGGTTCATTGCGGGCCAGCAGAGCGAGAAACCCCGGCCGTATTTGTTCGCCCGGATGCCTGCGTTCCCGGCCGTGGCGGAGGAGTTGGCCAGGGGCCTTTCGCACTGGCACGGGTTTAGCGAAAAACCGGTTGGCTTTGGGCTGCCTGCCACGGGGATGGCCGACACTGGCGCGAAGCTGGTGGGCGACCAGGGCGGCTTCGCCTGCACCGTGTGCCACGATGTGGGCAAGGCACCGGCAACCGCACCGTTCGAGGCGCCGGCGCTCAACCTAGCCTGGTCTGCCGAGCGACTGCGCCTCTCCTACTACGAGCGGTGGCTGCTCAATCCGCAGCGGGTCGACCCGGAAACCAAAATGCCGCGCTACTCGGACTCGAGTGTCCGCACGCAGCTCAAGCAGGTGCTCGATGGCGACGGCCGCCGGCAGTTTGACGCGATCCGGGAGTACCTCCTAAAGCTGGCGGCGGAGTAGCCGGCGGCGGCGGGTGGCGGGAAAGGGTGGAGTACAGGGGCCTGTGGAGCGGTCCTCGCAGTTCGTGGTGACGCGGCCTGCCGTCGGGTGGCGGAGCTCGAATGCCTCCAAAAGGGGATGAATGTATGTCTCCTCGCCACCAATGCCGGTGAGGAGGGTCAGATCAGTTGACTCGCTGGCGAAACCAGCAACGAGTGCTTCAGCGTGAGCCGCGGAGAGGAGTGCGCGGAAGGAATGGCTTCTCCGGTTGCCGGCTCCGCCGTCAGCGGCTGCTCCTTGACAGACTAGAGACGCCCTCGGACCAGACGGAAGCCATAGCTGTCGCCAACGGTTGAGGCGTTGCACTTAAACGGCTTGCTGGACGGAGTCCACTCCTCGCCATAATTCCAGTAGCCGCCCCTCTGCTCACGCTCGTTTTTCCTTTTTTCCGAAACGTCCAGCATCCATTCCGCCGCATTCCCACCAAGATCATAAAGTCCCAAGACATTCGGTTTGAAAGAACCCACAGGAGCCGTTCCAAAAATTCCATCCACTCCCACCTTCTTGGGATCATCTTTCCCGTCCCCTCCTATCGCATAGTTTCCATCATTCCAATGCGGGGGACAGTATTCTCCCCAGGGATACTTTGAGGTTCCCACTGCTGCCAACCACTCTTGACTCTTGGGCAGGCGCCATTCCTTTCCCGTTTTTTCGCTTAGCCAATCGCAGAGCTCCTTCGCCCTGTTCCAACTCATATTCACAACCGGATGCTCGTCCGTTTGGGTCCAATCCTTACTGGGCTGCTGCCAGTCAGGAAGCCCCTCCGCCTTCAGGTACAGCTTCCATTCTCCCACGGTAAACTCCGTCTTGCTCAGCAGCACCTCCGTTCCCGGCACCGGCAGCAGCTTTGCCTCCAGTCGCTTCACAAGCTCCGGGATCACCGACACATCCTTCCTCTGCTGTTTCCAGAAATCGCCCAGTCCCTTGCCAAACGCCAGCGCCTCCATCTGGCGCCCCGATGTGTTCAGCCCTTCGTAAAGCGCCAGCTTCGCCTTCGCCTCCCCGTCCTTTACAACAGCCGCCAACACCGCTTCCGTGAGTTGCACGCCCTCCTTCGCTCCCTCGGCTCCACCCAACGCCAGCGCCCGCTCGTAGGCTTTCTTCGCGTCTTCCAAACGCATCAGCACCTGCAACGCGGTCCCGCGCACCACGTGGTTTGAGGCGGTGCCCCGGTCCAGATCCACCGCGTTTTCGGCCCCTCCAACGCCCCGTTAAAATCGCCGTCCTTTAACAACTCCAGCGCCCTCGCCGCAAACACCGGCGCACTCGCGGACAACCGCCGGATCGCCAGAGACGCCCGCTGTCCGTCCACCACCACCTTTCCAAGAAACACCAGCAACACCGCTGCCGAGGCTGCGATCGCCCGGTTTCTCGCCACCCAGAGCCGCGTCCGCCTCAGCAACCCGGCTGACTCCGCGCTGGTGGCGAACCCGTTCTGGTAGGACTCGATGTCCTCCGCGAACAACTCCACGCTCGCGTAACGCTTATCGCGGTCGCGCGCCATAGCTTTGAGCGTCACCGCCTGCAGCGCGGCGGGCACCGCCACCGTCATAGGCTCGGGCCGGCCGCCGATCCCCTTGGCCATCCGCGTCGCTGTCCCCATCGGACTGAGCACACCGCTTTTCACGTTCCCCAAAACCTCGGCCAGCGTCAAACCGCCTATCGGCGGACGCAGCGTCAATATCGCGTACAGGATGCCGCCCAGACTGTAGACGTCGCTGCGGGTATCCAGTTCCCCCACCATCCCCTCGGCCTGCTCGGGCGACATGTACTGGGGCGTCCCCATCACCTCACCTTCCATTGTCATCCCGTAGTCACCGGTGTCGGTGGCAGCCGCTTTGACCGCACCTGGGCCATCCCGTTCCCCCAAAATTTTTGCGAGTCCCCAGTCCATGACCAGCACCTCGCCGTATTCGCCGACCATGATGTTTTCCGGCTTGAGATCGCGATGCAGGATCCCCTTGGCGTGAGCGAAGGCCATGGCGTCGCACACCTTCCGGAAGATGGTCAACAGCGCTGCCTGCGTGTACTCTTTCGTCGCCTCAGTGT
>JBIKSY010000073.1:0-15632 GCA_044348365.1 Chthoniobacteraceae bacterium
AGGCGCCGCAGGCATCGCCGCTACAGGCGCCGCAGGCATCGCCGCTACAGGCGCCGCAGGCATCGCCGCTACAGGCGCCGCAGGCATCGCCGCTACAGGCGCCGCAGGCATCGCCGCTACAGGCGCCGAACGAACCGAAAGCGGAGGCGCGGCCGGTGCCACGGCGGGAGAACTTGGGGTGGCCACAAGACGCACAGTTTCCTGACGGGCGGAAATAATTCCGGGTTGGGCCCCTGGCACGACTTGGGCGGCAGTCAACCGGACAGTCGCTTTCGGGGTAGGAGCACCAGAAGGAGCCCCAGCGGGCTTCAGAACAATTGGCTTTGCCAAAGCCCTTGGTGGAAGAGTTACCTTGATGGCCTGGGGCGGCATGCCGCTTGGAACTGGTGTTTGAGGAGGATTTTCAGACATAGCAATCCGAGCGTTTGTCTTTTGTGTCACCCGAATCCCGCGTTGTCAATCTTGCCTCCGGTCAAGCCCCAAGGCACCGTTTGAGACAGCCACAAAGCGCCCTCGCCCAGTCCGAAAAACTCGTGGTCTATCCGTGACCGGAGGATGGAGGGCCCCGGCCCTCCCCTGCCCTACACCAGCCAGCGTTTCAGGAGCGCCTCCAGCGGCGGCTCCCAAGCCACACGGAACTGCTCGGCCGGATGCAGGTGGATCCGTCTGCCGTCCCGGTGCTCGAACTGCAGCGTCACCGCCCGCATCCCAGGACTCGACAACAACGCGTCGCGAATCTCAAACAACTCCGCCACCGAGGTCTTCTCCCAGTCCAGCTTGAGCGCAACCGGTTTGCTCGCCTCGGGTGGACGCTTGAGGGGTTTGACCTGGAGCGCGCTCACCCGCACCCCCTCCTCCTCACGCACCTCCACCCTCGCCTCAATGTTGACCAGTTTGCCCACCTCAATCAACGCCGCGCCAGACGCGTACGCCTCCCCGAAAATCATCACCTCCACCGATTCGCTCAGATCCTCTAGCGTCACGATCGCAAATGGCTTGTTGCCCTTTCTAGAAAACCGCTTCTCCACCGCTACCAGAGAACCAGCCACCTCCACGGTTGCACTCCGCTGCCCCAACTCCACCTGCTCCGCCAGGTTCGCCAGCGCCACATACTTGCCGCTTTCAAAAAGCGAACGGTACCGGTCCAGCGGATGTCCGGTCACATAAAAGCCCAGCAACTCTTTCTCCGCCGCCAGCTTTTCCTCTGGACTCCACGGCAACACCGTCGGGCCCGAGGTCCGCTTGGACACCGGTTGGGGCGTGTCCAGCATGTCAAAAAGCGACACCTGTCCAGCCGCGCGGTCCCGGCTCAGACTCGCAGCCGAGGCCATTGCCCCCTCGATCTCGGAAAAGAGCTGCGCCCGTTCCACCCCGGTCCAGTCGAAGGCGCCGCAACGCACCAAACTTTCCACCGACTTTTTGTTTACCCGCTTGAGATCCACCCGGCCGCAGAAGTCCACAAGCGACTTAAACACACCCGCCCGCACCCGCTCCTCCAAGGCGGCCACCATCGCCAGTTCGCCCACGTTCTTGATCGCCGCCAGGCCGTACCGGATCCCCGGCTTTTCCCCGAGCATCTCCGGCTCGAAGGAAAGCCCGCTCCGGTTCACATCCGGCGGGAGGATCTGCAGCCCCATCCGCTGGCATTCGGCCACGAAAACGGTGAGTTTGTCGGTCTTGCCCACCTCGTTGCCCATTACCCCGGCCATGAACTCTACCGGGTAGTTTGCCTTGAGAAAGGCCGTCTGGTAACTTACCCACGCATAGGCCGCCGAGTGGGAACGGTTGAACCCGTACCCTGCAAATTTCTCGAGTAAGTCGAAAATGTCGTCCGCCTGTTTTTCCGGAATGTTGTTGAGCGTAAGGCTGCCCTCCCGAAACTTTTTGCGTTCCTCGGCCATCTTGTCCTTGTCCTTCTTCCCCATGGCGCGCCGGAGCAAATCCGCACCGCCCAGCGTGTAACCGGCCAGCACCTGGGCCGCCTGCATGACCTGCTCCTGATACACAAAAATCCCGTAGGTGTCGGCGGTGACTTTTTCTAGGAGGGGATGGGCATACTTGATCTTGGCCTCGCCCTTCTTGCGCTTGATGTAGTCGTCAATGAGGTCCATCGGGCCGGGCCGGTAGAGGGCCAGGATCGCGTTGATATCCTCGATGTCTTTGACGTCGAACTTGCGGCAGGTCTTGATCATGCCGCCGGATTCCAGCTGGAAGACCGCTACCGTTTCCCCACGGTTGACCAGGTCGAAGGTCGGCTGGTCGATGAGCGGAATCCGGTCGATGTCAAACGCCGGCTCCCTTCGCCGGATCAACTGCACCGCGTCGTGGATGACGGTGAGCGTCTTAAGCCCGAGAAAGTCCATCTTGAGCATCCCCAGATCCCCAAGCGGGGACATCGGATATTGGCTGACGATGGAGCCGTCGTTGGCGCGCGTGAGGGGGATGTACTCGGAAAGGTCGCGGTCGCTGATGACCACGCCCGCCGCATGCACGCCCACCCCGCGGGTCAGTCCCTCCAGCGTGCAGGCAAACTCCCACAACTGGCGGGTCGCCGGTTCGTTGTCCACGGCCGCCTTCAGTTCGGGGTTTTTATCGATGGCGCCGTCGGTATGCTCGATCTCGCCGGTGGCCTTGTTCTTTTTATCCTCCCCAGCGAGCGTGATTCCGAGCTCGTTGGGGATCATCTTTGCGATGCGGTCGGCATCGCCGTACCCCCAGCCCAGCACGCGGCCCACGTCGCGCACCACCGATTTGGCGCCCATGGTGCCGAAGGTGGCGATCTGCGCGACGGCGCGCTCCCCGTACTTGATGCGCACGTACTCGATGACCTCGCCCCGGCGGCTCTGGCAGAAGTCCACGTCGATGTCGGGGGGGCTCACGCGTTCGGGATTCAAAAACCGCTCAAAGAGCAGCTTGAACTTGATGGGGTCGATGTCGGTGATCCCCATGAGGTAGGCCACCATCGAACCGGCAGCGGAACCGCGCCCCGGCCCCACCGGAATGCCCTTGCTCTTGGCCCAGTTGATGAAGTCCCAGACGATCAGGAAGTAGTTTACAAAGCCCTGTTTCTCCAAGAGCCCCAGCTCCCGCTCGAGCCGCTCCTGGATTTCCGGAGAGTCCGCGGCGGCGCCGTAGCGTCCGCCCAGCCCCTTCTGACAGATGTCGCGCAGGTACTCGTTTTGATCCATCCCCGGCGGCGGCTCGTAGGCGGGGTACTTGGGCTTGCCGAACTCGATTTTGAGGTTGCACCGGTCCGCGATGACCATGGTGTTGCTAACCGCCTCCGGATATTCGCGGAAGAGCGCGGACATCTCCTGGGGACTCTTGAAGTAGAGCTCCGGAACGTAACGCATCCGCTTTTCGTCGGCCACATTGCACGCGGTCCCGATGCAGATCATGACGTCGTGCGCCTCGTGCTGGGAACGCTCCAGAAAGTGGACGTCGTTTGCGCCCACCATTCCAAGCCCGAGGTCCCGGGCGATGCGCGGCAGCACCTTGTTGACCTTGATCTGCTGTTCGATGCCGTGGTCGTGCAGCTCGATGAAGAAGTTTTCGCGCCCCAGCATGTCGCGGTACTGGGCGGCGAGTTCCCACGCCCTCGGCTCGTCATCTGCGAGGATCGCCTGGTTGATGTCGCCTTTAAGGCACCCGCTCAGTGCGATCAAACCGGCACCGTGCTGGAAAAGTAGCTCCTTGTCGATGCGCGGCTTGTAGTACATGCCGTCCAGGTGGGCTATGGAGACGAGCTTGATGAGGTTTTTGTAACCGGTCTCATCCTGGGAAAGCAGCGTCAGATGGGTGGCTGCATCCCGGCCGCTGGTGGCGTTGCGCTCCTTGTGGGAGCCCGGCGCCATGTAGGCCTCCACGCCAATGATCGGCTTGACGCCCGCCTTCATCGCCTCCTGGTAAAACTCGATGGCGCCAAAAAGGTTCCCGTGGTCGGTGAGGGCCACGGCCGGCATCCCGCACTCCTTGACCTTTTTCATGAGCTCCGGAATGCGCACGGCGCCGTCCAGAAGGGAGTATTCGGAGTGAAGATGAAGGTGAACGAAGGGATCTGACATGGGGTGGGCCGGAACGCTACACCCCGAAGACGCGCTGCGCAAAGGCTCCACTTTTGGGATGCGTCCGGCACCGGCGGGAGCGCGGTTGGCGGGTTGGGGCCACACAGGAAGCGGCGCTTTGGAGCCACTTTTTTCTAAGAAACAGATGGGAGCAGAACTCTTTTGCTATGTAGATTTGCTTTTATATGACAACAAACAGCCGCAAACAAGCGTCGCTGGTGTCCGCGCGACAGGCCCCCTCTCGGTACAGCGTGCCCAATCTGGACCGCGCCTTGAGCATCCTCGAGACCCTGAGTGTTGCACCGGCTGGACTGACCCTCAGCGAGCTTGCGGCTATTTTGGAGATCCCCACCAACAGCGTGTTCCGGATCAGCCGCACGCTGGAGGAGCGAGGCTATCTGGAGCGGACGGAGGCCACCAAAAAATTCCAGCTCACCCAGAAGCTGCTCCGGCTCAGCTGCGCCCCCGCCGCGGGCGAACGGAGCCTGACGGAATCCGCGCTCGAAACCATGCGCGCCCTGCGGGACCAGACACTGGAGACCGTCCTGTTGGGGACCATCTCAGGAACCGAAGGGATCGTGCTCGAGCAGGTGCCGGGCCGGCACCCGTTCCGGTTTTGCGTGGACGTGGGCGTACGCTTTGAGCTGCACACGGCCGCGCCGGGCAAGGCGATGCTCGCGGCAATGCCCGCGGCGGAGGCGGGAGCTTTGATGGATCAGATGCCGTTCACGCGGTTCAACCCGCGCACCATCACGGAACGGGCGGCGTTTGAAGCCGAGTTGGAGCGCACCCGGGAGCGGGGCTTCGGCGTGGACGAGGGCGAGGAGCGCGAGGGCGCGCACTGCATTGGCGGCGTCATTCTGGATCGGCAGGGCGCGCCCGCGGGTGCAATCTGGCTTACAGGACCGTCCTCCAGAATCCCGGCCTCACGTTTCGCCTCGGTGGGCCTCTTGCTGCGGGACGCCGCGCGCCTGATTTCCAGCAAACTCGGCTACTTTCCAAACTGACCCCCTCCTTACCACCGCCTATGAAAACCCAGGCTAGAATGCATTTCTTCGGTTTGTGCTTCGGGCTGCTCCTGCTTTGGAGCGGCCCCGTTTTCGCAGCGCAGGGCACTCCGGAGGCGAACCAGTTTTTCAAGGAACAGGTACACCCGCTTTTGAAGGCGCACTGCATCAAGTGTCACGGCGGGGAAAAGACCAAGGGCGGTTTTGTGCTCACCTCTCGTGAGAGCCTCCTAAAGGGCGGCGAAAGCGGTGCGGCCATTGACCCCGCCGCGCCCTCCAAAAGCCGGATGCTGGAAATGCTCAGCTACCGGGACTCCGAGCACGAGATGCCGCCCGCAGGAAAAAGGCCGCAGGCCGAAATTGATATCATACAGAAATGGCTCGAGATGGGCGCGCCCTACGACCCGTCCCTGGAGAGCGCCCCCGTCAAGACTGCACACGTAGAGGTCCCTCAGCCTCCAGAGGACCGCGCCAACTGGTGGGCGTACAAGCCGGTGCGCGCGGACGCCCCGCCGCAGGTGACCGACCCCGCGTGGAGCAAAAACCCGGTGGACGCATTTCTCGCAAAACAGCACGCCCAGAAGAACCTCCGCCCCAACCCGCCCGCCTCAAGGGAGCAACTGGTCCGACGCGCCTACTACGACCTGACCGGACTGCCCCCCTCGCCCGAGGAGGTCGCACGCTTTGTGGCGGACGCCGCGCCCGATGCCTGGCCGCGGCTTGTGGACGCGCTCCTCGCCAAGCCCCAGTACGGGGAAAAGTGGGCCCGCCACTGGATGGACGTGATCCGGTACGCCGAGTCCGAAGGGTTTGAGCGTGACAACGAGAAGCCCCACATCTGGCGGTACCGCGACTACCTGATCGAGGCGTTCAACTCGGACCTGCCCTACAACCGGTTTATCATCGAGCAGCTTGCCGGGGACGAGTTGGAGCAACCCACGCAACAGTCGCTCACGGCGACCGGCTTTCTCCGCCTGATGCAGTGGGACGACGAACCCTCCGACCGGCTCCAGGCCAAGTACGACCTGCTGGCTGACAACGTGCAGATGACCAGCGAAGCGTTTCTTGGCATGACAATGGGCTGCGCGCGCTGCCACGACCACAAAAAGGATCCGATCTCGCAGAAGGATTACTACAGCTTCATGGCGTTCTTCCACGGCCTGAAAGACTACGGCGCCACGCGCAACAACCCGCGCCTGTGGTCGCCCGAGGCCGACCGCGCCCGGCTCAATCTCGAGCAGAACAAACGGCTCGCCGGCTTGGATGCGGACTACCAAAAAAATCGGGATATCCTGCTGGAATGGCACGCCAAGGCCGGCCCCGCGCAGCCGAAGCGTGAAGACGCACCCCCGCTCGTTGCACCCAAGGGCGGAGAGGAAAACGCCTGGCAGCACACCACCAAGGCGCCCGCGGCCAACTGGCGCGCGGAGAGCTTTGCCCCGACGGACTGGAGCACGGCCGATACCACAGCCGCCGGCGCAGGCGCCATGGTGTGGATGCGCGCCAAGTTTGGACTGGCAGAGATCCCGACGGATTTCTATCTGGATCTCGAATACCAGACCGACACGGAAGTCTTCCTCAACGGCTCCCCCATCCTGCAGGGACACAACCTCCCCAAGGGACGCCGCTCCATTGAGCTGGCTCAAAACTTCAAGCGCCTGCTCCACACCGGGGCAAACTTTCTGACCGTCCGCACCGTTGCCACTCACGCTGGTGCGCTGCCCACCGTCAGCCTGCACGCGGGGCTTTCGCCCGTGACACGCGCCGAGAGGCTGCTGCGCGGACCCAAAAAATCCGAGCAGGGTGAACTCAACCGCCTCGCGGGTGGCGACATTTTGGAGAAGCTCAAAACCGCGAATCCCTCCTGGCTGGCGGAGGCAGCCCGGTTGGTCGGGATTCCGATCAGTGCTGCGTCGGAAGACAACGCCACTCCTGCCCCCCTCGCCATCCACCGCCGAGGCAACCCCCAGAGTTTGGGTGAGCCTGTGGAGCCCGCATACCCGGTCATCCTTACCAAGGTCGCCCCTGGGCAACCGGCTAGCACGACGGCGGCCGGCAAGACGTCCTCTGGGCGGCGTCTGGCGCTGGCCAACTGGCTGACGCAACCGGACAACCCGCTGGTGAGCCGCGTGGCGGTCAACCGGATCTGGCAGCACCATTTCGGCCGGGCGCTGGTGCCCACGCCAAACGACTTTGGGCGTTTGGGCGAACTGCCTACGCATCCTGAACTGCTGGACTATCTGGCGCGCACCTTCATTGAAAAGGGGTGGAGCTTCAAAGCCATGCACCGGCTGCTGCTGACCTCGCAGGCGTACCAGATGAGTTCGACTGGAACACAGGACTCGCTGGAAAAGGACCCGGAGAACCTCCTGTTCTGGCGCTTCCCCATGCGCAGACTTACGGCGGAGGAGCTACGGGACTCGATCCTTTCGGTGTCTGGGGTGTTGCTGCCGCAGATGTTTGGTCCTCCGGTGCATCCCCCGCTGCCCCGGGCCGTTTTGGAAACCCAGTCTGTCCCGGGCCGCAACTGGCCGGTGGAAAACGAACTAGAAACGACGCGCAGGAGCATCTACGTCCACGTCAAACGCACCCTTTCGGTGCCCCTGCTGGCCGACCACGACCAGGCCCCCACCGATACACCGTGCGCGGTGCGGTTTGTGAGCACTGTTTCGACGCAGGCCCTTGGGTTGCTCAACTCCGAGTTCATGGAGAGCCAGTCCAAGCTGTTCGCGGAGCGCCTGCGCAAAGAGGCGGGTGATGAAGCCAGGGCGCAGATCCGCCGCGGCCTGCAGCTGGTGCTGCAACGTCCCCCCCGGGAGGCGGAGGTCGCCCTTTGCCTCAAGACCTGCGAGCAGCTCAAGAGCGAGTTGAACCTCCCAGACCAGACCGCCCTCCAGCGTTTCGCCCTGATCGCCCTCAACCTGAACGAGTTCATCTATCTGGACTAACCCAAAGCCCCTCGTATGAGCACTCCAATACAACCCAACTTCTGCGGCAACGTCCGGCGCCGGGAATTCCTCACGACTGTCGGCGGCGGGTTCACACACATGGCGCTTTGCGGCCTTCTGGCCAAGGACGGTTTCTTCGGCACGCAGGCGCAGGCGGCGACCTCCCCCGCCCCGGCGGCAATGAAACTGCCGGGCAAGGCCAAGAGCGTGATCTTTCTATTCATGTACGGCGGGCCGAGCCACATCGACACCTTCGACTACAAGCCTGCGATGCTTGGGATGGACGGCAAGACCATCAAAATCCAAACCAAAGGCCGGGGCGGTTCCAAAAACGAGGGCCGGATCGTGGAGCCCAAGTGGAAGTTCAAACAGTACGGCCAATGCGGCAAATGGGTTTCCGACCTCTTCCCCAATGTCGCGCAATGCGTGGACGACCTCGCGTTCATCCACAGCATGACCGCCGAATCCCCGATCCACGGCTCGGCGATGATCAAGATGAACACCGGTTCGATCATCGGCGGCAGGCCGGCCTTGGGTTCCTGGATCAACTACGGGTTGGGCAGCCTCAACCAAAACCTGCCGGGCTTCGTGGTGATGCTCGACAAAAAGGGCGGCCCAATCTCCGGTGCGAAAAACTGGTCCTCCGGTTTCATGCCGGCCACCCACCAAGGCACGGTGTTCCGAGCCTCGGGCGCGCCCATCCTGGATTTGAGCCCCCGTGAAGGGGTCAGCGCTGGTGAGCAAAGGCTGCTGCTCAACTCGCTCAACGAACTCAACCAGTCCCACCTGAGCGGGCGCAGCGACAACACCAACCTCGCAGCTCGCATCGAAAGCTACGAACTCGCCTACCGAATGCAGGCGGCCGCCCCCGACACGATCGACCTTTCCAAGGAGTCCGCAGAAACCCTCGCCCTCTACGGAATGGACAACCCGCGCACCGAGGATTTCGGCCGCAAATGCCTCCTCGCCCGCCGCTTGGTGGAAAGCGGGGTACGCTTCGTCCAGATCTACTCTGGTGGCGCGCACACTGATGACAACTGGGATGCGCACGGGGACCTGGTCAAAAACCACGAGTTCCACGCGGGCAACACCGACAAGGCGGTGGCGGGCCTGCTCAAGGATCTCAAACAACGGGGCCTCCTCGACGAAACCCTGGTGGTGTGGGGCGGCGAGTTCGGCCGCCAGCCCACGGCCGAGTACGCCGCAGGCACGGGACGCGACCACAACTCGGCTGGGTTTACCATGTGGATGGCCGGGGGCGGAATCAAGGGGGGCGTCAGCTACGGGGAAACCGATGAACTCGGCAACCGCGCGGTCGCCAACCGGTGCGAGGTCAAGGACCTGCACGCCACGATCCTGCACCTGCTGGGCGTGGACCCAAACCACCTCTCCTTCTTCTACGGCGGACTTGACCAGAAGCTGGTCGGCGTCGAGGGCGCGGACCCCATCCATGCCATCATGGCCTGACGTCCCACAGAAAAGGCAGTGATCCGCGGATAAATGATCCTTTTCTTTTCGAAAACCAACCCTCCTGATGAACACCAAAGCTAGATCCTGCGCGTCCTTCAACAACCTGCTTCCCCTCGCCTTCTGCGCCCTCGCCTCGGCGGCTCTTTTGGGAGCGGGTACCGCGCTTGCCGAACAGACGGGCGCACAACACCGGCTGCTGGTCGCCAACACCGGCCGCATCGCCATCGTGGCACCGGACGGCACCCTTGAGCGGGATGTCAAAAGCGGCGGCCTCCACGACGCCTCCCTGCTGCCCAACGGAAACCTGCTCTTCCAGTCCAGCTGGACCAAGGTCACCGAGCTGGACCCCCAGAGTAAAGTCGTTTGGGAATACGACTCGGCGGCCTCGAACGGCAATGCCGGCTTACCCCTCGAAGTGCACGCCTGCCAGCGGCTCGAAAACGGACTGACCATGATTTCCGAGTCCGGCGTGGGCCGTATCATCGAGGTGGATCGCGAGGGCAAGCTGGTGCACGAGATCAAGCTGGTACGGGACCGCCCAAGCAAACACAGCGACACGCGCCTGGTTCGGGCCACCCCCGCCGGCACCTACCTCGTCGCGCACGAAAACGACGGGAAGGTGCGCGAATACAACAAGGAGGGCAAAGTGGTCTGGGAGTTTGAGGTGCCTCTCTTTGGAAAGAAGCCAGCCGGCGGGCACGGACCGGAGGCGTTTGGGAACCACCTTTTCAGCGTGGTCCGCATCGCCAACGGAAACACCCTCATCGGCACAGGGAACGGACACAGCGTTCTCGAGGTGAACCCGAAGGGCGAGATTGTGTGGAAACTCGAACAGGATGACCTCCCCGGCATCAAGCTCGCTTGGGTCACCCGCGTCGAGCGTCTGCCCAACGGAAACACACGCCTGGGCAACTGCCACGCGGGCCCGAACATGCCCCTGAGCATCGAGGTGGACCCTTCCAAAAAGGTCGTCTGGTCGTACTCGGACTTCGCCCGGTTCGGCAACTCCACCGTGGTGGTGGATGTCATTGACGGCATCGGCGCCGCCAAAGGAAACTAGCAGCCTGTGCACCGGCGGATCTCCGGGACAGGCGTCCTCTTTTTTAAACCCCAAACCCCCTCTTCTCAGCAATGTTTGACCCCGCCTCCTTCTCTTTGAAAAACCGCGTCGCCCTCGTCACCGGAAGCTCCACCGGGCTCGGCAAGGCGATGATCGCCGGCCTGGGCAAGGCAGGCGCGAAGGTCGCGCTCAACTACCAGAACAACGTCGAGCGCGCCGAGGCGTCCTTTGCGGAACTGCAGGCGGCCGGTATCGAGGGAATGCTGGTCCGCGGCGACGTGACCAACGAGGCCGAGGTGGCCCGCATGCTCGGGGAAATAGCCGCCAAGCTCGGCCCGGTCGACATCCTGGTCTTTAACGCGACCCCCGCCCAGCCGCAGATGCCGATCGAGGAGTACAGCTGGGAGTTCTACCAGCAGATGCTCGACTTCTTCATCAAGAGCCCCTTCCTGCTCACGCTCGCCTGCCTGCCCCACATGAAGTCCCAGAAGTGGGGGCGCATCATCAACATCGGTTCAGAAGTGGTGGCCCGCGGCGTGGGTAACTTCACCGCCTACGTGGCAGCCAAGGGCGGACAAAATGGCTTCAACCGTAGCCTCGCCACCGAACTGGCCCCCTGGGGAATCACCGTCAACATGATCTCCCCGGGATGGATTCCGGTCGAACGGCATCTCAACGATCCGGCGGAACAGAAGGAGGGCTACCTCAGCCTTATCCCCCTTAAGCGCTGGGGCCTTCCCGACGACGTTGCGGGCGCCACAGTCTTCCTAGCCAGCGACGCCGCCGCTTTTATCACCGGCCAGAACCTCCACATCAACGGCGGCATGACCACCCACTAACCCCCCCATGAAACTACACTCCTCTATCCGGAACGCAGCCTTCCTCGGCCTGCTCACGCTGAGTCTCGGCGCTTGTAACAAACCAGCCCCCACAGAAGGCGCCTCATCCGCGCCCGCGGGTGCGGAAAATCCGAAAAAGGTGGCCTTTGTGACAAACGGGGTGGCCTCCTTTTGGACCATCGCCGCAGCGGGCGTCAAAGCCGCCGCGCGCGACTTTAAGATCGACGCGCAGACCCTCATGCCAGCCGAGGGCATCAGCGACCAAAAGCGGATGATCGAGGACCTGCTCACCCGCGGAATCGACGGCATTGCACTCAGCCCCATCGATCCGACCAACCAGACGGACCTCATCAATACGGCTGCAAAGAAGACCAAGGTCATCACGCACGATTCGGACGCGCCCCAGAGCGACCGCCTCCTCTACATCGGGATGGACAACTACAAGGCCGGGCGCATGTGCGGCGAACTCGTGCGCGAAGCCATGCCCAAGGGCGGCACGCTCATGATTTTCATCGGCCGCCTCGAACAGGACAACGCCAAGAGACGCCGGCAGGGCGTCATCGACGCAGTCCTCGGCCGGCCCGACGACAGCAACCATTTTGACGAGACCTCCGCGGTGCTGGAAGGAAACGGCTTTAAGATCCTCGGCACCCTCACCGACCAGTTCGACCGCGCCAAGGGCAAGGCAAACGCGGAGGACGCGTTGGCCAAGTATCCCGACATCGGCTGCATGGTGGGACTCTTCGCGTACAACCCCCCGCTCATCCTCGAGGCGCTTTCGCAGTCCAACAAGCTGGGTAGCGTCAAGCTGGTGGCCTTCGACGAGGACGATGCCACGCTCGACGGCATTGAAAAGGGGAACGTGTTCGGCACCGTCGTTCAGGACCCCTACATGTACGGATACAAGTCCATCGAGGTCCTCTCCGGTTTCGTCAACGGCAAGCCTCCCGCGACTGGCGCTGACAAGTTCCTCGACATCCCCGCACGCAAGATCCGCAAGGAAAACGTCGTCGAGTTCCGCACCGAACTGAAGACCCGTCTCGGCGCCGCCCAGTAGGGCCGCACCCCAACGCTGGAACTCCTCCCGGGCACCTTCCCCAGGAGGGCCATTCCTGCCGACAACCAGTCCCCCTAATGGCGTCTCCCCTTTTAGAAGCACGGCAGATCAGCAAGTCCTTTGCGGGGGTCCGTGCGCTCAAGGAGGTCAGCCTCAGCGTGTATCCGGGGGAGGTGCTCGCGGTCATCGGCGAAAACGGCGCGGGTAAAAGCACCTTGATGAAGATCCTCGCCGGCGTGCAGGCGCCCGATTCCGGTTCACTGCTTCTGGACGGAACAGTTCGTACGATCGGCTCGGTACAGGAGGCGCTTTCGCTTGGAATTGCGCTCATCCACCAGGAACTCAACCTCGCCGAAACGCTGGACGTCGGTGCCAACATCTTTCTCGGCCGTGAACCCCACCGCTTTGGCTGGGTGGACGCCACCCGCGTCAGCCGGGAGGCCCGCGTGGTTTTGGAGCGGGTCGGTCTGCGAGTGCATCCCGGCATCCTGGTCGAAGACCTGACCATCGGGCAGCAGCAGTTGGTGGAAATCGCCAAGGCGCTTTCAGTCAACGCGCGCGTGCTGATCATGGACGAACCCACGTCGAGTTTGTCCGACCACGAAACCCAGGTGCTGCTGAACCTCATTCGGGAGCTGCGCAGCAAGGGCGTTGGCATTGTCTACATATCCCACCGGCTGGGCGAGGTCCGGGGTCTGGCCGACCGGGTGGAAGTCCTCAGGGACGGAGAGAACGCCGGACGCCTTTTGAAAGACGAGATTTCGCACGGAACCATGGTGCAGCTCATGGTGGGGCGGGAGCTTTCGCAATACTATCCGCACCAGACCCACAGCGCTGGGGAGTTGGTGCTGGAGGTCAAAGGCCTGCGCACCCGCGCACACCCCGGCGAGTCCGTGGATTTCCATGTGCGGGCGGGCGAGGTGGTGGGGATGGCCGGGCTGGTCGGAGCCGGGAGAAGCGAACTGCTCGAGGCTCTCTTTGGTGTGGTCCCCGCGTTGCAGGGCACCGTGCGGGTGTCCGGGCGACTGGTGTCTCCGGGCTCGCCGCGGGGGGCGATGGACGCAGGGATTGCGCTGGTCCCGGAGGACCGCAAACACCAGGGGTTGTTCCTGGAAATGGGCGTCCGCGAAAACCTAAGCATCGCGTCGCTGCACCGCGACCAGGCGGGAGGCTTTCTCAACCGGGCCGCGGAAAAGGCGCTCTGCGAGGAGATGATTCCCGCGATGCGGATCAAGTCGGCCGGAGTCGACCAACCGGTGCAATTTCTGTCGGGCGGCAACCAGCAGAAGGTGGTCATCGGCAAGTGGCTCGCCACGCGACCTCGCGTGCTCTTACTCGATGAACCGACGCGCGGCGTGGACATCGGCGCCAAGCAGGAGATTTACCGCCTGATGGAGGAACTCGCCGCCAAGGGGGTCGCCGTGCTTTTTGTCTCGAGCGATTTGGAGGAGATCCTGGGCATGTCGGACCGGGTCCTGGTCGTGCACGAAGGGCGCCTCAGCGGGGAACTGCTCCGGAGCGAACTGAGCGAGGAAGCCGTGATGCGGCTCGCCACCGGAGCGCACTGAGAAGCAGCCACAGCCAATTGATATGAAGAAAAACCTCGGAATCCTCGCCCTGCTGATTGCCGTCTGCGTTGTGACGGCCCTGCTTTCGGGAAGCTTTCTCAGCGCCTACAACATCGAGAACGTGCTGCGCCGCTCGGCCCTCTTTGGGATTTTGAGCATCGGCGTGGGCTTTGTGATCATCACGGGAGGGATCGACCTCTCACTCGGTTCGGTAGTGTGCCTGGTCGGTTGCGCCCTGCCGTGGTTGCTCTCGGTGCAGCACTGGCCGCTGCCACTCGCCCTGCTGGCGGTTGCGGCGATTTCACTTGGAATCGGGCTCTTCCACGGACTGCTCATCACCAAGCTCCGGATCCAGCCGTTCATCGTGACCCTTTGCGGCTTGCTGCTTTACCGCGGGATTGCGCGCGGCTTCACCGCGGACCAGACCGTTGGGTTCGGGAGTGATTTCAAAACGCTGCGCCTGCTGGCCACCGGGAAGATCCCGTTCCTGCCCGGGTTCGAACTTCCGGCACCACTTCTTTTTTTAGCGGTGGTAGCGGTCCTTGCCGCGGTCTTCCTCAACCGCACCATCTTCGGCCGCTACCTTCTGGCGCTAGGACGCAACCCGCAGGCCGCCACCTACAGTGGAATCCCTACCCAGCGTATGACGGTCCTCGCGTACGTCATGAGTTCCGGCCTGGCAGGACTGGGCGGAGTTCTTTTTGTGCTGGATGTAAACTCAGCCCAACCCGTGGACTTCGGCAACTTTTACGAACTCTACGCCATCGCCGCAGCAGTCCTCGGAGGATGCAGCCTGCGCGGGGGCGAGGGCTCCATCGTGGGCATCCTCATCGGAGCCGCCCTGATGCAGGTGCTCCGCAACATGATCACGCTGGTGACCACCCGCAACAACGTGGAGTTTGCGATCATCGGAGCGGTGATCCTACTCGGCGTGGTGGCGGACGAACTCGCCCGGCGCATCGCCTCCAAACGCCGGGCCGCCCAGGTGCTCCAGAACGCCGTCGCGGGCTGAGTCGCCGCTGCCCTACACAGGTTGCCGCTTTGCCTCTGCCGCGGTTCGGGACAGACCGGACAGCCCGCCTCAGGCCTCGCCGAGAGCGCGCAGGACGGTGGGCAGATCGCTCAAGTCGGCAAAAAGGGCGTCCGGGCGGTGTTGGGTGAGGAAGTCCAAGGAGAAACTGCCCGTGGCCACCCCCATGGCTCTCGCGCCAAAGGCGCGGGCGCAGCCAATGTCGTGTTCGGTATCGCCGATGATCCAGACCTGCGCGGGAGTGAAAGGGCTGCCATGAAATGTGGCGGCACGGGTAAGCGCCACGGGCCCCAGCGCGTTTCTGTCGTGATGGTCGTCGGCAAACGCACCAAAGGGAAAGATTCCGCCCAGTCCGTAGTGCTCGAGCTTGAGCTGGGCGCCCCGCTCCAGGTTACCGGTCAGCAATCCGAGGCTGATGTGTGCGCGGTCGCGCAGCACACCCAACAGTTCGAAAATCCCGGGCAGAACGCGCCCGGGCCGGAGGGGAAGCTGGACCGCCAACTCCGCCAGGTAACAGCTGAAAAACCGTTCGATGTTGGCCGGAGAAACCTCGATGCCGTGTTTTTGGAGCACCTCTCTGGCGATCCCC
>JBIKSY010000074.1:0-15612 GCA_044348365.1 Chthoniobacteraceae bacterium
AGGGCGCCCTGAGCCCCGCCCGGCTCGCAGGGAATCGGGAAAGGGATGGGTCGGGTAAAACAGCGCACGCGAGGAGAGTGTCACGGTCTTCGTCCTCCGGGGAGATGCAGTTCGCCGGGCGCATACTCTGCAAAGGATCAAAGCCCGGGAGGATGCCTGAGAACCGCACCCTCTGCGGGTCGGTTTCTAGTGCTCCACCGGGGCCCACTGCCACCATTGTACCCATGCCACCCAGTATCAAAACGAAGGCCTGCAATTGATAAAAAAACATGGCCTTTGGTCGCGTAAACGGTGATCCACTGCCCTTTGCCCGAGCGGCCAAAATGTTGAAACTCGTGCGAAGTCTGGGCCGGACCATTCAAGGCACCTGCGGCGTGGAGTACATAAGATGCGGCCCCTGAGCAGTCATACCCAGAGCTTCTTTTATGAGAGTGGCCGCCGCCAAATTGGTAAGGCAAACCCACCAGGCTGTTGGCGGCGGCTATCGCGGCCTTGACTCTGGCGGGCGCGCGCGGCGGTGCAACTGCCCGCCCACCTCGGAGCTCGGCGGTTCTCCCAGGGACGTAGCAATACTCATAACGCGGAGACGCGCAACTCGCGAGAAACACAAATATGAGGAACGGAAGAATGCGGGTGAGAGCCATGAATCGTTGAGGTATGGAATGAAAGTGCATCTGCCTTTAGTGCGCCCAAGAGCGGAAAAACCGCCACCCGCCAGTCACATGTGAATCCTTCAAATTAGCGGTGGCAATCCAGACAAAGTTCGGAACTTTGGGGTTTTTTTCATGATTAGACGGTGTCAAACCCGCGTTTTAAACTAACGAGGTTGTTGGCGTGAAACCATCGTCACCACCGTTCACAGGATTAACGCGAACCGAATCAAACAGTGCTCCCTAGAAACGCCGATATGACGCCCAAAAAGCCGAAACAAAGTATCGAAAGCCGGCCAGTCACGCCAAATCTGGGGCCCGTGAAAGAAAAGCGCGCCGGCCAGTCCTCCGCGGCTGCCCCTGTTTCCTCCCGGAGTTTCACTGCGACTTTGACGCGACTCCCATCAACATGACTCCCGTCAACGCGCGCTGGTCTCCCCACACTCGCTTTAGTTCCTTGATGCGGTCCGCCTGGGTGAGTTGCGTATCGTTTCGAATCCTAAGTTCTTCGATCTCCAATTCCCGCATGGATTTACGCCCCTTTGCAACCACAGGATCCCCCCTGCCGCTGGCGGGGGTCTCAGGATTTGAACTTGGCATGGGCTGCTTCTTGGCTGTTGGAAGCCTTACTGAGGCACTCATTGTTTGAGGAGAACTCTCTTGTACGGGATTGCGGATGGCGCGTGCCCAATGCGGACGGAACTCCTTGGAGTTGCCATAAATACTAACCGTGTTGCCGCAGGTGGTGATCTGGAAAAGTTTCCTCGCGAATGCATTGGGAACACGGATGCAACCGTGGGAGGCGGGAACGCCCGGGAGGTATCCGGAATGTATGGCAATCCCTTCCCAGTTGAGCCTCTGCATGTAGGGCATCGGGGCCCCATTATAGAGGCTGGAATGATGCTCAACGCGTTTCTGAAGAATGTTAAACGTTCCGTTCGGCGTGGACTGACTCCTTCCTGAACTGACACTGGATCGCGCTATCAAGACGCCTCCCCGCCAAACTTCTAGAATTTGCCTGGATAAATCCACGTTCATCGACACTTCGCCTTCAACGGAAAGTTCAGGTTGCCACTCAAATTGTCCCGGTTTCAGGAACTCGCTGTCCGTCACTGGAGCGAATTCCGCGGTTCGGACCGACTGAGCCGAAGAATCAACAGCGAACACACGCGCAAAGAGTGAAAGAAACAAAAAAACAAACCATTCGGAGGAGTGAATGAAATTTTTTTTCATTAGTCTCAAACGGCCGGTTATTGAGTGACGAACAGTCGCGAGTGTTTAAGTGAACTCAGTCTGCTAAATGCGAACGATACATTTACTCGTTAAGGTAAAAATTGGTAGCAAATTTCTCGGGTGAAATGGAGAGGTTTTGCCAGTTGGAAAGAATTTTGGCACTCGGAGTGGGTTTCGGGGGAATACTCATGAACCGCGCTCATGAGTTCTGAACCTCCCCAACGCACCGAAAGGCTTGTCCTGCTGCTGACCCAGCATCAGGAGCCTTTGTTTCGTTACATCTTCAGTCTCGTAGCATGCGAGGCGGATGCGCGGGATATTCTGCAGGAGACGAGTCTGGCGCTGTATCGGAAGTTCGATGCGTACGATGCGGCGCTGCCTTTTCTGCCTTGGGCATACCGGTTTGCCTATTTGCAGGTGCAGAAGCACCGCGAAAAGGCTGCGCGCGCACCGCTTCTGTTTTCCGAGGATGTGATCGACTTGCTGGCGCAGGATCGGGAGCGTATGGAGCCCGAACTCAATCAACGGCTGCGGTTTTTGGATGGCTGTCTGGACACCCTGACGGCGCAGGACAAGGAACTCGTCACCAGTCGATATGCGATGCGCCAGGGGGCAGTGGAGATGATGCAGCGGTTCGCAATGAGCCGTCGTACGCTGTTTCGGAATCTGGAACTGCTGCGCCGGCGGCTGCACGAATGTGTCACACGCCAGCTTCAATCGGAGGGACTCTCATGAATCTTGAATCCCTGATTCATGCCAAGCTCGACGGTGAAATCACGCCGGATCAGCACGCGCAACTCAATGCCCTGCTGCGCAATGACTGGCAGGCGCGACGCCTTTATTTGGAACTTGCCGATCAGCATGCACGATTGCTCCAGCAACCGGCATTGAACACAGGCAGGATCATGCAGCCCTCGGTCGTCAGCAGGATCGTGCGGTGGCGGGCATCTGCGCTCATTGCCTCAGCGGCGGCGATTGTCCTGCTGGCGGTGGTGATCTGGCCTCGCAAAGCGGAGGAGAAAGAGGCGACGTCCAATGGGGTCGCGGCGTTGAGTCAGACTTTGGATGCTGAGTTTGCTGAACCCTCCGTGCGCAGTGGTGATACCATCGCCCCGGGCAGGTTGACCCTGAACAAGGGTGTGGCGCAGATTGAGTTTTTCAGCGGTGCCACGGTTTTGGTCGAAGGTGCCACCGAAATTGAGATTCTCTCGGCATGGGAGGCGCGCTGCGTGAGAGGTCGCGTACGCGTGCACGTGCCACCAGCCGCAAAGGGCTTTGTCATGCACGCGCCAGAGGTGAAGCTCGAGGACCTCGGCACGGAGTTCGCGCTGAATGTAACGGGGCGGGAGAGCGCTGTGCATGTCTTTGAGGGCGAGGTGATCGCGCATACGAAGGACAAGGCTCCCGCGAGTCTGAAAGTGGGCATGTCTTTCGCCTCCAGTGCGGCGGGGGTGTCGCCGGATGATTTTCTTCCGATCAGTGAACTGCAGGGTCTCATCCGCCAGCGTGAGCAACGTCGTTTCCAACAATGGCAGACTTGGTCGGAGGGGGTGAGCAAGGATCCGCGGCTCATAGCCTATTATACCTTCCGGCACGCGCCGGATGACCGGTGGGACAGGCTGGTGAGCAACTTCGCCGACCCACAGCACAAGCTACGCGCCGGCGGGGCCGTTGGCGCCCAGTGGACGCAAGGTCGCTGGCCGGGAAAGGAAGCGCTGGAGTTTAAGCGCCCCGGCGACCGTGTGCGCATGAGCCTGGATGGAACCTATGACGCCCTCACTTTTGCCTGCTGGGTGAAAGTGGATTCCGTGGACAAGAAGTACAACTCGCTACTGCTCACCGATGGCTACGATTCCGGCGAGCCGCATTGGCAAATCTATGAAGACGGCAGCCTCATGTTTTCCATTGGCTACGCAGCTTCGGGTGAGAAGCGCATCACGGCGCGATACAACCAGATCTACTACTCGAAGCCCGTTGTTACCGCTGACAGTCTCGGTCGCTGGCACCATCTCGCGGTGACTTACGACAATGTTTCGGGCGCGGCACTGCAATATTTCGACGGCAAGGAAGTTGGCCGCGAGGTTTCGGCCCTGCATCAGCCGGGCCGGCCTATCGTCCTCGGTCCCTGTGAGCTGGGCAACTGGGGCCTGCCAACCCAAGGTCACCCGTTCCCCATCCGCACCCTAAACGGAGCCATCGACGAGTTCGCGATCTATCATGACGTGCTTAGTCCTTCAGAGATTCAGACCCTCTTTGAACAGGGGCAAGTGAAGTGAACCAAACCACTACGCCCATGATCATCCCAAGACCTCCCTTTTTTAGCACCGGAGGGCCCTCGTCACCGGTACCAGTGGCCGCGGGAGCCGTGACCGCGGCAGCGCTCACCAGCATCCACGACATCGCCCACGCCGTGCGGTTTCTGTGCCACCCGGCCTCCGGACTCATTACCGGCGAGGTGCTGATGGTTGATGGCGGCTGGACTCTGGCTTGAAACATGTGCTCCGAAGACCATGAAGCTCACACCCCTCATCCTGCTGTTCGTCGGTACCGCCTGGCCATTGCGTGCCCAGAACACGGATGCCGAAGTCTTGTTTGTACGGCGCATCTCGCCACTCTTTCATGAGAGGTGTCTCGCCTGTCATGGCAATGATGAGGCGAAGATCAAAGGCGGGTTGGATATGCGCACGCCTGCAGCCACGCTGAAAGGTGGTGACAGTAAAAAGTCGGGTTTCATCGCCGGCAAGGCGGAGGAGAGTCCGCTGTATCTCGCGGTGACGCGGAGCCACGATGAGTGGGAGGCAATGCCCCCGAAAGAGGCGGACAAGCTGGAGCCGGAACAGATCGCATGGATCAAGGACTGGATCGCGGGCGGTGCGCCGTGGCCGGATGAGGCGCGGCAAAAACAAATCGCAAAGGCAAACGAGGCGAAGTGGTCCTCGGAGGATGGCATCACGGTGAAGACGACGGGTGCCTTGTCACCCGAATGGGCGAATCGGAAGTACAAACCCGAGGGTCTGTGGGCCTATCAGCCTGTGGCGAAGCAGAATGGCGGGAAGGCGCTGGATGACTTCATCACGGCGAAGATGCCAGCCGGCCTTGAGCCTGCACCTGCCGCCGACGCCCGCACTTTGATCCGCCGCGCCTCTTTTGACCTTACCGGACTGCCTCCGACGCCCGAAGAGGCCGCGGCGTTTGGACGCGATTTCTCGAAGGATGCGAACGCAGCGGTGAAGGCACTCATCGAACGTCTGCTCGATTCTCCGCACTACGGCGAGCGCATGGCGCAGCACTGGCTGGATGTCACGCGGTACGCCGATTCATCGGGCTTCTCGAATGACTACGAGCGTGGGAACGCCTGGCGCTATCGCGATTACGTGGTGCGCGCCTTCAACCGCGACAAGCCCTATGACCAGTTCATCAAGGAGCAGATCGCCGGCGATGAGATCGACGCAAACGACCCTGAGAAGATTATCGCCACGGGTTTCTTGCGCGCAGGGCCTTGGGAACTGACCGGCATGGAGGTCGAGAAGATCGCCCGCCAGCGCTTTCTCGATGATGTGACCAACAGCGTGGGGGAGACCTTCCTAGCGCACTCGCTGCAGTGTGCCCGCTGCCACGATCACAAGTTCGATCCGGTGCCCACGCATGATTACTACTCGATTCAGGCGGTATTTGCGACAACCCAACTCTCGGAACGGGCCGCGCCATTTCTTCCGGACGAGAACACGCAGGGCTTCGAAGAGCGCGCTTATCTCGAAAAGAGCCTCGCAGAATATGAAACCGTTCTGACGAAGCTGGACGCCGTGTTGCTGGAGAACGCCGCGCGCTGGTTCAAGGACAACGGCAAAGATCCGACCAAGTGGAATTCCGCCGTCGAGGCCGCGCGAAATCCCGCGGCTCCCAAGCAAGGCACCGTCAGGAAATTCGGCAAGTATTCGGACCTGTTCACCGCCGCACGAAACGCGCTCACTAACGCCGGCACACCGGAAGGGGACTTCCCTCCGAAGCTGGTTGGCTTCACGCCAGAACAGTTCGGCATGGAACGAGTGGCGCGAAAGGGATTGGAGCGACTCCGGTGGGAACTAGATCGCTATGAACCCTATGCCCTCGCGGTCTATGGCGGTCGCACCCGGCAATACAAAACCGTCTTCGCTCCACTGCGCATGCCCCCCGACAGGATGAGCGCGGGCGAACTGGAGGAGACCTGCATCCTCACTGGTGGCGATCCCTTTGCCTCCGGCACCAAGGTAAAACCCAGCGTCCTCAGCGTACTCGGCTCCGTGCAAAAGACAGCGATCCCGGACGCCATCGAAGGCCGTCGCAAAGCCTTCGCAGAATGGGTCGCCAGCGGAAACAATCCGCTGACCTCCAGGGCCATCGTGAATCGCGTGTGGATGTGGCACTTCGGCCAGCCCCTCGCGGGGAATCCGAACAACTTCGGCAGCACCGGTAAAAAACCGACCCACCCCGAACTGCTGGACTGGCTCGCTGCGATGTTCGTGGAGAGCGGCTGGAGCTTCAAGGCACTGCACCGCCTCATCATGACCTCGGAGGCCTATCGCCGCTGCGCCACGTATCCAGATTTGAAGTCCCTGCGGGAGAAAGACCCTCTTGGCACCAGCTACGCCGTCTTTCAGCCGCGCCGTCTCAGCGCGGAAGAGTTACGGGACGCCATGCTCGCGGCCACGGGTGAGCTGAACCGCGCCCTCGGCGGCATCCCGAACCGGCCTGAGATCAACTTGGAAGCCGCCCTGCAACCGCGCCAGGTCATGGGCACCTTTGCCTCCGGCTGGGTGCCCAATCCACGGCCTGAGCAGCGCCACCGACGCTCACTCTATGCCCTGAAACTGCGCGGCCTCACGGATCCGATGCTGGAGGTCTTTAATGCACCCGCACCGGACTTCTCCTGCGAGCGCCGCGAGGCCAGCACCGTGACGCCGCAGGTCTTCAGCCTCTTCAACAGCCAGGCCACCCAGTCCCGCGCCCTCGCGCTCGCGCATCGCGTGCTCGAGGAGGCGCCCGAGGAGGAAAGGGCCGTCGAGCGGCTCTTTGGCCTCGTCTTTTCGCGGGCGCCGAGTGCAGACGAAAAGCGTGACTGCCTCGCCCACTGGCGGGAAACCACTCCGCTCGTCCAAACCGCGCCCGCACCGCTAAACCCGCCGCTCGAAGTGCGCCGAGACGCCATTGAGGAAAACACCGGCGAGAAGTTTTCCTTTAACGAAACGCTGCACGCCTACGCGGATTTCGTTCCCGATCTTCAGCCCGCCGATGTGAATGCCCGCACCCGCGCCCTGGCAGATGTCTGCCTCGTCCTGCTCAACTCGAACGAGTTCGCTTATGTCTATTGAAGCCTCAGCTTACCAGCGTACGCAGTTTGGCCGTGACATCGTCGCGGCTGAGGACACCTGCGGCGACAGCGAGAGTGAGGTTTTCCCATTCGTCACTATCAGGTGCCGGGGTGCATCCGTTGAGCTGGAGAAACACAAGACACGCGCCAAGCGCCACACGCTTGTTGCCATCGACGAAGGGGTGATTGCTGCAAAGGTAAAAGAGATAGGCTGCCGCAACATCAATCGTATCGGTGAGCGGGGAAACACCTCCAAAGCTTGCCTGAGGAGCAGCTATCGCGGACTCCAACAGGGCACGGTCACGAAGCCCAGTGGACCCGCCAAATGTAGCAATGGCCTCGGCATGGATCTCCAACACGATCTCGAGTGTCAGATGGAGGCAGTCATTTGCATCCGTCTTCATGCGAGGCGCCTCATGGTTGTGGCATACCGTTTCATCGTGTCTTTGATGAGAGCGGAAACTTCCTCACGGGGCGGCAGGCTCCCTATTGGAGCGATCGTAATGGTACCGCCTGCATGGACTTCGACATTCACTTCGTCGCCGACTTTGAGATGCGCCAGTTGGAGAAGCGCGGAGTCAAAGATGATTCCTTGGGAATTGCCGATCTTTGAGATGGTTTTGATCATGCGTAAAACTATGTATTACCCGGGTGTTTGTCAATTCTCGCTATGAAGAGCTCACCTTTCTTCCCCCGCGCCGGAGCCCGCGTTTTACACGCTCCAACTCGGCGCGGTTTCCTCTACAGCCTGGGTGCGAGCCTCGGCAGCGTCGCATTCACCTCCTTGCTCGGCGAAGAGACAAAGAAAAATCCGCTCGCGCCCAAGGATGGCCACCTGCCCTCGAAGGCGAAGAACGTCATATTCCTGATGATGGAGGGCGGACCGTCGCACATCGACACCTTCGACCCCAAGCCCATGCTGGCAAAGATGCATCTCAAGGAGTTCGTCCGCGAGGACAAGCAGGCCTCCGCGATGCAGGGCGGCAAGCGCTACTATGTGCAAAGTCCGTTCCAGTTTGCCAAACATGGACAGAGCGGCGCGGACATGGCCGAGAACTGGACACATCTTGCCAAGGTTGCCGATGACCTTTGCTTCTTCCGCGGCTGCACCGTGGACAGCGTGAACCACCCGACCGCGATGTATCAGATGAACTGCGGCAACCGTTTCGGCGGCGACCCCGGCATCGGCTCCTGGGTGAACTACGGCCTCGGCACGCTCAACCAAGACCTGCCCGGCTTCATCGTGCTACCGGAGGTCAGTTATCCGCAGGGAGGCGCGGCAAACTGGAGCAACGGTTACCTGCCCGCCAGCTTCCAAGGCACACCGCTGCGCGCGAAAGGCTCACCCATTCTCGATCTCACGCCGCCGCCCGGAGTGAGCGAAGCACGTCAGCGCAAGAACCTCGACCTCATCGCGAAGCTCAACACCACGCACGCCGTGCAGCATCCCGGGCACGACGAACTTGCCGCGCGCATGGACAACTACGAGCTGGCCTTTCGCATGCAGATGCAGGTGCCCGAAACGCTCGACCTCTCCAAGGAAGATACGAAGACCAAGGAACTCTACGGCATCGGCAACGACGCCACCGATTCCTTTGGCCGCAAGTGCCTGCTCGCAAGAAAGCTCATCGAGAGGGGCGTGCGATTCGTCCAACTGTACAACGGTTCTTGGGACAGCCACGACTACATCGCGCGCGCCCATGGCAATCTCGTGCGCGGCGTGGACCAACCCATCGCCGCTCTCATCACCGACCTCAAGCAGCGCGGCCTGCTCGAAAGCACGCTGATCGTGTGGTGTGGCGAGTTTGGTCGCACACCTGACAACGGCGTACGCGGGGGCACCGCCTACGGCCGCGACCACAATGCCAACGCCATGACCATCTGGCTCGCCGGCGGCGGGTGCAACGCCGGTCACACCATCGGCGCCACCGACGAGCTCGGCATGACCGCTGTCGAAGGCAAAGCCCATCTCCGCGATTTTCACGTTACCCTCCTGCGCCTCCTTGGGTTGGACGACAACAAACTCACCTATTACCACGCCGGCCGCTTCAAGCAGCTCAGCCAGTTCGGTGGCACCGTCATCAAAGGGCTCATCGCATGATATTGCCCTCCACCTACCCTCCATTGCGCGCATCTGATTTCCCCAACAAGGGGTCTTCTTCTCTACACGCACCTGCGCAGAATTTTACTCTGGGAGCCGGCCCCGATTTTGTGACCGCTCTCTAGAAACTTTTTGTCAACCGCTCCAAACTGGGGAACTCGGGTTAGCCGGTGGCGGAACACGGCCAATATAAGGGAGTCGATTCGTGTGGGGCATAGCGGTGTGACCTCCAGCCTCGAGGCCACCTTACGAATCAAGCTGCCCCCCGCTCGAGAACTGTTCTCCAGCACCATCCCCTCAATGGTCTGATGCACACCCGTGCTCGCATCTCCACAGCAGTGTTCCCATTCTGGCTGCAGCCCTGCTCTCGCTTTCAGCGAGGTCACTTCTCGCAGAGCCGACGCAGATCTTCTTCGATGATTTCAACCGCAAGGAGGTCCAGTCAGAAAGGAGGCAGGTGGGCAACGCGTGCACGACGAACACGCTGATAAGATCGCCGGGAAAACGGCACGCAGGGTTAAGGCAGGGCGCCTTGCACTGGCTACAGATTCAGCAGCCAAGCACGCGGTGTTAGTATTTCATGGTTCTTCAGAATCCTTGTTAACCTTATGGCAGTGTCCGGCATTTATAGGTGAGCATGAATGACGGCCCCCAGATAACCGATTTCGTTGCCGCGTTGACCGAGATCCAACTGTCGCTGCGGCTTTATGTCCAGTCGCTGATGCCGGGCGATGCAGCGGCGCATGATGTGATGCAGCAGGCGAACGCGACGCTTTGGCGGAAGCGCGATGAGTTTGCTCCGGGCACGCACTTCAAGGCGTGGGCGTTCAGTGTGGCACGGTATGAGGTCCTGAACCATCGCAAGCAACAGGCGCGGGATTCGCGACTGGTGTTCGGCGAGGAGTTGGAGAAGGTCCTGGCCGATGATCTGCTCGAACGTCGGGACGACACCGAGCGTCGACATGAGGCGCTGCGAGGGTGTCTGGAAAAGCTCCGCCCGCAGGATCGCGAGCTGTTGCTGCATCGCTACACCGCGTCAGCTGGGACTCTGGACGATTTCGCGCAGCGCATGGGCCGCAGCGTCGGTGGGCTGAAGGTGACGCTTCATCGCCTCCGCAATGCGCTGCTGGGTTGCATCGAGAAACAGTTGGCCATCACAGAGGCCGAATCATGAATTCGAAAGAACGTAACGAACTCATCGACGCCCTGCTCACTGGCGACATTTCCGAGCCGGACCAGCTGCGACTGGAGGCGGAGTTGTCCGTCGATCCCGCGGCGCGGAAGGCATACTTTGACCGGGTTTTACTGTCGCAGGCACTTGTGGAAGAGGCGAAGTCTTTTCATGCAAAACAAGCTCCCGCAGTGACGACGCATCGGAGCTTCCCGATGCAGTGGCGTCCGTTCGCTGCTGCTGCAGCCGTGCTCCTCGGCTTGGCGATTTGGTGGCTAATCTCGCACTCCATCCGCAAGGCCGGAATCGTCGCGCACTTCGGGGCTTTGCAAGAGTGCCGGTGGGTGGACGTGAATACGGTGAATGCACAGGGTGATGCCGTCCACCGTGAGCAGCGGGTGGAGTTGTCCTCGGGGCGCGCTGATCTCGTGTTTGCAAGTGGCGCGGTGGTGACGCTGCTGGGGCCGTGCATCTTTGAAGTGGAGTCGGCGAATGGCGGCTTCCTCCTGCTGGGCCAGATAAAGACGGTGGCGGCCACGCCTGAGTCGAAGGGCTTCACGGTGCGCACTCGCACGGCGCGTGTAGTGGATTTGGGCACCGAATTTGTGACCTCGGCCTCAGCCGACGGGCAGAGCCGCGTAGAGGTGGCCTCTGGGGAGGTGGACGTGCATCTTGTCGGCGTGCGCGAACCGCAGCGCTTGCGAAAAGGCGACGCGCTCTCAGTCGAGGCCGGAAGCGCGCAGGTGATAGCGCGCCTCGAAAGCGGGGATGAAACCCCGGCGTTTCGTTTTCCGACCCTTGAGCCGCCGTCGGACCGTGATTTCGCCGATCAGTCGCAAGGCAAGGCGAGCATCCGCGTGGTGAAAGGTGCACTTGCAGTGACCAGGATGGATGGAAGTGCCCCGCCGCAAGCCCTGCTCGATGGCCATGCGCAGACCCGGCCGGACTCGCCCAAGGAATCTGTCTATTTTGCCGACAACGTGGACGGGATGCTGCTCCTCGATTTGGGACGCACTATTTCCATCGGCCGCGTCAACAGCTACTCGTGGCATCAAAACGGAACCTTTGCCGACCAGCGCGTGCGGGCGGTGCAGAAGTTTACCCTCTACGGCTTCGCGGGCGACCAACCTCCGCCCACGGATGGACGACTGACGGAGTCGGGCTGGACGCTCATCGCGCGGGTAAATTCGGACGAGTTCTTCCGCGTCGCAGCCCCCAGCGACCGGCCCGCGCAGCAGGCCTGCTCGATTACCGGGGCGCATGGCCCCGTTGGCCGCTACCGCTTCCTGCTTTGGGAACTTCAAGGAACCCAGGGTCCCAACACCAAAGATACAAACCCCACTTTCTACGGGGAGATAGACGTTCATGAAAAACGTTAACCGCCCACTCCTTCCCAGTCTGGCGCCAGTCTGCGTGGCGCTGTTCCTTGCCGGTGCCGTACGGGCGGAGTTTCCGCTCGAAGTCCAGACGATGTTCGAAAACCGCTGCCTGGACTGCCACGATTCCGACACCAAGAAGGGAAATCTCGACCTCACCACGTTGAAGCCGGACTTCACCGATGCGGAGACCTTCGCGCTCTGGCTGAAAGTGCATGACCGGATCGCTTCAGGCGAAATGCCGCCGAAGAAGAAGGCGCGTCCCGAGGCGTGCGAGCTGAAGACGGTGATGGGTTGGCTGGCGGAGTCGCTCAGCGCGGCGGAGCGCACGCGCCTGGATGCCGAGGGCCGCACTGGGCTGCGGCGGCTCACGCGGGCGGAGTATGAGAACACGGTGCGCGACCTCTTTGAGCTGCCGGGACTCGCGGTGCAAAGCAGCCTGCCTGCGGACGGCTCGGCCCTTGGGTTCGACAAAAACAGCGACGCGCTCGACATCTCGCATGTCAATCTGGCGAAGTATCTCGAGGCGGCAGACAAGGCGCTCGACCTCGCCATCGCCACACGGCCCACGGCGCCCACGCCGTCCGTCCAGCGACTCTCGCTGGCTTACAACTACGAGGCGGACGTTCTGCTCATGCGTGGCGACGCCGTGCTGCTGCGAGACGGGAAGTTGGACCCCGTTTTCCCGCCCCCCGGCCCCGGCGCGCTTCAAGAACATGCCGGGCAAGGGGAGCATGAGATCCTCGGAATCTTCGCTCGCATGAGCAGCGTCGGGATGTTCAGCGAAGCACGGGCTCCCTACTACCGCAGTTTCACCGCGCTCTACCCGGGACGCTACCGCGTGCGCGCTTCGTTTTGGAGTCTCCAGTGGGACAAGGGCCAAATCCTGCCTTCCCGCGGGACCGAAGCGGCGCGGCTGAACGTGGTGCATTTGCAGGAGCAGGGCCGGCACGAGGGACATCCGAGTGATTTGCTCGGTTATTTCGACGCACCCTCACCAAGGCCTCAAGTACATGAGCGGGATGTGTGGCTGAACTTCAAGGACTGCTTTGGGTTCAACCCCGCCACCTTGGTGCCCGTAGATTTGTATCGCGATGGTACCTGGGGACAAAAGGGCGGCACTATGGGCTACACCGGGCCCTGCACCGTCAATGACTGGCTGGAGGTGGAAGGACCGCTGCATGACGTGTGGCCGCCACGCAGTCATCGGTTGCTCTTCGGAGAGCTGCCCATCAAGGAGTTTAACGTGGCGGAGCAAAAAGGCATTCGCCCGCCGGTGCGCACGCCTCTCAAGAAATTCATCGGCCGAAACCAGCCCGACCCTGAACTGGGCCTCTGGACGGTGGCATCGAAGGAGCCGCACGCCGATGCGGACCGGTTGCTCGCGGACTTTTTGCCGAGGGCGTTTCGACGTCCGGTGGAGGCGGCGGTGAGAAAGGAATACGTCGCGCAAGTCGAGGAGCGGCTGAGGGCGGGCGATGCCTTTGAGACGGCGATGCGCTGGGCCTATCGCGCCGCGTTGTGCTCGCCGGATTTCCTGTATCACTTTGAGCCTGCGGGTCGCCTAGATGACTCCGCACTTGCAGCGCGTCTGGCGTATTTTTTCTGGAACTCCGGTCCCGATGACACGCTTACCGCACTAGCCGCGAGCGGAAACCTGCGCGATGCCGCTGTGCTCAGCGAACAAGTCGAGCGCCTGCTCAAGGACGCGAAAGCTCAGCGCTTCATCGACGACTTCCTCGGCCAGTGGTTGAAGCTGCGCTCCATCGCGGCGAACGACCCGGACAACAAGCTCTATCCCGAGTTCAACCCGTATTTGCAGGACTCCATGGTCGCCGAGACGTGCGCCTACTTCCGTGAACTCATAGAGCAGAACCTAAGCGCCCGCCATCTCGTGCAGTCCGACTTTGCCATGCTCAATGAAAAGCTCGCGGTTCACTACGGCATCCCCGGCGTGAGCGGAACGAAGATTCGCCGCGTGAAACTCCCCGACGGTTGCGTGCGCGGTGGTTTTCTTACACAGGCTGCGGTTTTGAAAGTCACCGCAAATGGCACCACCACCTCGCCGGTCGTTCGCGGAGCCTTTGTGATGGCGCGGCTGCTGGGCAAACCGCCGGAACCACCCCCGCCGAATGTCCCCGCGGTGGAGCCCGACGTGCAGGGCGCCACCACCATCCGCGAGCAGCTCGACAAACATCGCGCCGATGCCAGCTGCGCCTCCTGCCATGAGAAGATGGACCCGCCCGGCTTCGCTCTGGAGGAATTCGATGTCATCGGCGGGTTCCGCGAGCGCTACCGCAGCATCGGCGGAGGCGATCCCGCGCCGCGCGGCAACATCGACCCACGCATCCGCATCGGCTTCAAATTGGGCCCCAAGGTGGATGCCAGCGGCCAATTGCCCGACGAGCGCACGTTTGCCGGCATCGCTGATTTCAAAGCCCTCATCGCCACCGACGAGCGTGCGCTGCTGCACAATCTCGCGAAGCAGCTCCTCATCTACTCCACGGGACGCGACATCGCCTTCAGCGACCGCGCCGCGCTTGATGACATCGTCTCGCGCACCGAGAGACAAGGCGGCGGCATCCGTACGCTGCTGCACCAAATCGTCGCCAGCCGGCTTTTCCAGACACGCTGATGAAAACCCTCACGCTCTTGCTTTGCCTGCTCTGCCTCAGCCTTCGCGCCGAGGAATCTCGCCACCGCGTATTCGGCCTCAGCGATCCCAGTCGCGAACTGGACCTGCGCGAGCAAATCAAGGCCGTGCCCGAGCTGGAAATCGCCGCTCTCGACCTCGAAACTGCCGTGGCCACCTTCCGCTACGACGTGACGATGCTGCTGCCCCAAGCGAAGAGTCCACCAACCGCCGAGAGAATCGCCCAGCGTCTTGATGAACTTGTGAAAAATGCCTCCAAGAACCCGGTTTCGGGCCACGTCACATTTTCACTGAAGCCACTCTCGGACGTCCCGAAGGACCAGCTCCAAAAAATCGAAATCCAGCTCGGCCTGCTGGACTGCAAAGGCTGCCGCTACACTGCCTACCTCGCCTGCTCGAAGCTCGACGGCGTCGAGAACGTGATCGTTAGCGAGACATCGCTCGTGACCGCGTGGGTCCAGCCTTCCTCGACCACCCGCGAAGCGCTTATCGCCGCCCTGAAGAAAGTGCGCATCGGACTGCCCACGCCGTAACCTGTCACCAACAAACCCCCGCCATGAACCTCAGCACCCAACGCGCTCTCTCCCGCCGCACCCTCCTCAAGGCCGCCGGCACCACGCTCGCGCTCCCCTGGCTCGAAGCCATGTGCCCCGCCTTTGCCAAAGCCGAAGCCGCGAAGAAAATCCCCCGTCGCATGGTTGCCATCGAGACGAACATGGGCATCATGCCGCAGTTTTTCTTTCCCGAGAAGGCCGGCCGCGACTACGCACTCACGCCGTATTTGGAAAAGCTCGCCGCGCATCGGCAGCAGATGACCATCTTCTCCGGCACGAGCCACCCCGGGGTCACCGGAGCGCACGCCGCCGAGCGCTGCTTTCTTACCGCGACGCCGCATCCCGAACGCGGCGGCTTCCGCAATGGGGTGTCGCTGGACCAGCACGCCGCCGAGCAACTTGGCAATGAAACGCGCTTCCCCTCGCTCACCCTCGCCATGTCGAATGAAGGCGGCCCCACGCTCAGCTACACGCGCAGCGGAGCGCCCATCCCGCCGGACAAAAGCCCGCGCAAACTCTTCGAGAAG
>JBIKSY010000075.1:0-15608 GCA_044348365.1 Chthoniobacteraceae bacterium
CTGTCTGTCCACGACTCGGACAAGTACCCGGATGGGGAGCTCACAGACTTCTGTACCGCCGGTAGTCGATGGACTTCAACGGGAGGCCCTTTGGAAACGGTCTTACGGGTCGGCATGGGGAAGAAGGCTATCCCCGCAGTTGGAGGTTTACGAAAAGTAAAATTGGGCCACTCAGACGGCCCTACACAGCGATGGATCAGAGTTTATTGACCCGCAGAGACCCGACAGAGTGCGGCCGGGGCGGGTGGGAACCGGACCTCCATGAATGGAGTCAAACCAGCGTGGACGTTGTACTACAAGGAGTACTACAAGGCGCATCCAAATTGCGCAAGTCCTTCAGAATCAAGGTGGTGGGCAGTGAGGGAATCGAACCCCCGACCAACTCGGTGTAAACGAGCCGCTCTACCGCTGAGCTAACTGCCCTGTAAAAAGCACCACGTACCCCGAAACAACCTTTGTTAGGACCGCTAATACTGAGTGCTCCCCGATGTTAGGAGTTGGTCGAACGAGGGTCAATCTTCTAAGAGCAACTATGCCGCCAACCGAGGGGGGTGAAACGATGGTGCGACGGTGCCGCTTTCATGCCGCCCCCAAAGCCCTAAGCAGCAAACAAATTAAGACGCTAAACGGTATCCCGCCGGCAGTTGGCGGACGTTAGGGGACACTTTGTTTTGCCGCACAGCGGCCTCTTCTCTGGAACGGCCCTCATCAGGAGGCACCCAAGGACGTGAGCGCTTCAGTGCCTCCGGTGCGGCACTACCCTTTCGGTCGCTTCGGCCGCTTTCCGGCAACGTCCATTTTGCGGTAAAGCGTGGCAGTGGAAATTCCGAGCATGTGCGCGGCCCTGTCGCGCGCACCATCGTTCACACGGATCGTCTCCTCTATAAAGCGGCGCTCCTGCTCTGCGATGAAATCAGCCAAGGTTTTGCCCACAGTAAGGGAGGATGCCTCTGGATCAGGCGCGGGCGCAACAACAACTGCCCTGGCCTTCGGAAGCGGCCCCCTCGCGGCCGCCCCCAGAACATTGGTCCTACCGCCAAGCGGAACGCACCGCACCACGTGCGGCGGCAGGTCAGTGATCCGAACCAACCCGCCCTCGCACAAAGCGCAGGCACGTTCCACAGCATTTTCCAATTCGCGGACATTCCCCGGCCAAAAGTATTTGTTCAAAGCGGCGGCGGCGGCGGGCTCAATGAGCAACGATTGAGCGCCCCCCGAGGGCCGCGCGTGTTTTTGCAGAAAATGCTCCACCAAAAGCGGAATATCTTCCGAGCGTTCGCGCAGCGGCGGCACCTCCAGAGGAATCACCGCAAGCCGGTAGTACAAGTCTTCACGAAAGGCACCGGTCCTCGTCTTTTCGAATAGAGGTTCGTTGGTCGCGGCAAGCACCCGCAGATGGATCGGGATGCTGCGGTTGTCCCCCACCCTGCGCAGAATCCGTTCCTGCAAAACCCGCAGCAACTTCGTCTGGAGCAGGAGCGCCATAGAATTGATTTCGTCGAGAAATATGGTTCCACCTTCGGCCTCCTCAAAGAGGCCGATCTTGTCCTGCACCGCCCCTGTGAAAGCCCCCTTTTTGTGCCCGAACAGCTCGCTTTCAAGCAGGTTCTCGGGAAGGGCAGAACAGTTCACCGCCACAAACGGTTTTCCCTGACGCGACGAATTGAAGTGCAGCGCTCGGGCCACCAACTCCTTACCCGTGCCGCTTTCCCCGGCAATAAGGATGGTCGAGTCGGTACTGGCGACCTTGTCGATGATTCCAAAGAGTTCCTGCATCCGCGGCGCCTTGCCCACGATGCGGTCAAAACGATCCGCCGCAGGCGGATTTACGGCGTCTTCCCGTTGCATCCCAACAGGTTCCAGATAGACCGCGAGTGCCCGGCGACACGCCAACCGGAGATCCTCCACGTTAAACGGCTTGAGGATATAATCAAACGCCCCAGACCGCATCGCTTCCAGGGCCGATTCCAGTTGCCTGCTCGCAGTCAGGAGGATCACTGGAACGCCCGGCAGCGTGAGCCGCGCCGCCCGAAGAATGTCCATCCCGTTGACCCCGCCCATGCGCAGATCCGTCAAAATCAACTGGGGCGAGTGCCCGAGCATAAAATCTAAAGCCTTCTGCCCCGACGCATACGGGATCGGGGTGTGGCCGTCCTCTTTACAAAGGTCAGCGATGACCTGCACCATGGCGGGGTCATCATCTATGATAAGTATGCGAGCCATCCGGTCTGGGGGGGGTCCGGCAGAAAAAAACTGGTCAGAGGTTTCTACACCTTCAGTCTTCTGCTTGCTTTTTCCGCCAAAGAAAAGCCCAAAAAAGGCTAATACGCGGCGCTTACCGGTTTCAAGCTGGTGCGAACCGGCTTTCCCCAGATCCGAGAGGCTCCTTTATGGTTCAAACGCGCCAACCGCCTTGATCCTGCCGCTTCGCCATTCAAAAAGCTCCACACTCACAGGATAGGCCGTCTCTCTGTACGCAGCCCAAACCATCCCAGCGTATTGAGCAGGATCCCGTCCGTGTTTTGGAAAGATAAAGGCGCGGTAGCGGGAAGGCACGGCAAGCAAAAGCACCTCCCCGAGTGTGTCGGAAAAACGGGCTCCCAAATTCGGCGCAAGCACGGCGGAAGCCACCAGCGGTTGGTCGCTGCTCAACTCGGCAAACTCAATTACCCGCCGTTTGTCCCTCTCGAAACGGACGGAGACACCCGCAAGATCCTCCCCCGCCCTCGCCCTTGCGGCGGACTCGAAGCCCCCCCAGTTCAAAGCGAGTCCTCCCCACTGGCTCCGCCCAAAGGGAACCAACTGGGATCCGTCCCAAAAGCCGCCCGCAAACACCGTTGTTTGAGCGTCTGCCACAGGCGCGTGAACGGCCGGAGCCAAAAACTTTGCTTCCAGCCAGACCCTCCACGCCAACTCCTCCTGCGCCCCTGCCCGGAGGGGAGCGCAAAGCAGCAGCGCCACAACGCCGAAGGCTTGCCAACCCCGCACGCAGGCTAAAGGCTGTTTCAGATGATTACGTTTCTGGAAGGCATCCTGGTAGAGGCTTACCCAACGCATGTGGTCCTGAATGTGCATGGGGTGGGTTATCACACTCTGATCCCGCTCTCCAGCTACGACAAGGTTCCGGAGGTGGGATCCCATTTTCGCCTGCTGACACACCTGCAGGTCCGCGAGGACGCCCACGTGCTCTTTGGCTTTGCCTCCGCGGCGGAAAGAGACCTGTTTCGGTTGCTCATCCACCACGTCTCGGGCATCGGCCCCAAGACGGCCCTCGACGTTCTCAGCGGCGTCTCGGTAACGAGCTTCAAAGCGGCAGTGGTTGCGGGGGATGTAAAGTCTCTATCGCAGGTCAAGGGCATTGGCAAAAAGACCGCCGAGCGCATCATTGTGGAGCTCAAGGACAAAGTGGGTGTCGCAGCCGCCTGGGAGGCTGCCTCATCCGCCCACGCCCCCGCGCCACGCGAACAGGAAATGAACGACGCGATCCTCGCCCTTATCGCCCTGGGGTACAAGCAGGTCGACGCTCTCAGGGCGGTCAAGGCCGCCACTGACGCCCAACCCGGAGTGGAGATCCCCTCGGACGCACTCGTTCGAGAAGCCCTCAAGCGTCTCGCCTGATGCCCTCTTCCGACCAGGACGCGCCGCTGGCTCTTCTGCGGAATGCTTTTCCAGAATCCGGACTCTTTGCCGGAAAAGCGTGGCGGCTATCGCCTCGGCCGTTCGCGCTCACCGCTCCTCTCTACAACTCGCTGCAAGCACTGGGTGAACGGCTCTGGCTCTTCCAGCGCGCCTGCAACGATTTGTATGCACTCTCAGCCGCGGGCCGGCAACCCACCTGGGTCGCCGACCTGCTCGACAAGGGTAAGCCACCTGAACTGGTTGCCTTCGCCCGGGAAAAAAACTTTCGTCACCATGTGCCGAGAGTTCTCCGACCTGATCTGATCCTCACCGAGGACGGCTTTGTTCTCAGCGAATTGGACTCGATTCCCGGAGGCATCGGCCTCACCGCCTGGCTCAACCAGACCTATTCCGCCCTCGGTTTCGCGGTCTTGGGCGGCCCACACTTCATGGTCGAAAACTTTGCCCGCCTCGCACCGGAGGGCGACATTCTAGTCTCGCGCGAGGCGGAAACCTACCGGCCCGAAATGGAATGGCTCGCCGCCCTCACCAAGCAGCGCGTGTGCGATGCCGAGGGCTACGGCACCCGACCGGACAAGCGCGCGTTTGCCTACCGGTTTTTCGAGCTTTTCGACCTGCCCAACCTCCCGGGGATGGCGCAACTGCAAGCAGCCATGCGGCTCGGGGAACAAGCCGTCACCCCTCCCTTAAAACCGCAGCTCGAGGAAAAGCTCTGGTTTGCCCTCTTCTGGATGCGTCCCCTGCGGGACTTCTGGCGTCGAGCCCTTGGCGACAGACACTTATCCGCACTCCAGAAGGTCATTCCACGCACCTGGGTCCTCACCCCGGAAATGCTTCCGCCCCACGCGGAAATCCCGGGTCTTGGCATTCACAGTTTTGAGGAACTGGGAGACTTCAGCCAGAAGGAGCGGGAACTCGTGATAAAAGCGAGCGGCTTCTCCGAACGGGCTTGGGGGGCGCGCAGCGTCGTCATCGGATCAGACCACCCCCAGTCCAGTTGGAAGGACGCCGTGGCAGCCGCATTGAAAGCTTTTCCCTCCTCGCCCCACGTCCTGCAGCGCTTCCACAAGCCTGCCCTCCTGCAGCATTCCGTCTACGACGAGGCAACGGGTGCGGTGCTCCCATTTCCATGCAAGGTCCGGCTCTGTCCCTACTATTTCGCACACGATGACAAGCCAGTCCTCAGCGGTGCGCTCGCGACCTTGTGTCCGCCCGACAAAAAAATCCTGCACGGCATGCGGGACGCCCTGCTTTTGCCGGCAGGAATGCCCTCTACCGACGAGACGTCCAACCTCTCCGCTTCAGGTTGAAGCTGGAGAAATCTCGCACGGCGCAGCGTTTGGCATGCCGCGACCGCAAGCGAATGCCCCCCAAACAGGCTTCCTTCACTTCCCCGCTCCACTACAATCCCACCATGCTTCACAAGCCAGAAAGTGCCCTGATCATCATCGGCCACGGCTCCACCGTAAATCCGGACTCCAGCGCCCCCACCCTCGACCACGCCGAAGTTATTCTTGGAAAAGGCTGTTTTCGCGAGGTCCACTGCGCGTTCTGGAAGGAAGAACCCAGCCTCCGGCAAGTACTTCAGATGGTCGACAGCGAGGAGGTGTACATTGTCCCCAACTTCATTAGCGAAGGGTATTTCACCCGGACCATCATTCCGCGGGAACTCGAACTGGAGGGCCCGCTCACCCACCTGAGGGGACGCACGCTCAAGTACTGCGACCCGGTGGGCAGCCACGCACGCATGAGCGAACTGCTCCTGCGACGCGCTGCCGAGGTCGCTCCGGGGGTCCTGCCCTCGGAGTCCAGTCTGTTGATCGTCGGCCACGGTACCAACCTCAACGACAATTCCGCAGTGGCCGCAAAGCGCGAAGTCGACCGCATCCGCGAGATGGGGATCTACGCGGAGGTCCTCAACACCTACATGGAAGAGGCGCCCCTCATCAGCGAATGGGAAACACTCACCACACAGCCAAACGTGATTGTCGTGCCCTTTTTCATCGCGGACGGCCTTCATTCCTATCAGGACATCCCGGTGCTACTGGGAATCGAGCAGGACACGGGGCTCGCCGCCAGCGAAAGGGAAATCTTCCGCAAAAATCCGTACCACATCCGTGGACGCACCCTCTACTACGCCAGCGCGATTGGTACCGAGCCCCTGTTTTCGGAACTGCTGCTGGACCAGGTTGCCCTTTTCGACCAGCGCGCCGCCGCAGGCCGGTAGGCAGGACACCACAAAAAACCAAACCACCCAAGCGCTTGAAACAAAACCTTACCCAGGCAATCGAACAGTGGATTCTCGAAGGAGCCCGCGGAATCGGTCAGATCCTCATCCAGCCCTTGCAGGGAGGCGCCTACGAACTACGCCACGTTGAGGACGCAGGCAGGGAGGATCTGGAGCTCCACCAAGGGCCCTCGGCCGCCCGTCCGCTTTCGTTCCTTGATCAAAAGGGCGGGTACCGCCTGCTCAAAACCGCCCCCACGCTCCGCCGCGGCTGGCGACTGGCGCTCTCAAACGGCACGGAGCTCAGGCAGGCCCTCGACCACTTTTATCCGGCAATGACGGCCGCGTGGTTTGCCCACCTCAAGGGAGAACTGAACGTGCTGTCTTTGCGGGAAACGCTCGGGCGCCAGACGGGGATGTACGCCGCCGCCAAGCGGCTTCTAGACGAAGAGGGCCAGCAGGCGGTTGGTGCCACCTGCTTGGGGACAAAGTGCCTCAAGAGGACGGTGTGGCCATTCGCCCCGGGGCAACCCCTCGTGCACCTCCCTGCGTCGATCACCACGCCGGACATCCGCCCGGTGCCCGGCGGTGGCACCGAAATCCCGATGCTGTGTCAAGAAGCCTGCAACATCCTGGTTCCCGTCCTACGCGAGGTTGTCAAAACGCGAGAGCGCGCAGCGGCTCCGCCCCCTGCCCAAACAGCGGAAAGCGGGCATTAACAGGCCGCTCCTTCGGGTTGAGCACGACCGGTCTCATTGTCGGAGTAGCTTTGCGACATAGAAAGCCCGGCCCCTTCCCCAAGCCTAACCGCGCCTCTCAGACCTGAAGCAACGCCCCCGGCTCGAAGGGTTCCCCTTGCCGGGCGCCGTTGGTGTGGCGGCTCATCCGACCCTGCCTGTCGAGACAGGGAGCGAGGGCGGCGTTTCCACCGGTAAAAAACCCATCCATTTGGACAGAGGCCAACCCCACAGCAGGGCCAGACGGCCGTTGTACAGCGCAGCGGCCTCTGCGTAACGGCACGCCGCTTCGCAACAGCGCAGTTCGAGCACCTCGCAGCCAGACTTGGGCCGATGCTCCCAGGCCAGACGACGCTCCTCAAAAAATGTCCGTACCCCCAGAGCGTCCTCCGGCAAGCGGGTTTTCTCCAGCGCACCCTTCCAGCGAGAAATTCCCGAAGGGGACCCACTTTCTCCGGAAACCCAACGTTCCAGCAGGCAAACTTCCAGTAAGAGGAGCGCCTCCCAGCGCACACGCGCCTCCTGCCGCAGGGCGTGGAGCCCGGCGCAGGCGATCGTATTGGCCTGCAGCCACAGTACGGCCAAGGCGAGGGCGAGTAGCGTCCAAAAATTCACCCGACCACCCAACACCAAAACCAAGGCAACCTCAAACCAATGACCCGCACTCGGTCTGGGGGCTCTACTTTCAGGGCCGCTTGACTCCGCCACGACATTGCAAAGTTGCAACCGGCACGGCAAGGACTCGCCTCCGGGTATCAAACCAAAGGAGGGGGCGTTCCCCCGAACGCCCCCTCCCACCTATGACCAAAGTTCAACCGTTAAAAAAGAAATCCCACACATGCCAGGAGCGGCCCCGGCCATCGCGCAGTCAATCCTCCGGCTGCAACCACCGCACCCGCGGCAACCCACGACAAGCAGCGTGCGTGCCAGAGCAGATCCACCCCGGAAAATCCAAGCAACAAACTCACAAAATTCTCTTAAAAATACACTTACACAAAACACGGTCAACTTAGTCACTGTTGGCCGGACGGAAGCCCTGTGCAGAACACAACAGCCGGAGGGTGTCCCTGTGCAAGAATCACCAATCCCTGCGCTCAGATCCCACTGTTTTGGAGCCGCTTTATGATCGCCTCGGTGTCGTACACGCAACCGCCCCAAGTCCCGCCACCCGCCTGCTGCAGTGCCGCCCACAGACGAGTGTCATCCGGCAGCCTTGGGTGCGGCGCGAGCGTTTGCAGAGGTTGGCGCAGCGAAAGCCGGCGCTCACCTTCCTCCGCGGTAAACCGCTCCGTTCCCTCGCCGATAAAATCAAGGGCACCCGCCATCCCCACCCGATCGATCGTGATGCGGATCCAGTCGCCCTCGCGCAAGCGACCGATCGGCCCGCCAGCAAGCGCCTCGGGCCCCACATGTCCGATGCACGCACCGGTGGAGACCCCCGAGAAGCGCGCGTCCGTGATGAGCGCAACGTGCTTTCCAAAAGGAAGGTGTTTGAGCGCCGAGGTGATCTGGTAGGTCTCTTCCATACCTGTTCCCATAGGTCCGATCCCCGCGAGCACCATCACATCGCCCGAGTTGATGCTCCCGGCGCGCACCGCCGCAATCGCGGCAGCCTCGCTGGTAAAGACGCGGGCGGGCCCTTCCTTGCGGTAGACTCCGTCGGCGTCCACAACGCTGGCGTCGATCGCGGTGCTTTTGATCACCGAGCCCTCGGGCGCGAGATTGCCAATGGGAAACACGAGCGTCTTTGTGAGGGCGCGCGCCTTTTCCGAACCCGGAGGCATGATCACATCGTCGGGATCGACCCCGTCGAGTTGCATGAGGATTTCGCGAAACCGGACGCGCCGTTCCGACGCCTCCCACGCGTCGAGGTTCCGCCCCAAGGTTTCGCCCGTCGCGGTCAGCACAGAGGTGTCCAGCAGCCCCAGACGCCGCAGGTGCAGCATGACTTCTGGCACACCGCCGGCGAGAAATGCCCGCACGGTGGGATGGAACCGAGGCCCGTTTGGCAAGACATCCACGAGCCTAGGAACGGTCCGGTTCACTTCAATCCAGTCGGACACCGTGGGCCGGCTCAGCCCCGCGCTGTGGGCAACCGCTGGAATGTGCAGCAGCAGGTTTGTGGAGCCGCCAAAGGCGGCGTGGACCACCATCGCGTTGCGGATGCTCGCCGGCGTGAGGATCTGGCGCATTGTGGTTCCACGCTGCTCCAGCGTGGCCACCGCCCGCGCCGCCTGCGTGGCCAGATTTGTCCAGACCGGTTGTCCGGAGGGGGCCAGCGCAGAGTGCGGCAGCGCCATGCCCAGCGCCTCGGCCACCACCTGCGAGGTCGCCGCCGTGCCCAGAAACTGGCACCCGCCGCCGGGCGAACCGCAGGCGCGGCAGCCCAGTTCAGCCGCCTCCGAAAGGCTCAGCAGCCCCCTCGAAAAGCGCGCGCCAATGGTCTGCACGGCTCCTGCATCCTCGCCCTGAGTGGGGGGCAAAGTCACCCCACCGGGAACCAACACGCAGGGCAGGTCGTGCATCGCCGCCAGTGCCATCATCATCGCGGGAAGGCCCTTGTCGCAGGTCGCAATCCCAATCACTCCGGCCCGGGTCGGGAGCGAACGGATAAGCCGCCGGAACACCAGCGCTGCATCGTTTCGAAACGGCAGACTGTCAAACATCCCTGTCGTCCCCTGGGTGCGCCCGTCGCAGGGATCCGAGCAGTACGCAGCGAAGGGCAGGAACCCTTGCCGGCGGATCTCCTCGGCGGCCTCCTTTACCAAGAGGCCGATCTCCCAATGGCCCGTGTGGTACCCCAGCGCAACGGGCATTCCATCAGGAGCACGCAGGCCGCCCTGCGTGCTGAGGATCAGAAAGGACTTGGCCGCCACCCCCGCCGGATCCCAACCCATCCCCGCGTTCTGAGTCAGACCGAACAAATCGCCGCTTGGGCTCTGGCTTAACAGCGCCTCGGTCAGGGGTAGCGCACCGGCGGGTCCCGGAGCGTGCGTACGAATCTGGTAGATGGAATCGGGGGCGAGGGCTGTGGATTCAGACATGGAACGGGACTCTGCCAGAAACGGACGCACCTGCACGTCTCAACCAGTTGGTGCGGCTTCTCGCTTCACCTTTGCACACGACCGGGCACACTTAAGGGTATGCACCCCGTTTCCGTCTTCTGCTGTTCCACAGGACTCGTCGCCCATCGCGGGAACGACTGGTTTTCAATGGCTGCCACGACACTCGACACCCTCTTTCAACAGGCAGATCCGGCCCAATGGCTGGCACAGAAACTGGAGCACGCAGAGCCTTGTCCCCCGCCGACCGAGGTCCAGGCACCGATCCAAAGCCAGGAAGTCTGGGCGGCAGGCGTGACCTACCTGCGTTCAAGAGACGCCCGCATCGAGGAGTCCAAGGACGCGGGCGGGGGAACCTTCTATGACCGCGTTTACGATGCGGACCGCCCGGAGATCTTCCTCAAGGCCACGCCCCACCGGGTTTTTGGAACGGGAGCCACCCTGCGCCTGCGCAAGGATTCCAAGTGGAACGTGCCGGAACCGGAGCTCGCGCTGGCCATTAACGTGGACGGCAAAATCTTCGGCTACACTGTAGGCAACGATCTAAGCTCGAGAGACATCGAAGGCGAGAATCCGCTGTACCTGCCACAGGCAAAGGTCTGGAGCCACTGCTGCGGGCTGGGTCCGGCCCTCGTGGTCTGTCCACCCCTCCCGCCAGAGACCGCGATCACGCTGATGATCCTGCGCGGGGGGACCACTGTATTTGAGGGCGCAACCGCCTTGTCGCAGATGAAGCGCACCCCTCTGGAACTCGCCGACTGGCTCTGGCGGGACAACAGTTTTCCAGCCGGTTGCTACCTGCTCACAGGCACGGGACTCGTGCCTCCGAACGCATTCACCCTTGCCAGCGGCGACGAGGTCCGTATCTCCATCGGTTCGCTCGGCTGTCTCGTCAACCACATCGCCTAAGGCCCCACCCATGTCTCTTCACGGAAAAAGTCTTGTCGCCGGCGCACTCCGGCCCGCCGGTCCCGCCACTTTCATTGCATATAACCCGTTGCTTGGAAAAGCATTGGAGCCTGCCTTTGAAGAGGCAGCGGACCCGCAGGTGGAGGAGGCGCTACATGCCGCACAGCTGGCCCTTGCGGGCTTCCGCCGCAGCACGCCGGAACTCCGCGCCGTCTTTCTGGAAGCCATCGCCACCGAGATCCTTGGCCTTGGCGACGCCCTGCTGGAGCGCGCCCATCAGGAAACCGGGCTTCCCCTCGAGCGGCTTACCGGAGAGCGCGGACGCACGGTCGGACAGCTCAGGCTGTTTGCACACCTCCTCAGGGAAGGCTCCTGGTGCGACGCCCGGGTCGACACGGCCCTTCCGGAGCGCACCCCCCTGCCCCGGCCGGATCTGCGCAGGGTCCTGGTGCCTATCGGACCCGTCGCCGTCTTCGGAGCCAGCAACTTTCCGCTGGCCTTTTCCGTAGCCGGCGGCGACACAGCCAGCGCGCTTGCCGCGGGCTGTCCGGTTGTGGTCAAAGGCCATCCGGCACACCCAGGTACCGGAGAGTTGGTTGCAGGCGCCATCGCCAGCGCTGTGCGTCTGTGCGACCTCCCTGCCGGGGTGTTTTCCTTCCTTCAAGGCAGCACCCACGCCCTGGGCACAGCGCTTGTCCGGCATCCCGGGGTTCGGGCAGTGGGCTTCACCGGTTCCCACCGGGCGGGACGCGCGCTCATGGATGCAGCCCACTCCCGGCCGGAGCCGGTACCAGTGTTTGCGGAAATGAGCAGCCTCAATCCGGTGTTTCTGCTGCCCGGGGCGCTGCGCGACAGAACACCTCAAATCGCAGAAGGCATTAAAAACTCTCTCACCATGGGAGTGGGCCAGTTCTGCACCAAGCCGGGGCTGATTTTTGCCCTCGGCGGCGGTGCAACCGAGGCCTTAAGGGACGCGCTCGGGGCCGTGCTCAAGGCCAGCGCCCCTGGGACGCTACTTCATCCCGGAATTCGGGACGCCTACGTGCAATCGGTCGACGCAGCGCAAAAAGTCGCAGGAGTCTCGCTTCTGGCACAATCGAACCAGGAGGCGGATCCGGCACGCACCCAGGCCCGGCCGACGCTGTTTCTCTCAAATGCTGAGACTTTTCGCACACATCCCAGCCTCCGCGCGGAAATCTTCGGGCCCGCCGGACTGCTGGTGGAGGCCGCCAGCTTCACCGAACTGCTAGAGCTTGCAAATGGACTCGAGGGCCAGTTGACCGCCACGATCCACGCTTCGGATTCCGACCGTCCCCAGATGGAGGAACTGGCCGGCATCTTGGAGCGCAAGGCGGGACGGCTGCTCCTGAACGGTTTTCCCACCGGAGTGGAAGTCAGTGCGGCCATGCAACACGGCGGCCCCTATCCGGCCACCTCAGACAGCCGTTTTACAAGCGTGGGCACCGCAGCGATCCTGCGCTGGGTGCGTCCGGTTTGTTACCAGAACGTTCCGGACAACGCCCTGCCACCAGAACTGCAAAACAACAACCCGCTCAATTTGATGCGCCTGGTCAATGGCTCCCTGACCCGCGACCCCCTCTAGCAGGTGCGCAGCCGTAGCGTGCCGCGGCTTAGCGGGCGACGGACTGGTTCCAAAGGATCCGCAAGTTTTTGGTCTGCCGCCCAGCGAGGATCAGGTCCGGTTTTCCATCGCCGTTGAGGTCCGCCGCCTTAATGTCCTCAATGGCGACTTCCTCGCCGGACAGGCCGCTCACTCGCCACTCCTTGCCCGCAGCATCAAGCGGAGTGAAAAGCCGTACCCCCGGCACCCCCTTGGGGTTCATCCCGCGCCAACCGGCGACAATCTGGTCGCTGCCGACCCCCAAAAAATCGCCAACCACCAAGGCGTGGCCATCCAGCAGGGACTCGTCCAAAACCTGACGCCTCCAGAGGCCTTTGCCTGAATCCGGGCCGGTGTAAAAAGCCACCGTCGTGCCGTGCATGGGCTCTATCGTCGCGACAAACCTCGTCCCGCCCGGCAGCCTGCCGTCCCGAACTTCCCCGGCCCAGGTCTCCGAAAGTTGCCGCTTTTTCCACGACCCGGTGCTGCGGCCAAACCAGAAAACCCCCTCCTTGGCGGCCGTGAGCAGCTCGTTTTCCGGATCGTTGTCCCAGTTGATCGGGTGAAAATTGTGGCTGGCGTGGGTAAACTCGCTCACCAGCGACAGCTTCCACGGTTCCCTTGGATTCTGCGGCATTTCATAGGCAAACACCTTGCTCCCCTCGCCCGCATTGTTGCGGTTGCCCCGGCCGTGCAGGGGCTTCACCACCAACTCCCACTTGCCAGAAGGGGCCAGCACCCAGTGCATCCGGTGCACCGTCGGTTCGTGGTGCAGCTTGACCGCCTCCCAACGCTGGGTCCGGTCGGCCGGCGGGATCAGGTAAAACACTCCGCCGCTCTTTTCGGCGTCCAGCGTCTCCCCCGGATTCCACTGGCCGCCAATGGCCACCTCCGCCTTTCCGTCGCCGTCAATGTCGCGCGCGGCGATGCACACGTTGTCCCGTTCGGTGACATTCTCCACCATGACGTGCTTTTTCCAGGAAGGGTTCTCATACCACTGCACCGTGTGCTGGTCAGCCAGAAGGATGTCCGGCTTGCCGTCGCCGTTGACGTCCGCCACGGCAATGCCGTAGCCGATTTGGATCTGCGCATCGACGGTTTCCGCCCGGAAACCAGGTTCGGACGGCGCCGCAGACAGCAGGGGCGCGAAGGAAAGGGCCGTCAATACGGCGAGGCCCCGCACTGGCGCCGGAGTAACCGGGCGCGCGCCGGGCCAAGCCGCTTGGGCAGTCCTTTTGTGGGAGGTAGACGGGGGAATCCCTGGATTTGGAATACGGATCTTCATATGGGGGTTAAGGCCTGTACCCTATCTCCAAACCGGCCGACGCCTCAAGATGAGTCGCTCCCGTCTGGACTCGGTGGGAGTCTTCGCACATAAGGGGAGTCCCATGAAACGTCTCGCCTTCCTCCTAGCCCTTCCCCTGCTCATGAGCACTCTCCACGGCACCCTCCACGCGGCCCCCGCCCCCGACATCCTCAAGATTCCCGTGAAGGACATCGCCGGCAAGGACACCAAACTCGCCGACCTAGGCGGCAAGGCCGTCTTGGTGGTCAACGTCGCCAGCAAGTGCGGCTACACCCGCCAGTATGCCGGCCTGGAGTCCCTGTACAAGGCCTACAAGGACAAGGGTCTGATTGTGGTCGGCGTGCCGTGCAATGACTTCGGCGGACAGGAACCCGGAACCGAAGCGGAGATCCTCCAGTTCTGCTCCTCAAAATACAATGTGACCTTTCCCTTGTTGGGTAAGGTGGCGGTCAAGGGCGATGCCGCACATCCCCTTTTCGCCACCTTGACCGGAGAGGCCGCGGGGCAACCCGGGCCGGTCAAATGGAATTTCAACAAGTTCTTGATCGCCAAGGACGGCTCCCTCGCTGCTCGGTTCGACTCTAAGGTGGAGCCAGAATCCGACGAACTCAAGGCTGCCATCGACAAGGTGCTTTCCAAATAGTCCGCACTCACCCCTCGCTGCGAACGCCCGGAAGCCACCGTCCGGGCGTTTTGCTTTTCTAGGATGGACTCAGCCCATTTGGGGAGTGAGCTCTGGATAGAGGGCCAGCACCTCGTCCATGGTCGGCGGGCGGACGCTTTCCAACCGCAACGCCCGAGGCTCCCCGGCAATCACAGCTTCGAGCAACCGCGGGGCGCTCAACCCGTAAAGCGCCTGCCCGAGGGGCGAGGTGTAAGGCAGGGGCAGTACGGACTGGTCCAGCGGGAGGTCCTGATCCTTCGCACCCACCACCAGATAATCCTCGGCAAAGCCTCCCTGCTGCACCCGTACAACAGTGCCCACCTCGACCCGATCCCCCGAGGAACTCCGGTTCACCCAATCGAGGGGGTCCACGACCTCGTAGCCTGTGTCCTCGAGTTTTTTCAACTCGCGCAAAAGTCGCTGCTGGATCCGGCCGGCAAGCCTGAACTTTTCCTTGCTGGCCTTGTACTCGGCATTTTCGCTCAGGTCACCCCACTCCTTGGCCACCTTGGCCTCGCGCTGTGCAGTTCTCTTCTGGGCGGCGTGCAGGTCGTGTTTGTCCGCCAGTGACTGGAGACTGGATCTGCTGACTATGATTTTTTCAGCCATGAAAACACACTGTCCGTTCGGTTTGCTTGCAGAGAAGGGCGATCGTTCCCCCATGGGGTACGTCGTACGGCGAGATGGCGTGGCAGAGGCAAACTCCAACCCCCCACTTTTTGCAAGCCCTCACCTAAAAAATGAGCCTTGCGCACACCTTTTACTGAGGTGACGTTCTCCGCTCGAAAAAGCATCAAGATGAGACGAAAACTTTATTTCAGAGGGCTGCATCTCAGCGATCAAATCCCTTGAAATTAGAGGATTGACTCCGCGGTGACAGAGAATAGGGCTGCCATGGTTTTGCGCGGTCTCCAGCGAAGATCTACAGCAAAACAGGGATGCTTTCACACACTTCGCGCCCCTGATTTCGAAAAGTCTGGCGAGGGATAAAAAGAAGCGAAGCCAATCCAAACCGCGAAACTTGTCTCCCCCCTTGCTTCTGCTCCACACCGAGGGCATATTCCCGAGCTTCTTTCAGCTGGGAGTGTGGGACGTTTATTGCGTTCCGCAGCCTGGTTGGCCTTTTTAACAGGTGCAGGAACCGCCTTCCCCCAGGGTGACTGCCTCCCTTTTGTCAGATCATGGACCACATCCGAAACATCGCAATCATCGCACACGTTGACCACGGCAAGACTACGCTCGTGGATCAGCTCCTTAAACAGTCGGGGACCTTCCGCGCCAACCAGGCCATTTCCTCCGAGATCCGCATCATGGACTCGATGGACCTAGAACGGGAAAAAGGGATCACCATCCGCGCCAAAAACGCCGCTTTCCGGTACAAAGACTACCACGTCAATATCGTCGACACACCCGGCCACGCAGATTTCGGCGGGGAAGTGGAGC
>JBIKSY010000291.1:0-4770 GCA_044348365.1 Chthoniobacteraceae bacterium
GATCTCCGAGGCCAAGGACCGCTTCGACAAGGGCGACTTTGTAAACGCAGAAAAGCTTTACAAGGAGGTCCTCGATGATGCTCCCGGCAACGCGTTTGTGCTTTCGAATCTGGGCGTCGCACAGTTCCGTGGCAAACGGTATCCGGAAGCCGAGGAGAGTCTTAAAAAAGCGCTGGAACTCGCCCCCGAGGACGCCTTCTCCCGCTCCACCTTGGGCATTGTTTTTTACACACAGGGCAAACTGGACAAAGCGGTCGACGAACTGACGCAGTCTGTCTCCATCAATCCCAACAACGCGGTGGCGCACAACTACCTGGGCATCGCCGCCAGCCGCAAAGGCTGGCAGGAAAACGCCCGCAAGGAACTGGAAACTGCGGCCGAACTGGATCCCACCTACGCCGACGCTTACTTCAACCTTGCGGTGGTATGCGCCTCCCAGAAGCCGCCGGACAAGGACGCGGCGCGCAATGCCTATCAGAAGGCCACGGCTCTTGGTGCCGCTCCCGACACCCGCCTCGAAGAACTCATCCGCTGAGCCGGTTCGGCGCTCCTGCTCACAGGCGCGCTCCGAGCGGCGGTTTCAATCCCTCCCTCCCATCGGCCCAAACAGCCAGCCCCGGGCAGCCAAAGCCCTCCTCCCCCCCAGGCCATTTGTCATTGCCAACTTTGCCCTGACTTGGGACGGAAGGATTTCGACGCGCAACCACACCCCCTCGGACTTCTCCTCGCCTGCGGACAAGAGCCGCCTGCTTGAAATCCGCTCCGAAGGGGACGCCGTGCTGGCCAGTGCCACCACGGTGAGCGCTGACACCATGACCATGGGCCTCCCCGTGCCGGCCCTGCGCGAGGCCCGGGTCGCGCGCGGTCAGGAGCCATTTCCACTCCGCGTCCTGTGGACCCGCTCCGGGAACCTTTCCACGGGGCTCCGGCTTTTCGGCGCCGCCTCCGCCCCGATTGTGGTTTTCAGCGAAGAAGGGATGCCCGCTCAGACGCTCCATGCGCTGGAGAAGCTCGCCACAGTGCGTTTGGCACCTCCGGCCGGGCTGTCCCCCGAATGGGCTCTAAAGATGCTGGCGCAGCACCACGGGGTGCGTAAAGTCGTCCTTGAGGGAGGGGGCACGCTTCTGCGCCTGTTTCTCGCGAACCGTTGCGTGGACGAGTTGTGCCTGACCTGGTGCCCGCGCGTTTTTGGCGGAAGCACAGGAATTACACTGACGGGGCTCCCCGGGGACTTTCTGCCCGGCTCAGTGCGGGCGCGCCTTTTGCGGATGGAACAGACGGGTTTGGAGTGCTTCACTCGTTGGGGTTTGAAATATCAGCGTAATTTTTCTGGAAAACGTTGACTTAACATTCCCCAATTCGTACCTTCCCGACCCCTTTTTGGAGAAAGATTCATGTCAACGTACTCAGCGAAAGAAACCGAAGTGCAACGCAGGTGGTGGGTCATCGACGCCACTGACCAGATTTTGGGCCGTGTTGCAGTGAAAGCCGCCAACTTGTTGCGCGGCAAAGAAAAGTCCATGTTCACCCCCCACGTCGATACGGGTGACTTCGTGGTCGTCATCAACGCTGACAAAGTGCGTGTGACTGGGAAGAAGGAAACAGCCAAAACCTACATGAGCTTTTCAGGCTTCGTAGGCGGGCACAAAAGCGAATCCTTCCGCCAGCGCCGCGCCCGTCATCCTGAGTTGCTGATCCAAGGCGCAGTGAAGGGAATGATCCCCCACAACCGCCTTGGCCGCAGCGTCATCACCAAGCTCAAGGTGTACAAGGGCTCCGAGCATCCTCACGCCGCCCAGAACCCGGTGCTGGTGAGCGCAATCCAGTAACATCATTTTATGTCCGAAACCGTTTCTGAATTTGTTGCAGTGGGCCGCCGCAAGACGGCTGTAGCCCGGGTACGTATCACCCCGGGTACCGGAAAGATCGTGGTCAACGGCCGCGCCTTCGACGATTACTTCAAGACTCAGGCCCTCCAGAACACCGTTTTGAGCGCCTTTGAAGCCGTCAAACAGGTCAATCAGTTTGACGTCAAGGTCACCGCCGACGGCGGCGGCGTTCAGGGACAGGCCGGCGCGCTGCGTCTGGCGGTCTCCCGCGCCCTGCTCGAGTCCAATCCCGAATACCGCGCCACTTTGAAGGCGGTCGGGTTCCTGCGCCGCGACCCGCGCATGAAGGAACGTAAGAAGCCCGGCCAACCCGGCGCCCGCAAACGCTTCCAGTTCTCCAAGCGCTAGAATCTTGGCGGGGTGCCTCTGGTGCCGCGCCCGGAAAAGAGTACGTTCTCCAAAACCCGCTGCCTCACGGCAGCGGGTTTTTCTTTTGCGTCGTGCGGCCCCGCCGCCGGCCTGAACACGCTTTAACGGCGGCCATTTCACACAAGGCCCTTTCCCCTCTTGCCGTACGGGAGGGCGCTGCGGCAGCATGAGCATTCCGGAGGTGCAATCCGCCGAAAGGTGGATTCACCCCTCTCCGCCCCAAAACCCGATAACCCACAGCATCACAAACAGATACCAAATGAGTCATTTCCATCACGTGAACTTCCTCTGGGACGACGCCAAAGCCGCTTCCCTGGATCCCGCGGAGCGCCTCGTGTACCGCTCCAACCTGCTGGGCAGCGACCAGCGCGTTACCAACACGGGTGGGGGCAACACTTCCTCGAAGCTCACGGAAACCGACCCGCTCACAGGCCAACCCGTCGAAGTCCTCTGGGTGAAGGGTTCCGGTGGAGACCTGCGCACCTCCAAGCGGGAAAACTTCTCCTCGCTCTACCAGCAGAAGCTCATTGATCTGCAGGGCGCCTACGCCGCCCGCACCGACAAGGGCCTCAAGTCCGCAGCCGAAGACGACATGGTCGGCATGTACTCCCACGCCACCTTCAACCTCAACCCGCGGGCATCCTCCATCGACACGCCCCTCCACAGCTTCCTTCCGGGCAAGTTTGTGGACCACATGCACCCCAACGCGATCATTTCCATTGCAGCCTCGCGCAACTGCGAGGCCCTGACCCGGGAAATCTTCGGCGGTTCGATGGCCTACGTACCCTGGATGCGCCCCGGCTTCGAACTGGGCCTCGCGATGCAGACCATTTCCAAGGCGCACCCCGAGGTGAAAGCCATTATGATGGGCCAGCACGGCTTCATTTCCTGGGACGACGACGACAAGACCTGCTACCTGCGCACCCTCGAATTCATCGAGAAAGCCGCCGCCTACATCGACGCCAAGTACCAGGCCAAGGGCGGCCACAGCACGGTCTTTGGCGGCGCCAAATACCAGACCCTCCCCGAGGCGCAGCGCCACGCCACCTTTGCAGCGATCCTGCCGTGGCTCCGCGGCCAGGTCAGCCAGCAAAAGCGCTTCATCGGCACTGTTCAGGAGGACGAGGCCATCCTGCGTTTCGTCAACTCCAAGGACGCCGCACGCCTCGCCGAACTCGGCACCAGCTGCCCCGACCATTTCCTGCGCACCAAGATCAAGCCGCTGTACGTCGACTGGAACCCAGCGACCGGGGACGTCGCCGCACTCAAGGCCCTTCTGAGCGAAGGCCTCGCCAAATACCGCGAGGACTACGTCGCCTACTACAACAAGTGCAAGCACGCCAACTCCCCGGCGTTGCGCGATCCGAATCCCACGGTGGTCCTCATTCCCGGTCTCGGAATGGTTGCCTGGGGCAAGGACAAGAGCGAATCCCGCGTCACCGCCGAGTTCTACAACTGCGCGGTAGAGGTCATGCGCGGAGCGGAAGCCATCGACGAGTACATCGCCCTGCCCCTGCAGGAGGCTTTCGACATCGAGTACTGGTTGCTCGAGGAGGCGAAGCTTCAGCGGATGCCCGCGGAAAAGGAACTGGCCCGCCAGGTCGTGGTGGTCATCGGTGCCGGCAGCGGCATCGGCAAGGAAACGGCGCACCGGATCGTCAAGGAAGGCGCACACATCGTCTGCGTGGACTTGAAGGAGGAAACGGCGGCAGCCACCGCTGCGGAGATCACCCACAAGTACGGCCTGGGCATCGGGGTCGCCGGGTCTGGAGTGAGCGGTTGCGGGCTTGCCATAGGGTTTGGGGCGGACATCACCAACCGGGAAAGCATCCGCGCGATGCTCAACAAGGTGGCGCTGGCCTACGGTGGCTTTGACTCCATCTGCGTCACAGCGGGCATCTTCGTGCCCAGCGACACCAGCGGCCACATTCCCGACGACCGCTGGGAGCTGACCTTCAAGATCAACGTGACCGGCAGCTACCTGGTCGGAGACGAGGCGTTCAAGACCTGGAAGGAACAGGGACTCCACGGCAACCTGGTCCTCACAACCAGCGCCAATGCCGTGGTGGCGAAGAAGGGCAGCATTGCCTACGACACCTCCAAGGCGGCTGCCAACCATCTGGTGCGCGAGTTGGCCATCGAGCTCTCGCCGCTGGTCCGGGTCAACGGCGTGGCCCCGGCCACCGTGGTGCAGGGCAGCGCCATGTTCCCTAGGGACCGCGTGATCGGCTCCCTCGCGAAGTACAGCATCCCCTTCACCGAGGACGAACACACCGACTCGCTGGTGGGCAAGCTCGCCCAGTTCTACGCTGACCGGACCCTGACCAAGTCGCCCATCACCCCGGCGGACCAGGCGGAAGCCTACTTCCTGCTGGTGTCCAAGCGCCTGAGCAAGACCACCGGCCAGGTCATCACCGTCGACGGCGGCCTCCACGAGGCCTTCCTCCGGTAGGGGCAAAAGTCCTTAAAAGCAGAGACGGCGGCGGGGAACACTCCCTGCCGCCGTTTTTTG
>JBIKSY010000076.1:0-15596 GCA_044348365.1 Chthoniobacteraceae bacterium
CCATGTCTAAGGGTGGGGGCTGCCGGGGGTGGTACTCACCGGCGGCCCCCGCTCCGCCCTTGTTGCGCAGGGGCGTTTCGGCCATTCTTTTCCACCCCGCTTTCCCGGCCACCAGCCATGATGAACACCCGCTCCCTCCCGCTGTTTCTCGCTCTTCCGTTTCTGGTTCATTCCGCTGCGGCAGCGGTGGCGCCCGCGAAGGTCCGTTACAACCGGGATGTGCGCCCGATCCTTTCGGAGAACTGTCTGGCCTGCCACGGGTTCGATCCAAAGCACCGCGAGGGCGGCCTGCGCCTCGACACCTTCGAGGGTGCCACCCGAGACAACGACGGCACGCGTGCCATCGTTCCCGGTGATGTCGCCAACTCCGAGGCGATCAAGCGTCTTCTGAGCACCGACAAGGAAGAGGTCATGCCGCCCCCCAAGGCCCACAAGACGCCCCTCACGCCGGCACAGCTCGACATCCTCAAGCGCTGGATTCAGCAGGGCGCGGAATACGAGCCGCACTGGGCTTTTGTGGCGCCGGTGCGACCGGCCGTGCCGGCTGGGGAAACGGGCATGCCGGTGGACGCCTTCATCCGTGCGGAGCTCAAAGCGCGCGGGCTCCCCCCGTCGGGGTCCGCCAACCCGGCCACGCTCATCCGCCGTCTCAGCCTCGACCTGACCGGTCTGCCGCCCTCGCCCGCGGAGGTGGATGCCTTCGAAAAGGAGTTCGCCGCCGATGGCGAGCGCGCCTACGCAAGGCTGCTCGAGTCCCTCCTCGCCAGCCCGCACTACGGCGAGCGGTGGGGCCGCTGGTGGCTGGATCAGGCGCGCTATGCGGACAGCAACGGCTACTCGGTCGACGCGCCACGCCAGATCTGGAAGTTTCGCGACTGGGTCATCGGGGCGTTCAACGCGGACATGCCCTTCGACCGGTTCACGGTGGAGCAACTCGCGGGGGACCTCCTGCCGCAAGCCACCGAAAGCCAGGTCATCGCCACGGGCTTCCACCGCAACACCCAGATCAATCAGGAGGGGGGCATCGACCCGGAACAGTTCCGGATCGACAGCGTGTTTGACCGGGTCGCGACCACGGGAACCGTCTGGCTGGGGCTCTCCGTCGGCTGCGCGCAGTGCCACGACCACAAGTTCGACCCGATCGAGCAGAAGGAGTACTACCGGGTCTTCTCCTTTTTCAACAACCAGGAGGAGCCCACTTTGAAGGTGTTTGACTCGGGCGTGGATGTGAAGGGGAAGACCGCCGAGTTCAACGGCTTGGAAAAGGACCTCAAGGCACTCATCGGTCAGCGCTATTCCGAGGTGGAGAAATGGCAGGCGGAGATGTCTCCGGAATTTCGCAAGACCCTCGCGAGCCCCGTAAAGAAGACGCTCGAGACGCCCGTTGAAAAGCGGACGCTCGCCCAGAACGTCGCTGTTTTCTCGATCTTTACAAACCCCAGCGACCCGCTCCGCATCCTTGCGGACCGGCACCGGGATTTGGATTCGCTGCTCAACCAGGGAACCACCACCCTCGTGCTCAAGGAGCTGGCAAAGCCGCGCAAAACAACCGTCTTCATCAAGGGCGATTTTACCAGGCCCGCCGACGAGGTCACCCCCGGCGTGCCTTCGGTGCTGCATCCGCTCGAAGGGGCCGGCGAAGCTCCCAACCGGCTGGACCTTGCCAAATGGCTGGTGAGCAAAAAGAGTCCCCTCACCGCGCGGGTCATCGTCAACCGGGTCTGGCAGCAATACTTCGGCAGGGGTATCGTGGAGACCGAAAACGACTTTGGACTGCAGGGGGCGCTGCCGTCGCATCCCGAGCTTTTGGACTGGCTGGCGGTAGAGTTCATGGAAAAGGGGTGGAGCCTCAAGGAACTGCACCGCACCATTGCGGGTTCCGCGACCTACCGCCAGAGTTCGGTCAACCGCCCGGACCTGCGCGAGAAGGACCCGAACAACATCCTGCTGGCCAGACAGCACCGACTGCGTCTTGACGCAGAGGTGGTGCGGGATGTGTCCCTCAAGGCCAGTGGATTGCTCTCGGCCAAGGTCGGCGGGCCCTCGGTTTTTCCGCCGATTCCAGACGGGGTGATGGGCCAGGGGCAGGTCAAGCGCGTCTGGACCGCCAGCAAGGGGGAGGACAAGTACCGCCGCGGACTTTACACCTTCGTGTACCGGGCGTCGCCCCCGCCGGAGCTGACGGTCTTTGACGCGCCCGAGGGTTTTAACTCGTGCACGCGCCGGATCCGCAGCAACACGCCGCTGCAGGCGCTGACCCTCATGAACGACCCCGGCTTTTTCGAGTTTGCGACGGCGCTCGAAAAGCTCATCAAGACGGGCGGGCTGGAGCAGGCCTTCAAGCGTTGCACGGGGCGCGCACCGGCGCCCGATGAAATCAATGTATTGCAACGGCTCGACACCCTGACCCAGGCGAGGGCCCTTTTGAACCTGGACGAAACCATCACCCGCGAATGACTTCCATGAACCTGCGTGACCTCAACCGGCGCCACTTTTTCAGCCGCTGTTCCATCGGACTGGGTTCCCTCGCCCTGGGCTCGTTGCTCAAGGAGCAGGGGCTTGCCGTGCCGGAGGCGACGGTGAAGAACCCGCTGGAGCCGAAGAAGACCCACTTTCCGGCCAAGGCGAAGAGCGTCATCTACCTGTTCATGGCGGGCGGGCCCTCGCAGCTGGACCTGTTCGAACACAAGCCGCAGCTCAACGCCCTCAATGGTCAGCCGATTCCCGACAGCTACACCGCAGGGAAGCGGTTTGCGTTCATGAGCAGCAGCCACCGCTCCAACCTGCTGGGGACGCGGTTCAATTTCCAGCGCCACGGCGGTTCGGGCGCATGGGTCAGCGACCTGCTGCCGCACACCGCTTCGATGGTGGACGAACTCTCCATCGTGACCACCTGCAAGACCGACCTTTTCAACCATGCGCCGGCCAAGCTGTTCATGAACGCGGGCAGCGGTTTGTTTGGCCGTCCGAGCATGGGGTCCTGGGTGACTTACGGGCTGGGCAGCGAGTGCAGCGACCTGCCGGGGTTTGTCGTACTCCAAAGCGGGCCGCGCGGGCCGCGGGGCGGCGCGGTGCTCTGGGGCAGCGGTGTGCTGCCGACGACCTACCAGGGGGTGCCTCTCCGGAACACGGGTGATCCCATTGTAAATCTCTCGACACCAAACGGAATTGCGACCGCCCAACAGCAGGCCCTGCTCCAGTCGACGCGCGAGCTCAACCTCAAGCGCCTGGTGGAAACCGGCGACGAGGAAATCGCCACGCGCATCAACGCGTACGAAATGGCCTACCGGATGCAGACCAGCGCGCCGGAATTGATGGATCTCAAGGGCGAATCCCAGGCCACATTGGATCTGTATGGCATCAAAGATACGCGGGAGACGACCTTTGCACGGAACTGTCTGCTGGCGCGCCGTCTGGTGGAGCGGGGCGTCCGCTTTGTGCAGCTCTACGACACCAACTGGGACCACCACGGCGGCGTATCCGAAAACCTAGAGAAGCATCTGCCCGAGAAGAGCCGCGACATCGACCGGCCCTGCATGGCGCTGGTGCGCGACCTCCAACAGCGCGGCCTGCTCGACGACACCATCGTGATCTGGGGCGGGGAGTTCGGACGCACCCCGATGGGCGAGGTGCGCGAGTCCACCGGACGCAACCACCACATCGACGCGTTTACCATGTGGTTTGCCGGGGGCGGCTTCAAGAAGGGCACGATCTACGGCAAGACCGACGAGTTCGGTTTTGGGGCGGTGGAGGACCAGGTGCACGTGCACGACATCCACGCGACCCTCCTGCACCAGCTCGGACTGGACCACAGCCGGCTGAGCGTGCGTTCCCAGGGACTCGACTTCCGCCTGACCGGCGTCGACCCCGCCAAGGTGGTGAAGGGGATCCTCGCCTGAGGCGCTTTGGTCCGGGGGCGGCACCCGCAGCGCTCCGGGGGGGTGTGAAAGTGCAAAATGCGCGTACCGCGGGTCCGTTTGGCGGCGCTTGTGTTTCTGCGCACCTTTGAGTCTCGATTTGCCTCGGATCTTCCCCTAGCCTTCGCAGTCTTCAAATCGCTACGAACATGTCCACCACCCCCTCCATCCTCTACACCGTTACAGACGAGGCGCCCGCGCTTGCCACTTACTCGTTCCTGCCGATTGTGCAGGCCTTCACCAAGCACGCCGGCATCCACGTTGAGACGCGCGACATCTCGCTTGCGGCCCGGATTCTCGCCAATTTTTCCGACCTCCTTCCGGCCAGTCAAAAGACGCCGGACGCCCTGGCGGAGCTCGGGGCGCTGACGCTCACGCCCGAGGCGAACATCATCAAGCTCCCGAACGTCAGCGCCTCGATTCCCCAGCTGCAGGCCGCCGTGGCAGAACTGAAGGCGCAGGGATTTGCGCTGCCGGAATTTCCCGAGAACCCGCAGACGGACGCCGAAAAGGAGGTGCGTGCACGCTACGCAAAGGTGCTCGGTTCCGCGGTAAATCCCGTCCTGCGCGAGGGTAACTCCGACCGCCGCGCCCCCAAGGCCGTCAAGGAGTACGCCAGAAAACATCCGCACTCCATGGGGGCATGGTCGCCTACTTCTAAGACCCACGTTGCGACGATGACTGGGGGCGACTTTTTCGGGGACGAGCAATCCCTCACCACGGCTGCCGCCACGGTTGTGCGGATCGAGCTCGTTAAGAACGACGGCTCGGTGCAGGTGCTCAAGGAAAAGACGCCCTTGAAGGCTGGCGAAATCTTCGACGCCACCGTGATGCACAAGGCGGCGCTGGTCTCCTTCTATGAGCGTCAGATGACGCGGGCCAAGTCCGAGGGCGTTCTGCTCTCCCTTCACTTGAAGGCAACGATGATGAAGGTCTCCGACCCGATTCTTTTCGGGCACGCGGTAAAGGTGTTCTTCCGCGAGCTCCTGGCCAAACACGCCGCCACGTTTGCCGCCCTCGGGGTGAACCTCAACAACGGCTTCGGTGAGCTAGTCTCCAAGATCCAGACCCTCCCCGCCGCACAGAAGGCAGAGATCGAGGCCGACATTCAGGCCGCCTTCGCCTCCGGCCCCGGCCTGGCCTACGTCAACTCCGACAAGGGCATCTCCAACCTGCACGTCCCCAGCGACGTCATCGTGGACGCCTCCATGCCCGCGATGATCCGTGCGGGCGGCAAGATGTACGACGCCCAGGGCGGCCTTCAGGACACCCTGGCGCTGATTCCCGACCGTTCCTACGCGGGCGTGTACGAGACGACCCTCGACTTCTGTCGGCAACACGGCGCGCTGGATCCCAAGACGATGGGAAGCGTTCCCAACGTCGGCCTCATGGCGCAGGCTGCCGAGGAATACGGCTCGCACAACAAGACCTTTGAGATCCCGGCGGATGGGACGGTGCGCGTGGTCAATGAGGCGGGCGAAGTGTTGCTCAGCCACGCGGTGGCGCAGGGCGACATCTGGCGCGGCTGCCAGACCAAGGACGCGCCGGTGCAGGACTGGGTGAAGCTCGCGGTCAACCGCGCGCGCCTTTCCCACACGCCGGCCGTGTTCTGGCTGGACGAAAAACGCGCCCACGACGCGCAGGTGCTTTTGAAGGTGAAGGAGTGTCTTGCACACCACGACCTTGCCGGACTGGACATCCGCATTCTTGAGCCCGCGGCCGCCTGCCAGTTTACATTGGAGCGCATCGTGCAGGGTCTGGACACCATCAGCGTTACGGGCAACGTGTTGCGGGACTACCTGACCGATCTTTTCCCGATCCTCGAGGTGGGCACCTCTGCCAAGATGCTTTCGATCGTGCCGTTGATGAACGGCGGCGGTCTGTTTGAAACGGGTGCCGGAGGGTCGGCGCCCAAACACGTGCAGCAGTTTACCGAGGAGAACTTTCTGCGTTGGGACAGTCTGGGCGAGTTCTTCGCGCTGGCCGCCTCGTTGGAGCACCTCGGCATCTCGCAAAACCACGCGAAGGCCCGCGTCCTCGCTGAGACGCTGGACGAGGCCAACGGCAAGTTTCTGGAAAACGACAAGTCCCCCGCCCGGAAGGTGGGCGCTGGAATTGACAACCGGGGAAGCCACTTTTACCTCGCGCTGTACTGGGCGCAGGCCCTTGCCGGCCAAACCCGGGACGCGGAGCTCAAGGGGGTCTTCACCCCGGTGGCGGAAAAACTGACCGCCAGCGAGCAGCAGATTGTGTCGGAACTCATCGCCGTGCAGGGCAAGCCCGCCGACATCGGAGGGTACTACCGCCCGGACGCCGCCAAGGCTTCCGCCGCGCTGCGCCCCAGTGGGACGTTGAACGCGATCTTGGCGACGCTTTAGCCGCGTCTAAGACGCGCCAGGGCGTGCTCACAGGGATGACCTCTCGGAGGCTTCTTTGGGAACGGGGATTAATCCAGCGGCCGCATTGGGAAGGAATTCCAGTGCGGCCTGGGGAATCGAGGCGTGGGCGATGTCCCGGGAAAACCAGGTGGAGCTCCCGTTTTAGCGGCCGCCGGGAGCGCGGTTACTTGGGGTCAAAAATGCTCGGAGGCAGCTTTTCTCCGGCCAGAATTCTGGAGACCCGTTCGCCTCCGCAGACCGAGGGGAGGAAGCCGACGCCGTTGCATCCGAGGTTGTACAGGAGCACGGGGTTACAGGGCTCCACGCCGATCCTGCGGATGCTCCCCTGAGTGTAGCCCATGAGGCCGTGCCACGCGTAGTCGTAGGGCACGCCCGGGAGCCTTTCGGGCTGGGCGAGCGGCCGGATTTGCGAGTCCATTTCCGCGAGCATCTGGCTGGGAAAGGGGGTGCTTGGGTCGTACTGTTCGGAGGCAGCGAGCGGCCGTTCCGGCCCCCCCATGCAGGTGAGGGTGGCCAGCCGGTCTGCGAGTTGGTGGGGGCGCCGGGTTACATAGACATAGGGGACGGCCCCGCCGATCTCCTTGTTGCGGATAAAGCTCAGCGCGTCGGGCTTGCGTTCTTCCGTTTCCACAAAAGCGGCCATGTAGCCGATGTTGCCCTTCACCCAGCGGGTGTCGGCGCAACCAAGGGGCGCCCCCTGGGAATCCACCACCACATGGTCGGTAAAACCGTTGGTGCAAAGCACGACCCTGCCCGCGGTGACCCGGTGGGCACCCGCCTCGAGGGTGGCGTTGCCGGCGTGGAGGACAATGCGGTCCACCGGAGTGCGGTCCACGTAACGGAAGCGTTCCGGATAATGCCGTTGGAGATAGGCAAGCACCTGTTGGGTCAGGAGCGCGCTATTGGCGCAGCCCTTCCAGCTGAAAAGCACCGCCCGGTAGCGGTCGGTCGGGGAGTCCAGCAGCGCGCAGATCTGGGACTGGGGGACTACGGTGTAAAGCGGGGTAAATTCCGCCGGAATCTGTGCGAGAAACTCCGCTTCCTCTGAGACGACGCAGGCTTCGAACTGCAAGCCGCCCTGCAGCCGTAGCAGGTTGTTGCGCAGGTGCACCTCCAGGTGGTTGAGCGTGAACATTCCCATCTTCCCTTGGAACCGGTCCACGCGAACGTCCGCCCCGGATTCCGCTACCATCAGATCTAGCAGGTCGTGCGAATCGTCGAAGGCCTTTTGCGCGGCGAGGGCCTCGGCAAAGCCGTACTCCTCGACAAGCTCGCATAGGGGGCGTTCAAAGTAGGTCGCCAGCTGGCCGGCGTTGTGTCCCGAAGCGCCGTGCCCCGCCCGGTTGCGTTCCAGCAGCAGGACGGTCTCGGACGTGCCGCGCAATGTGAAGAAGGAGGTGGCCACCCCGGCGATGCCTGCTCCCACGACCGCCACATCCGCGGCGGTGTCGGCCTCGAGACGTTGCGGGCCGCGGTCGGGGGGGAGTTGTTGCAGCCAGGGGGAGCAACTTGCGGTGTCCGAGGGTTGGGGCGGGGTGGAGGGATTCATGGTTGGCGGGACGTGCGTGGAAATGAAAGCGGGTTCCGCCACTTGGATCGACCCAGAAGGTGGAGGAGGGGCTTTGTTTCGTGGGGTCGGTTTCCCGAGGCGTGACCGTAGGGGAGCCGCAGCCTCCGAGGCAGGAGGCGTTTGGGACGCCCTGACAGGCTTGCGAACTTTCGGGGGGCGGTTTGCCCATTGCGTTGCCGTGGGCTGGCGAGGGAAATGCCCTCGCTTGTGACCCCCCTTCCGGCCGTTGTGACCTTCACCTCCCGGTCGCAGATGGGATTCCTCCTGTTACCAGAGGTCGATCTTCAGAAGCAGCTCCTCAACACTCAGCCCGTGATGGGCGGCTACATGTTTCAGAATACCGCTGAGTGTGCCGGTTTTGATCGGGGCGTGATTCGGAATGACCTCGTGATTTTGGCCGTCCAACTGAGTTGTCACTCGAATATGGGAACCTTTCTGCCGGTCGACCAAGTAACCCAAAACTCTGAGTGCTTTTACGAGTTGTGGTCCATCCACATCCCTGGGGGTTCTCATCGGGCCAGAACCTCATCGCGGACGAAGTGCAGGCGAATCATCCGCGGTGCCTCTTGGGTATCGTCGAAATAACAGTCTACAGCATCCCGGACCATTGTCCGAAGTTCCTCCAGAGTGTTCCCCTGAGTATGAATCCCGTAACCCAGCGCAGCCGCGATGAAGCCGCCGTCGACTTCGTCTTCTCTCACCTCGAAGATGATTTCGCTCATGCCCTTTACCTTAGCTGAGAGCTATCCTTTCTTCAAGGCGCCCATGGGTGAGCTTTGATTCCTGAAACTTTACCTCTCTGAGTTAGGCGAGACCGCAGCGTGACCTCTTTCTGGCTCCACCCCCGGCGGAGGCTCATACAATCAAGTCGGGCGAATGAGCTCCATACGCTGGGGTTTTGAAGAAAGTGCAGCAGGTGGCTCTGGAAGGTTCACCTAGAGAATCATCCCACGAATAACGTCGCAAAACCCCACCCAATGGCTCCGCAGAGCGAGCCAGATGCCGTGGGAAATGGCGCCCCAAGTTGCGGCCCGCCGGGGTCCCACCAGAGTAAACCCTTTGCGCACCCCTGGGGTTTCCCCAGCCCGCCCTAGTGTATTGGCCTAAGAACTGCTTATAAATTGGGTGTTCCCTATAGGGGGTTTCTGCCTTTCCGGCGGACCACCCCCCGTTTTAGTCCCCCATGTTCCCCCCCCGTCCAGTTCAAGGTCGCTTCCGGCGGCTGCGTCTCGCCCTCGCCCGGCGCTGGCTCTGGCTGGTCATTTTCTCTGTAGCCGCCCTCTTTCTGGCCGGTCAGAAGGCTGTCTGGGGTGTCGCCATGCCCGACTCCGGTTCCATCCTGAGCTGGGGGGCAAACTCCGAGGGCCACTTCGGCGATGGCCAGTCCAAAGGACGCGCCGTGCCCGCCTCGATCCAGCGCACTTCTGTCGCACTTTCCTCAAAAACGATAAAACTCCTCGCCGTCGGGCCCTCCCATTCGGTGGCGGTAGCCGACGACAACACGATTTTTGCCTGGGGCTCAAACTCTGAGGGCCAGCTGGGCACTGGGGACCTGGACAACCGCATCCTCCCTGCCGCGGTGAACGACCTCAACTCCGTTTTGGCCGGCAAGGTGATCGTGGAGGTTGCCGCGGCCCTCAACTACACCATGGTGCGCACCCAGGACAATCGGGTGTTCGGGTGGGGCCAGAACGTCTACGGACAGCTGGGAACGGGCTCTATCACCCCCCGCAGCACGGTGCCGGTGGCCACGCTCATGGGGGGGATGGCGGGCAAGACGCTCACCCGGTTGGCCTGCGCCGGCGGACACACGCTGGTGCTGACGTCGGAGGGAAACGTCTTCGGTTGGGGGTACAGCGGCTACGGTGAGGCGGCTGCAAACTACAGTGCAGCGAACCAGACCCCGACACTGATTGCCGGGGTGGGGGTGGCCTCCTCCAGGCCGGTCAAGGATATCGCCGCCGGTTACTACCACTCCGTGGCGCTGCTTCAGGACGGGACTGTTTATGTCTGGGGATACAACTACGGCGGCCAGTTTGGCACGGGGCCCAACCAGCCCAGCTACACCTTTGTGCCGCAGGCGGTGAACACCGCCGGGGTATTGGCCGGCAAAACCGTGAGCAAAATTAGTTCGGGGATGTATCACGTGTTGGCGCTTACCTCCGACAACCAGCTGTTTTCCTGGGGGGACAACTCCAGCAACCAACTGGGGAACGGCAACGCGGTTTCGTCTAACCTCCCTGTGGCGGTCACCCTGACGGCACTGGGGGGAAAGACGGTCTCTGCGATTTACGCCGGGGCGAACCACAATTACGCGGTGGCGACCGACAACTCCGTCTTCGGCTGGGGCGCCAACAGCAGCGGCCAGCTGGGAAACAACTCCACCACCGCCCTGAGCACGCCCTCCCCTGTGTTGCTCGCAGGCGCCCTCACAGGCAAGACGGTGCTGCCGACCTCCTACGCCCTGGGAACCTCCCACACGCTGGCCTTTGACAGCACAGGCAAAATTGCGGCTTGGGGCGCCAACTCCAGCGGCCAGCTGGGCATCTCCAGCCTGGAGCGCTTTGGCACACCGGTGGCGGTGGCTGGGCGGGAGCTCAACAGCAAAACCTTCACTCAGGTTACCGCCGGCGGCGACTTTGCTGTGGCACTCGCCTCCGATGGGAGCGTCTTTGCCTGGGGGGCCAACAATTCCGGCCAGCTGGGAAACAACGCGTCCGGTACGCCTTCGAACCTTGGCTGGGCCATCACGGGCGGTTCGCTCAACACCAACTCCATCTCGTTGACTGGCGGTTCGATCACCTCCGGCTCGCTCGTGGTCACCGTGGCGAGCACCACGGGCGTGGTGACGGGCATGGCGGTCACCGGGAATGCCAGCATCCCCCCCGGCGCCACGGTCAAGACCGTGACCAACGGGACGACTTTCGAGCTGAGCGCCCCCGCCACGGGGACGGCCTCGGCTGCCACCCTCACGGCCTCCGGCCAGTTTGCGCAGACCCCTGTGACGGCCATCGCCGCCGGCCAACGGCATGTCGTTGCCATTGCGGGCGGAAAGGCGTTCGGGTGGGGCTCCAATCTCAACGGGCAGCTGGGGGATACCACCCAGGTTGAACGGTCGACACCCGTGGCGACTCTGGGCACCGGAGTGCTTTCGGGCAAAACCCTCACCAGCGTGGCCGCGGGGCTGAGCCATTCGCTGGCATTGGACTCCAATGGGACTCTGTACGCCTGGGGCGCAGGCTCCACCGGCCAGCTGGGCAACGGCACCACTACCGCGAGCCAGACCTCGCCGGTGGCGGTCACCATGAGCGGGGTGTTGGCGGGCAGGACGGCCACCGCGATCGCCGCCGCGGGCAACCGGAGCTATGCGATCGCCGGCGGCTCCCTCTACGCCTGGGGGGACAACGCCAGCGGCATGCTGGGCAACGGCAACACAACGCAGGCAACCACTCCGGTGGCGGTGTCCACCAGCGGGGTACTCGCCGGCAAGACGGTGACGGACGTCGCCGCCGGCTACAACCACACGGTGGTGCGCACCTCCGACGGGTTGGTTTACGCCTGGGGCGTCAACGACCGCGGCCAGCTGGGCACCGGCAACCTGACCTCCTCCCAGGTGCCCGTCGCCGTCAAAATGACCGGTGCACTGGCGGGCAAAACCGTCATCAAGGTGTATGCGGGCTCCACTTCGCTGGCGACCATCGTGCGCGCCAGCGACAACAAACTTTACACCTGGGGCGGTCGCGGGCTGGGCCAGTTGGGCAACGGCGGCTGGGGGACGACCCTCGAGCCGGTCCAGATCTCCGCCACCGGCAGTTTTGTCAGTGCGGCGGGGGGCGACGGCTTTTCCATTTCCGCGGCCTCGGACAATTTTGTGAACACCTGGGGGGCGGGGGAGCTCGGGCAGCTGGGCAACGGGTTGGATGGGTTGAGGCCTTCGCGCTCCGCAGCGGATTCGCTGACGCTTTCGGGCAGAAAGCTGGCCTCGATTGTGGCCGGCCATGGCACTGCGACGAACTCGTTGGCCTACGACACCAACCAGCCGTTCCAGATTGCCCTTGCCACCGATGGAAAAGCGTACGGCTGGGGGCGCAATGACCGGGGCCAGATTGCCCAAGGGACACTGGCCTCCTCTTCCGTCCCGCTGCCGATCACGGCCGGCACCCTGTTTAGTGCCGTGTCCGCGGGCGGCGCCCATACGCTGGCCGTCGGGCGCGACGGCAAGGCCTACGCCTGGGGCGGCGGCAGCGGTGGCCAGATTGGCAACGGCGGCACTGCGAATGCCACCGCTCCCGTGGCGGTGACCGGCGGCTCGCTGGCGGGCAAGACGGTGATTGCGGTGGCTGCGGGGGCGCTCAGTTCGCTGGCGGTGACCACCGAAGGGAGGGTGCTCAGCTGGGGCCAAAACGGCGTCGGCCAGCTCGGCACCGGCGGCACCCTCGCCACCAGCGTTCCCGGCGCGGTGGTCACGACCGGTTCGCTCGCCGGCAAGTACATCGTGGCGGTCGCAGCCACCAACTCCCCCCTCGGTGGAACCAGCTACGCTTTGAGCGGGGACGGCCTTGTGTACGCCTGGGGCAGTGGCACCACGGGCCAGTTGGGAAACAACGCCTCGGCCAACTCCAACGTGCCGGTGGCGGTCAACACGGCCGGGGTGTTCTCCGGCAGAAAGATCGTGGCGCTGGCCGCCGGCACCGACCACGTGCTGGCATTGAGCGCCGACAACCTTGTGTTTGCGTGGGGGCAGGGTACGAACGGCCAGCAGGGAAACGGCTCGACCGCAAACAACAACAGTCCGGTGCAGGTCACGGGGATTTCCGGCTCGGTGGTGGCTATCGCCGCCCAGGGCAACTCCTCCTACGCGCTGACCTCCGACGGCCGCGTCTACGGCTGGGGCCAGGGCGAGCGCGGCCAGGTGGGGGACGGCTTCACCGCCAACCGTTCCACCCCGGTCCAGCTTTCCTATACCGACGGGACCGTCAGCAAATTGCTCAGCATTGCGGCTTTGGGCACTTCGGCGATGGCCTGGGACAACGGGGGGATGGACTTGCTGCTCCAGCCCCAGGGCACCTCGGTGGCCATGGGAAGCTCCTTTAGTTTGAACTGCGCGGTCAACCTGCAGGGCGTCGCCGTAAACTACCAGTGGTGGCAGGAGGTCACCCAGGCGGACGGCAACAAGCGCTGGCTGCCGGTGTCGGGCGGTTCGCTGCCGGTGCTCAGCGTGGCGTCCGCTGACGCGACCTCCGTGGGCCGTTACTACGTGCGGGTCGACAGCCATCTGGACTCGGTGACCAGCGAGATTGTTACGGTTACCGGGCTGGAGGGAGTGCCGTCTTTCAGTGTCGGCTCGATGCCCGCCCTGAGCCTCACCACCGGGGCCACGGTGCTGCTCTCGGTCCCGGGCACGCCGGTGGGCACCTTCCAGTGGAAAAAAGACGGCGTCGCCATCCCCGGAGCCACGGGGATGACCTACTCCATTGCCGCCGTCGATGCCTCCTCCGCGGGCAGCTACACGTTGACGGTCACCAACAGCTTTGGTTCCGCCACCAGTCCGGCGCAGGTGCTCAGCGTCACGGGCAGCCCGGGGTACGTGGCCTGGGGAGCGAAGGCGTTTGGTTTGATCGGGAACGGCACCGGCTACACGGGCGCCATGGCGGTGACCACCGGCACGCTCGCGGGTAAGACCGTGGTGGAGATGGCCGGCGGGCAGAGCCACTTTCTCGCGCGCACTTCCGACGGGCTGGTGTATGCCTGGGGCTGGGGCACTTCGGGCCAGTTGGGAAACAACAACACCAACAATTCCAACGTGCCCGTGGCGGTCGACATGACCGGGGTGCTGGCCGGTAAAACGGTCACCGGCATTGCCTGCGGTTTGGAGAGTTCCTATGCGCTCACCTCCGACGGCAAGGTTTTTGCCTGGGGCGGAAATGCAAGCGGGCAGCTGGGGAACAATTCCACCGTGCAGAGCCTGGTGCCCGTGGCGGTGAACATGACCGGAGTGTTGGCGGGCAAGACGGTGGCGGCGATTTCCTCCGCCGGCTTCCACTGCGTGGCGCGCACCACCGACGGGCAGCTGTTTGCGTGGGGGCTCAACGACAACGGGCAGCTGGGGAACAACTCCAGAAACCAGTCAAACGTGCCCGTTGCCGTCAACATGACCGGCGTGCTCGCGGGCAAGACGATCGTGGCGGCCTATGCCGCGCGCCAGTACGCCGGGGCGGCCGGCAGCCACACGGTGGCGCTCGCCTCCGACGGCAAGCTCTACGCCTGGGGCGTCAACGGCTACGGGCAGTTGGGCAACGGCACCACCAACTCCGCGCTGGTGCCCATCGCGGTGGACATGACCGGCGCCCTCGCCGGCAAGACCATCTCCAAGCTCTTTTCCTACGACACCAGCACCATGGTGCTCACCTCCGACAACCAGGTCTACACCTGGGGGTACAACCTCTACGGCCAGCTGGGCAACGGCACGACCACCACCGCCCTCACCCCGGTCGCGGTGGACCTCACCCGGCTTGGGGGCAAGACCGTCTCGGCCGTCACCGGTGGCGGCGGTTTCTATCTGTTTAAGACCACCGACAACAGCTTCTACGCCACCGGCTACAACGCCCAGGGCCAGCTGGGCACCGGTTTCTTTGATTCTTGCAGCCTACCCACGCCGGTGGTGCTTCCTTCCGGCAAAAACTTTGTGTCGGCCGCCGCCAACCGCTTTGCCAGCGCCTTCATCTCCGACGCGGGCGAGGTCTACACCGTCGGCGACTACTCCTACGGGGAGCTCGGATGGGGCACCCCAATCGCCTCCGGGCCGGTGCCCTGGACGGAGGCGACCCCCCTCGCGGTGGACAAGAGCTTTTTTGGCGGCAAGACCCTCGTCCAAGTCACCGGCGGCAGGATGCACGCCCTGGGGCTCACAGAAGACGGGGAGGTCTACACCTGGGGGAGCGCCAACACGTTCGGCCAGCTGGGGAAGGGGACCCTTGTGCCCTCCCCCACCCCCGCCAGTATCGCCGACAAAGGGGCGCTGGCCGGTAAGACCATCGTGGCGCTCGCCGCCGGGTATTACCACAACATCGCCCTGACCAGCGAAGGCCAGCTCATCACTTGGGGGGACAACTCCAGCGGCCAGTTGGGCGTGGGCTCCACCGCCAACTCCTCCCTGCCGGTCCTCGTGGCCGGCACCCCCAGCATGGTGGGCAAGCGCTTCTGCTCGGTGGCGGCCGCCGGGAGCGTCTCGGTGGCGCTCACCACCGACGGCAAGGTGTTTGTGTGGGGCCGGGGCGGCTCCGGCTGCATGGGCAACGGGGGGACAGGCAGTTCCACCGTACCGCTGTTGGTGAGCGCGCTTTCCGCCGAAACGATTACCGCCATCGCCGCCAACACCACGAGTGTAAACGACGAATCAGTCTACGCGCTCACCGCCGCCGGCCAGATCTACAGCTGGGGCTATAACAACTTCGGCCAGCTGGGCAACAGCTCCACGACTCTTCAGTTCAACTCGCCGGGACTCGTGGGCGGCATCTTTGCCACCAAGCGGGCCACCGCCATCTCTGCAAGTAACAGCAGTGTATACGCCACCGGCGAGGACGGGCAGCTTTATGGCTGGGGTTACAACGCCTTCGGCCAGCTCGCCAACGGCTCCTCCGTCACCGCCCTCACCCCCACCCTGGTGCTGGGTTTCTCAGGCAAGGTCATCCAGGCCTTTGTGGCCGCGGG
>JBIKSY010000292.1:0-4745 GCA_044348365.1 Chthoniobacteraceae bacterium
TCGCACTCAAAAGCGAAGCGATGCTCGCACGGTTCCAGAACGCCGGGGGCCGCATCGAGTACGCCGTTTACACCGATGAAAAAGTCACAGCATCGGCCCACCACCAAAAGGGTGGCGCGCTCACGGTTACATGGACCCTGGCCGACGCAAAACGGGCGGGTCTCCTGAGCAACCCAAACTGGGCTAAACACCCACGGGCCATGCTCAAGGCGCGCGCCGTTTCCGAGGCGGTGCGGGCAGTGTATCCGGCCTGCCTCACCGGAGTACCCGTCGAGGAGGAAGCCTACGAAATCACCGCCGAGCACATTCCCCTTGCACGGGCTACGGAACCGCCAGCCGTCCCGCTTCCGCTCGCTTGTCCCGCGGAAGCGTCCGATCCGCAACCTCAGTCCCTTCCACAGCACCCGCTGGATGCGATCCTGGCGCCCCTCGATCAGGCCCAGCTCACCGCCTTCCTCGTCGAACGCAACCAGCTCACCTCGGGCCAAACCTACCGCGACCTGAGCGCGGACTACACCGACCGAATCCTTGCCCAACCGGCTCGCTTTCTGGCTACAGCCGGCTTTGCCCCAGCCGCCAACGACTGACCTCACATCCATGAACGAACACGAAGAAGAAGCCTTCACAGCAATCGCACAGCCGGTGCGAGAACAAATCAGCCCCGGCATACACACGGTTGAGATCACCCGCGCCGAGAACGGAATTGCCAACGGCAAACGGTTGATCGAACTCACGCTGGAATTGTCCCCGGAGTTCTGGCCCTTGCAGACCCGGGTCTGGAAAACGCAAAACTCCATCGGCGTGATGCAAAGCGTCCTGTCCTCGGCCGGGTATGACATCCAACCGGGCCAACGCTTCACATTCGGCCCGGAGCAGCTTCTCTCGCGACTTTGCCGGGTCCGGATCGGGAAGAACGACCGCGGTTATCTGGATGTGCTCCGCTGGCTTCCGCCCAAGGAGACCGGGACCTCCCATCCCGAACAAGGCGCTGACGAATGGGACGCCCCGTCCACCACACCGATAAATCCGCAGCTCCCTAACCGCGCCCCCACAAGGCCGGCAGTCGCCCCTATTGCCGCAACTGCACTCGATGACGACGACCTCCCTTTCTAAACCCATGCACGCACATCTCAAACTCATCCCGGACTTCCCAAAAACACCCCGTCCGGATTTCAACACCGAGGAATTTGAAGACGCCCTGAGCGTCATCGAAACCTACATCGACCCGGAACCCGGGGAATCCTTCCGCTCCATGGTTTACCGCATGGCCGGACGCTGCGAGGAACGGATCACCAACCTGGAACAAGCCGCCGGCAAGATCGCCGTGGCGTGGAACCATTTCCAAAGCGGGGTTCCCGCCCGCTACTCGATGGAACCCGCGGTCCATGCCTTCGAGCGGTACATCGGAGAGCAATGGCCATGAACCAGCAACCAGCCCTTCACCCTGCTGACGCTCCCGAGTTCGTGACCCTGCGCCATTGGATGCAGGAACGCCGCGACATCTGCGGACTCCTGTCTCTCTACGCCCCCCGACGCCCCCATGAAACTCTGCTCCAACAACTCGCCAGAGTCCTGCGCTCCGGTAATACCGACGAGCCCTCCAGAAACAACGCAACGGTCCTCATGCTCACCAATCTCGACCACTCCTCCCAAATATGAGCTGCTTCGAACAATCTGTACTCCGGCTCTTTGAAGCCACCCGCGCCGAATGGCTCGCCAACGCAAGGGATGCAGCGTACCGCCTCGCCTCAGAGCGGGGCTGCATCACCATCGACGATGTGCGTGACGCTTGTCCACCGCCCGAAGATGTTGATCCCAGGGTGATGGGCGCCGTGTTCCGAAGGTCGGAGTTTCAGCGGGTCGCTTACCGCCAAAGCCGCCGTGCTCGCTGTCACTTCCGTCCGGTGGCGGTGTTTCAGCTCCGGGTAAACCGCTCCAGCGTGGGGGCGCAGAATGCCGGGGTGCGCTGCGAATGAACGAGATCGAGCAATGGAAAGCAGCGCTTCCTCTCCCAACCCTGCTGCTGCGCCTGCGCCTCGCTGAGCGCGAACTGACTCCGGGCGAATACCCGTGCCCCCTGCATCGGGAATCCCATGGAAACGCGTTCTCGATCGCACACAAGGAGGGGCGCTGGCTCTGGAACTGTTTCGGCGCCTGTGGTTGCGGAGGGGACGAGGTGACTCTCTTGGAAAAGGCGGAAAATCTGTCCCGACCGGACGCAATCCGGCGCCTGCGGGAACTCGCAATCGGCTCTGGATCACATACACAGACAACCCGGGTCCGCGCACCGAAGGTTCCCCGCAGGCCACGACTGCCGCAGCCACCCGTGGAGTTTCCCCCAGACCTGCACACGGGTTCCTACGAGGAGCTCTGCACCGTCGCAAAGCTCCGTTCGGTTTCAGAACAGGCGGTCATCGCCATGTCGCGCGCGGGGTTTCTGGGGTTTGCAACCGTCTGCGGCGCCCCAAGCTGGCTCGTACTCGACGCCTCTGGAAAGACCGCAGAAGCGAGGCGTATGGACGGATGCCTCTACCCGGGTGTACGAGGGCTTTCCGCACGCAAGGCGCATACCCTCAAAAACTCCCAAAAATCCTGGCCGCTCGGACTTGTCTCCAAAAAGCTCCCGCCGCCCCAAGACGCCCCGGTTCTGCTGGTGGAAGGCTCGGGCGATTTCGTGGCCGCCCACCACTTCTGCCACCTGCACCCCGGTGGCCAGCGTTGGTTACCCGCGGCGCTTCTCGGGGCCAGTGTACGCAAGATCCACCCTGATGCAGCCCAACTGCTCGGTGGGCGCGTGATCCGGATCGTGCCGCATTGCGATCAGGCAGGTGAAGCGGCTGGTGTCGCATGGGCGCGCCTTTTGCGAGACATCGGCTGCAGCGTGCACGGGTTCAACCTTTCCGGGCTGCGTGCCTCAACCGGCGCCCCCGTCAAAGACCTCAACGATTGCACCCAGATTCATCCCGATGACCGCGTCCGTCTCCGGTTGCTGCTTTCATGAACACCTCCTTCCTTCAATATCCGGTGGAGGGCGGCGCGGCAGCCCTCAGGGACGCTCCCGTCAATGAACGCTCCAAATTCTACTACCGCAGCCGGCACAAGGATTACCTGCAAACCTATCCCGACGGTCGCGCGGTGCGGGTGAACATTGATTCGGTTGCGGCGGCGCTGCGCCTGGAGGGCGGCGTCCGTAAACCCGTCGACCTGGAGGCCCACCTATACGCGATCCGAAGGGACGCTGCCATTGACTACGACGGACCGCTGCCTGGTTATTGCCGGGGGCTCCACCACGAGAACGGCCTGCACCTCTACTGCACCAGCGAAGCCACTTTGCCGTTGCCGGCCCCACAGAGAGACGCATCTACAGCCGTTTTTGGCTCCCGCTGGCCGGTGATCCATGAACTGCTCCGGCGTCTACTGGTCAGCGAGGAAACAGGGGAGCGCCAGTTCTGGACCTTTCTTGCATCTCTGAAGTGTTCCTACGAAAGCCTCAAGGAGGCTCTTCAAACTCCAAAGGCCGGACAGAAGCGCTGGGTGCGTGCCGGGCAGGCGCTCGCGCTCGTGGGGCCGGTGAACTGCGGCAAAACCTTCGTGTTTGAGCATGTCATCGCTCCAGTCCTCGGGGGTCGCGTCGTGGACGCATTCAAATCGTTTTCTGCCAAGGCTGACGGATTCAACAGCGAACTCCTCAACGGCGAGGTGTGGAAGATCGACGACCGCGAAAGCTGCACGGAATCCAAAGTGCGCCGACAGTTCGCCGCCAACCTGAAAGCATACCTGTACTCCGGCGCCGTCTCCTTCCACGCCAAAGGCAAGACGCCCATCACTCTCAAGCCGTTCGGACGCCTGTTCATCCTCTGCAACGACAGTCCAGAGAACCTCCGCGTGCTTCCCGATCTTTCGGATGACATCCAGGGGAAGATTCACATCCTCCGCTGCAACCCCGCCACGCCGCCCATGCCGGCATCAACCGACGAGGAAAGGGCTGCGTACCGTGAAGCGGTTTCAGCTGAAATTCCTGCGCTCATCGCGGATTTGAAGTCGTGGAGGATTCCCAGCGAGTACACCGAGGCGCGGACAGGAGTGGCGACCTACATCAATCCCACGGTCCTGCGCCTATTGCGCCAGCAGGAACCGGAAGCCCTCATGGCTGAATTGATCCAGACTGCCATCACCGTCCAGCTGCTCGACGCGGGGCGGGGGCGCATCTGGAAGGGGACGGCCTCCGAACTGCAGGCCATCCTGACTTCGCCCAACGCCCCCAACCGGCGGCAGGCCGAAGAACTTCTGTACTGGCCGAAGGCGGCGGGCACTTATCTGTGCCGTCTTGCCGACCGGAGCGACCTGTACGCGACGGAATACCAGCTGTTGGTCCGGAAGGGACCGCATCAAAAGGGCGTCCAGACCTACACAATCACGGAGACGGACGCCCCCGCTGAGTGGCGCCTGCCGCTGTAGAGCGCCCCGTTCTCCCCTTAAACGCGCCCCCGACGGTTTCGGTGTGTTGCCACCTGGGTGGCAACAAAACGCGCGCGCCATCTTCTCACCCTCCATGCCCATGCAAACCCAACAGACACCCCCATGCCTCCCCGCATCCGCCGCCGCCTCAAAACTACGCATCCGCGGCTTCAAAGGCGCCCGACGCCAGAGATCAGGAGCACGCCCCCGGAACACAGAACGCGCCCGCCTTCCTCAGAGACATCCTTTTCGGAAACGCCGCCTTCAGGTCTGACCGGTGCGAGGCG
>JBIKSY010000077.1:0-15467 GCA_044348365.1 Chthoniobacteraceae bacterium
ATGGACGTGGCTGAGGATGTGCTGGCGGAGGTGTCCCGGGAGCTGGCCGAAAGGTTCAAGGTCGTGCCGCTGGCCCGCACCGAGGGAGGGTTGGTCGTGGCGGTTTCAAATCCTTTGGACTTCGACACCTTCGACAGTCTGGCACACGTGCTGGGCAGCACTCCGGAGTTTGTCTGCGGCACTCCGGGTGCCATTCGGGAGGCCCTTTTTAAGTGGTACAAAATCGGGACCGACCCATCCAAACAGGCGGGAGCCGATATTTACCAGGTGGACGAGAAGGGGGACGGGGAGGGCGGCGACGCACCTATCATCCGGATGGTAACTTCGCTTCTGATGGAAGCCTACTCCATGCGGGCCAGTGACATTCATCTGGAGCCGATGGAGAAGGTGTTTCGGGTGCGCTTCCGGGTGGACGGTGTTCTGCAGGAGATGCAGAGCCCGCCCAAGCGCTTGCAGGCGGCGATTCTCTCCCGCCTCAAGATCATGACGGGCTCGATGTCCATTGCGGAGAAGCGCCTGCCTCAGGACGGTCGTATTCAGGTGACCGTGGGACAGCGCCAGGTGGACCTGCGCGTGTCGACAGTTCCGACAACCCAAGGGGAAAGCATCGTGATGCGTATTCTCGACAAGTCGGCCCTGCAGTTGGGGCTTTCCCAGTTGGGGTTTCTCTCCGACGACCAGGCGACTTTCGAGCGGCTCATCACGCTGCCCGACGGCATCTTGTTGGTAACCGGGCCCACCGGTTCCGGCAAGACCACCACCCTCTACGCCTGCCTCAATTACATCAACCGCCCCGACAAAAAGCTCATCACGGTTGAGGATCCCGTCGAGTACCAGATGGCGGGGATCAACCAGGTGCAGGTCAACACCGAGATTGGAATGACCTTTCCAGCGGCCTTGCGCTCGATGCTGCGCCAGGCCCCCAACGTGGTGATGATCGGGGAAATTCGCGACGCAGAGACGGCCAATATCGCGATCAACGCCTCGCTCACCGGGCATTTGGTTTTCTCGACCCTTCACACCAATGACGCGCCGGGCGCTGTGGCCCGGTTGGTGGACATCGGTGTGCAGCCGTTTTTGGTGTCTTCCGCTGTGCGCGCCGTTCTGGCCCAGCGATTGGTGCGACGGACCTGTGCGAAATGCAAGCAGCCCGCGGAATTGTTGCCCTCGGACATGCGGGCGCTTGGAATTGACGCGCTTCAAGCCGCGGGCGCCTCGGTTGCCAAGGGGGCCGGTTGTGAGTTTTGCCGCCAGAACGGCTACCGCGGACGGGCGGGAATCTTCGAGTTTTTCACGGTGGACGACGAGGTGCGCTGCATGATCAACGAGCGGGCCACCACCCTTCAGTTGCGTAAGCGGGCAAGGGAAATGGGGATGCGCACGATGCGTGAAGACGGTATTCGAAAGGTGCTCTCCGGGATGACGACGGCGGAAGAGGTGATTTCGGTGACGATGGGGGACAAGGAATAGCAGCGGCCAAAAAGGACTTTCGTTATGAACCACTCTCAAGTCTTGGAGTTGCTCTCGGAGCAGGGATTGATTTCGGAGGACGTCATCGAGGACGTGGCCTTCGAGGCGACGCAAACCGGGTTGCCTGTGGCAAAGGTGTTGGAGAAAAAAGATTTGCTGACCGCCGCTCAGTTTTACGATGCCATCGCCCAGACGCTCGGTTTGGAGGCGGTGAGCTTGGAGGGGGTGGAGCTGCCCGACGAGTTGATCAAGCTGCTGCCAGTGGGGTTGGCCCAGTTGCACCGGGCAATCCCCGTGGGTTGGGACGGGCACGCCCTCCAGATTGCGATGGTTGATCCGTTCCATCACCAATCCATCGAGGACCTTCGCTTCGCACTGGGCGTGGAGGTGCAACTGGTGATTGCCCCGGAGGACGAGGTGACCGAATTACTGCGGCGCTGCTACAGCCGGGGGGCGGGGGAGATGAAGGAAGTGCTCCACCAACTCGAACTGGAAGCCCAGGCCGCTCAGGACGCGCAGGACGCCGACACCGCAGCAGCTCCGATCGTGCGGTATGTGGACTTGGTCATGCAGCAGGCGATCAATGACCGCGCTTCGGACATTCATTTCGAACCGTTTGAACACGACTTCAAGATCCGCTACCGGGTGGACGGGGCCTTGTATGAAATGGCACCCCCTCCGAGGCATCTGGCTACGACGATCATTTCTCGTGTCAAAGTGATGGCGAATCTCAACATCGCTGAGCGGCGCCTGCCCCAGGATGGCCGGATCCAGCGCGAAGTCGGTGGGCGTCAGGTGGACATGCGTGTTTCCACGCTTCCCACCCAGTTTGGCGAGAGCGTCGTGCTCCGCGTTTTGGACCGTTCGAGCGTCAACCTGAGTCTGGAAGCCTTGGGGATGCCCAAGAACATCTACGACTACCTGATGCGCACCATCGAGTTGCCCAACGGCATTTTCATTGTGACCGGTCCGACAGGCTCGGGGAAAACAACGACACTCTACGCGTGCCTCGACAAGATCAACACGATCGATGCAAAGGTGCTTACCGCCGAGGATCCCGTGGAATTCGACATTGAGGGAATTATTCAGGTACCCGTGAACGACGGGATTGGTTTGACCTTTGCCCGGGTGTTGCGGGCCTTTTTACGGCAGGACCCGGACCGGATTATGGTGGGAGAAACGCGGGATGTAGAAACGGCCCAGATCGCCATCCAGGCGAGTTTGACGGGGCATTTGGTACTGACGACCCTGCACACCAACGACGCCCCGGGAGCGGTCACCCGCCTGATCGACATGGGGGTGGAACCTTTTATGATCTCCGCTGCGTTGGAGGGGGTGCTCGGGCAGCGGCTTATCCGAAAGGTGTGCGCGCAGTGCCGGACCGCCTACGAACCGACTGAGGCGGTGCTCTCCCAGTTGGGGCTTTCCCCGCACGAGATCGGGGACAGGCAGTTTTACTACGGAGCGGGTTGCGCGGCGTGTAATAGCACCGGCTACCGCGGGCGCAAGGGCATCTATGAGTTGCTGGACGTCAACGAACCGGTGCGGGAGTTGATCAACCAGCGGGCCCCGAGTGTCGTCCTCAAGCAGAAGGCCATAGAGCTGGGCATGTCCACCTTGAGAGAGGACGGACTGCGCTTGATTTTCGATGGAGAGACTTCCATCGAGGAGGTTTTGAAGTACACCTAAAGAGGCGGTTTAGAAAAGACGTTCCTTCCCAAACCCACCCCCGGAATATGGCTAAATACGAATACGCGGCACTCAACGCCCAAGGGCAGGAATCCCGGGGAGTCATTGATGCCGCCTCGACAAATGAGGCGGTTGCCGCCCTTCGAAAGTCCGGTTTTTTTCCGACGAGCGTGACGGAGGTTGGCAAGGGAGGAGGGACAGCGGTGGCAGTGAAGGTGGCCACGCCTGTGGCGGTTGGGGGCACTCCAGTGGCGGTGGCTGGGAAGGCGAAGGCGAAGCCCAAAGGGGGCGGCTCCAAGCTTTTTGAGCGCAAGACGGTGGACGGGAAGGTGCTGATGATTTTTACGCGACAGCTCGCGACCCTGATCGATGCCGGGCTTCCCTTGCTGCGCGGACTGGAGGTGCTCGGCAAGCAGGAGAAAGATCCGGTCCTCAAGAAAATCATTTATTCCATTTCCGATTCAGTCCAAAGCGGAAGCACCTTTTCTGAGTCCCTCGGCCACAGCCCGCACGTGTTTTCAAAGCTGTTTGTGAACATGGTGAAGGCGGGGGAGTTGGGTGGCGTGCTCGAACTGGTGCTGAACCGGTTGGCGGAGTTTCAGGAAAAGGCACAGAAGCTGCGCAACAAGGTGAAGTCCGCCATGACCTACCCGTTGGTGGTTTTGACCATTGCGATGGTCATCCTGGTTTTCCTGCTGGCCTTCATCGTGCCGAGCTTCGAGAAGCTCTTCAAGGACATGCTCGGCAACAAGCCGCTGCCGGATCTGACCCGCTTTATCATGGGTATCAGCGAGGCGTTGGTTTCCAACTGGTACATCGCCTTGGGAGCAGTGGTCGGGGCTGCCATGGGCTGGAAGGCGATCAACAACTCTCCGAAGGGACGCGTCCTTCTCGATAAGCTGGCGCTGCGGCTTCCCTTGTTTGGGGACCTGACACGAAAGAGCTCCATTTCGCGGTTCACCCGCACTCTGGGGACACTTGTGACGAGTGGGGTGCCGATTTTGCAGGCACTCATCATCACCCGGGAAACGGCGGGGAATTCGATCATTGCGGATGCGGTGATGAAGGTGCACGACGCGGTGAAGGAGGGGGAGTCGATCGTCACTCCAATGGAGGGGAGTGGAGTCTTTCCACCGATGGTCATTTCGATGGTGGACGTGGGCGAGGAGACCGGGCAACTCCCGGACATGTTGCTTAAGATTGCCGATGTTTTTGACGACGAGGTCGACAACACGGTCGACGCGCTCACCTCGCTGCTCGAGCCTCTCATGATCGTCTTTCTGGCGGTGGTGGTTGGAACGATCGTTATTGCGTTGTTCCTGCCGATGGTTTCCCTGGTGCAGAACATGAGCAACCCTGGGGCTGGCGGTTAACAATCCGGGCCCCGCGTTGCGGGACCCTTTCCCTGCAGAACCTGCTTATGCGCAAAACCGTCTTTCTCGCCCAATCAGGCTTCACTTTGGTGGAGCTGCTGGTGGTCCTTGGTGTCATGGGTGCCCTCATGGGGATGGCCATGGGGGTGCAGCGTTACGCCATGACCAAGTCGGCTCGCAGTCGTGCTGAGGCTGAAATTGCGGGGCTTTCGGCTGCAGCCGAAGGGTTCAAGGCGGACCAGGCCACCTACCCCCGCTCGGGCGACACGGACACCATGGTTTCCATCGATAACGGGGTCCACAGTTCCTTTTTGACCGCCAACAAGGCGCTGTACGTTATGCTGTCGGGGGATGCAGATTTGAACGGAAAGGCCGACTCCTCCGAGGGCCTTCCCAACGCCATGCCGTCCTATTTCGCGTTCAAGGCTGCGCTCCTGCGGATGGACGGCACCAGGGTGGATTATATCAGGGATCCATGGGACTCCGGAGCGGAGTCCCGTCCCTACGGCTACTCCACCAAGCGTGCGGCAGCCTTACAGGCGGGCGATGACGATCCAAAGGCGGGTTACAACATCACTTTTGACCTTTGGAGTACCGGACACCTCCCGTCCAATCCTAATGCGTGGATTAAAAACTGGTGACGGACGGCCAGTGTGGAACGGTACTGCGTTAGGAACCGATTGTTTTTGACCTTCTACCGCCCGCTTTGCTCGCCGACTACTCCTGGTGGGGGTTGGCTTGGGAGGGATATCCGGGACGAGAGACCAGCGGAAGGATCCGGCCCTCCCGCAAACGTACCTCCTGCATTTTCAGCCCAAGCTCCTCTCCATAGCGGCGCACAAGCCGGGTTTCGGCCGCGGTTAACAGTGAGACGGCCGTTCCCGTGGCTCCCGCCCGCGCCGTGCGGCCCACCCGGTGGATGTAGGCCATACTCTGGGAGGGGGCGTCCAGGTTGAAAATGTGGCTGACTCCCGAGATGTCGAGGCCGCGCGCGGCGATGTCGGAGGCGATGAGGACCCGCACTTTTCCTGAACGGAAATCGTCCATCGCCTTCTTACGGTCCGCCTTGGCAAAGGCGCCGTGGAGGTCGGTGGCGGGCACCTTGTGGTGGGTCAGCTTTGCTGTTACCTGTTCGGCCGTGGCGTTGCGGTGAACAAAAACAAGGGCCCGTTCGGGATCCGCCGCGCTGATGAGTTTGCGCAGGATGTCGGGCTTGTCGCGCTCCTCGCACACAATGAAGAGGTGCTCGATGTTTGGGTTGAGCGGCGCTTCCTCGGTCTGGAGCACCACGTGCTCGGGGGAAAGCAGGGCCGCCTCCCGGGAACTGCGGGTCTGGGCCGTTGCGGAGACAAAGACCAGTTGCCGGGTTTTTGGCGTGGCCAACACAATCTTGCGGGCGGCTGCTAGCGTCTTGTCGTCAAGTAGGTTGTCCGCCTCATCCAGAACGATCGTCCGGAAGGTGTGCGGCTTGAGCTTGCCCAGGTCAATCAGTTCGCAGATGCGTCCGGGGGAGCCCACCGCGACGTGGGGTTTCTTTTTCAGCTTTTCGATCTGGCGCTCCATGGAGGTGCCGCCGATGAGCAAAAGGGTGCGGAAGGGGAGGCCTCCATTTTGGGCAAGGTCGCAGGCCTGCCGCTGGATCTGAAGGGCCAGTTCATGGGTCGGCGCGACGATGACCACCTGGGTGGTGTCCGACTTCAGATCAAGCCGCGACAGGAGCGGCAGCAGGTAGGCCAGTGTTTTTCCTGAGCCCGTTTCGGAATGGACGTACGCGTCCTTGCCCTCCCCGATGACGGGGATACTCAAGGTTTGTATCGGAGTGGGCTCGCTGATTTTCTGCTTCGCAAGCGCTGCCACCAATGGCGCTGTGATACCGAGTTCGCTGAATGTCATTTGGTTGCCCTCCCGGCTCCAACCGCCGGCGGGAGAGCGTGGGTGGAGTGGGTCCAGTATGCACGGATGCTCCGGCAGCGGCACAGGAGTTTCAGCAAAACCTAGTGGGCTGCCGGAGCGGGCCAGTGTCAAAGCCTACTTTTTTACAGCGGGCTCGGGCGCCTTGGGCTTGGTGGTCATCTCAAAATCGTCCGTGCGGAAGGGGGTGAGGGGAAGGCCCTCCTGGCTGGCCAGGTTGCACACCGGGTTGTTCGCCCAGGCGTAGCGGACCGCCACGGGAGCCGGCACCTTGTCGGATTCGAGCTCCACTTTGTCTGCCCCCAACACCTTGCCCTTGGCAAGATGCCACACTCGGTCCTCCCCGCACACGGCGAAGCCAATGGCTTCCTGCACGTCGAAGGGGCGGAGCGAACTGCCGAAGCAATCAATGCTCACGACGGCTTTGCCCCCCTGGATCTCGAGCTTTTTAAACTCCGGACTCCGGAAGGGAATTTTAATTCCGTAGTCTTTCGCCAGGGCCCAACGCACCAGACGCGCAGCCACGTCATGCTTGTTTTTCGGGTGGATGTCCCGGCCCTCGCCTAGGTCGGTGATGACCGCCTGCCCCGTGTTCGGCAGAGCCATGGTCTTGGTCTGGCTTTCCCTCAGTTCCGCCCAAGTGCTCTCGCCCGGGGTGGGGGATTCGGCCATGAAGTCGGCCAACTGCACCCAGTAAAAGGGGAAGTCGCCCTGGTTCCATTCGCGGCGCCATTCCTGGATTAGAAAGGGAAACAGCTCGCCGTACTCGTAGGCGCGGTTGGCGTTGCTTTCGCCCTGGTACCAGATGGCGCCCTTGATGCCGTAGCCGATGGTCGGATTGAGCACGCCGTTGAAAATGTTCGCTGGACGCTGGTTGCCGGTGAGCCAGGCTGTTGGGGCTTGCGGAGGACGGGGCGCGGGCTTCCCTTCGGCCTTCGCCGTGGCAGCCAAAGCCTTGTGCATTTCAAGAGCCGCCTCGTATTGAGCCACGGCCTCTGGGGACTGCTTTTGGGCCTCGGTTTTGCGCGTGTTCTCCATCAAGCCTGCGAACCGTGGATCCTGCTCGATGCGTTCGCGGCGGATCCAAGCCTCGGCGGCGGAACCACCCCAGGCGTTGTCGATGAGTCCGACGGGCACGTTGACAATCTGGTGGACGTAGCGGCCGAACAGGAAGCCGACGGCGCTGAAGCCTGCGGCCGTCTCCGGATTGGACGCCTTCCATTCTCCCTTGAAGTCGTTCTGCAACTCCTGCGTGCCGACCTGCGGCACCTTGATGAGGCGGAGGTTGGGCAGGTTTGAGGCGGCCGCTTCCAGATCGCCGTTCCAGTCACTCCGGAGTGTGAATCCCATGTTGGACTGCCCGGAACAAACCCACACCTCGCCGACGAGGACATCCTCGAGAACCACCGTTTGGGCGCCGCTGCTGATTTCGACCTTCTGCGGCGCGGCGTTGGCGGGCACCGGGTCCAGCTTGACCATCCACTTGCCGTCTTTTCCGGCGGTGGCGGTCTTTTTCTGGCCGGCAAAGCTCACGGTGACGGCTGCGCCCGGGATTTCCCAGCCCCAGACCGGGTTGGCCAGATTTTGCTGCAGCACCATGTGGCTGCCGAAGATGGCTGGTAGTTTGATTTCTGCCTGGGATACGCCGGGCAGCAGCGCGGCGGTGAGAAGAAAAAGAGCGGAGGTTTTTTTCATTGGACAGGGATGCTTGGTTTGGGGATTAGGGAGCTTTCGCGGTCTCAAAGCTTTTTTCCGCTTCGACCACGACTGGGACAATCACCGAAACCCAGGTTTCATAGCCGCGGTCCGTCATGTGCGGGTCGTTGGGAATGAAACATTCCGCGCGGGGCTGTCCGTCGGGGCCGAGGAGTGGGGTGGTGGTGTCGAGAAACTTCATCCAAGGCTGCGACGCGCATTCCGCCTTGAGCAGTGCGTTGGTTTTTTGAATATCGGCCCAGCGCTCAAAGCGTTTTCCAGGGCTCGGCACAAGTCCCAGCACGTAAAGGCGTGTCTCAGGGAGCGCCTCGTGCAGATGCTGGCGGAGTTTTTGGAATTGGCCGAGGATGTCCTCGGGAGTTTCCCCCGCACTTAAATCGTTGCTGCCCTCGTAGAGGAGCACGGCGCGAGGCTTGGCCGGCACCGCCAGCAGGGGGATGAACAGGTCGGCCGCGTGCGACATTTTGCTGCCGCCGATGCCCATGTTGAAGACCGTCAGCGGCTTTAGGTCGGCTTGGAAAGTCTTCCAGTTGGCCATGTGCGAACTCCCGATGCAGACGATTCCGCCGGGCGTGGTTTGCACAGAGGCGTGTTTTTTGCGGGCAAGCGCCTCCCACTTGGACTCGGTTTTGAGCTGGGTTGGGGCGGGAGCGGCAGCCTCGTTTGAAGCCTTTAGAGAACCCGGGAGGAGGAACAGGAACGGAGCCAGAACCAAGGGTGGGAGGTGGGGGTGCTTAAACATACGTGGGGGGGGAGTGATAAGAAACCAGCTCCCCCCGCAAACCTCAAGCCGCTCGGGTTGGAAAGGCCTCAGGCCCGTGTCACTTGAGGGTTTGCAGAAAGGACTGCACGTCCTCTAGTTCCTGTGCGCTCAGAATCAGCCCCATAGGGGGCATGGGCGAGACCTTGAGGTACTCGAACCCCTGTGCCAGGACTGCGTTTGGTTCAAGCAGGCTTTGCCGGATGTAGGCCGCATCCCTGCGCGCAGCCAGGCCGTCCAATGCGGGGCCCACGTTGCTCCCCTGGCCCTTGAGCGCGTGGCACAGAACGCAGGCTGCCGTGGGGTGCTTGAGGAAAAGTGCCTCACCGCGTTTGGGGTCGGAGGCAAGCAGGGCTGCCTCCGTCATAGGACGCAGTTCCACTAGCTTGATATCGTCAAAGATGGCCTCCCCCGAGCCGACAAACAGCAGGTTGATACTTGCTGTCTTCCTCTCCCCACTCTGGAAGATCGTCTCAATCTCAGTCCAGTTGGCGTCCCTTGTGAGTTTTTCGGTTTCGTGCCTCCCCAGATGGTCGTTCAGGCTGATCTTGCCCTTAAGCCCCTTGGAGCGGACCCAGGCGGAAAGTTTGTATTCGGTGCCGGGCGTGAGTGGCACATCCGCGTGGAAGCTGGTGTCGACCTTCTCCTTGGAGGAGACCTTTATGGCCTTTTCGCCCGAGTGGAACGCGTCTTTAGACGTGCTGCTCGTCCAGGAGGCAAACTCCGGTCCAGAGGTCTTGTTGTAGTCCCGGCGCGTCCAGCCGTCTGGAAGGCCGTTTGCGCCCAGGGTCTCAAGCCCGGCGTTGGGAAGAAGGTTTGGTCCCTCGGTGTAGGTCTGGGTGGAGTGCCTTTTGCCCAGCACCCGGGAGGCCTCCCTAAGCCATTCGTCAGACTTGGTCAGGGGATCCGCGGCAAGACTACGCACCAGTTTCTGAATTTCAGGAGTGGTGGGGAACTCCGCCAGCCGCACCCAGGCAGCGAGCCTTGTGTGCAGCTCCGGGTCGGTGACGACGCCCGAACCGTGAAAGAGCGCTTGTGCCGCGGAGTCGGTTCCCAGGGCGCGGACAGCGTTACGCCGGAGTCGGGCATCGCCCGAGTACAGAGCGACCTTATGGGTGTCCGCGTCGAGGGCTCCCAGTCCCTCGAGCGCCCAGAGGGCGTGGATGGCTGCGGTTTCGGCCCTGTTTGAGACGACGAGTTTTTTGAGCGCGGGGACCGCGTCCGCGTGCTTTCCCTCCACCAGCAGATGCTGCGCCTGAAGCCTTGTATACTGCACGTCGCTTCCAAGGGCCTTCACGAGCAATTCGCCCGAGCCAGGGGTCAGGGCAGGGGGCTTCGTGGCCTGGGGTTTGTTGGCAACGATGCGGTAGATCCGGCCGCGCTCGTGGTCGCGCAAGGGGTTTTCGTGGGCGCCGCCGGTGCCGGTTGTGGCCTTGTAGCCGCCCCGGTCCGGGCTGGGGGTCGGGTTGTGCTGGATGATGAAGTTCTGCCAGTCTGCCACCCAGATGGCTCCGTCGGGGCCGACCTCGGCGTACACCGGCGAGGTCCATTCGTCCGTGCTGGCAAACACGTTCATCTGGTCGAGCGCCTTGTAGCCGGCGCCCTCAGGCCGGACGTCCAGAAGCGCGACCAGCTTCATCGTCGGCTCGCAGACCAGTGCCCGGCCCTGCATGCGCTCCGGCAGGTTTGCCGAATACACAAAGGCCGAACCCGCCGCGGCGGTGTACCCGCCCATGACGTCCACCTGGCGGAAGTTCGGGGTGATCGGATGCGCCTCCATGACGGCGTTGATGCGCACCGCGCTGTTCACCTTGCCGCCCGGCAGGGCGGTGGCGGGAATCCCGCCGTAGAAAATCGGACCGTTGTTTGCCGTACCGCCGAAGTTGTCTCCAGCGTCGTTGTAGCTCTGGCCCCAGGTGTTGTTGGAGAACTGGTGGAGAAACTCCACCTGCGACCCGTCCTTGCGGAAGCGGTAGGAGCCCATCCGGAAGTCGAGCATCTTGCCCTGAAGTTCGCCCTTGAAGCCTGAATAGCCGACGGCGCCGTAGAGCCAGTTGTCGTAGCCTTGGTGCAGGTTGCTTGCTTGCGCGTGGGTGTCTCCAATTCCCCAGCCGGTGAGAAGCACCTCGCGCACATCGGCTTTGTCATCGCCGTTTGTATCCTTGAGGAACACGAAGTTGGGCGGTTGGGAAACGACGAGGCCGCCCTTGGCAAAGCACAGACCCGTCGGGATGTTCAGCTTGTCGGCGAACACCGTGAACTTGTCGGCCTTGCCGTCGCCGTCGGAATCCTCGCAGATGATGATTTTGTCGTTGCCGACGTTGTCGGAGGAAACGCCATGGGGGTAGTCCGAGGTGCATGCGACCCAGCAGCGGCCTCTGGCGTCCCAGGCCATGGCGATGGGCTTGCCGATGTTGGGTTCGCTTGCGAAAAGCTCTAGGCGCATATCCGCCGGAACCTGGGTGCGCTCCATCGAGCCCTTCACGCTGTATGGCTTCTGGAAGCTCAGGGGTTCGGGCCGTTTTTCATAGTTGGCCACATTGTCGTTCTTTTCGCGGACCTCGGTCTCGCGCTGTGCCAGAAATGCTTCCCAGTCCTTGCGCACCGCCGGCGCGAGGGCCTTGAGCACCGACTCCCGCACCAGAACGGGGGTGGAGGCTTCCGTCAGTGGCAGCACGAGTCCGCGGGCCTTCAGCCCGGAAAGGGCACCCACACCGGAGCCATCGCCCGACACCACCACGGAGTCATAGAGGGCGGCCAACTCGGGGGTGAAATCCGCCGGAGCCCCGTAGTAATCAAAAAACAATGCGTCCCGTCCAAGTTCCCGCATGAGGTCGTTGAGGAGCCCTTTTTTTACGCGTTCTGCGCCGCTGATATCGAGGTAGGCGATGCGCAGGGGGCGCGGGGCGGCCTGGAGTTGGGGTGCGGCGCAGCCCAAGAGGAGCGCGCCGGCGATCAGTTTGGAGGGAAGGCGGAAATCGGACATAAGATTGCTGGGAGAAGGGTTGCTACGACACCAAAGACAAGCAGGATTCCGACCAGATGCGGCGGACATCTTTTATTGCCAATCAGACGCGGCGGCACCCAAGGCTGACCCGAATGGGCTACAGGTTGGAAGCTCTTGTCGAGACTCTTGAAACTCCGGAACCGCCCCGACGGGGCGACTCAACTAGCCTTGGGGCTTTCGGTCTGGCACCAGGGCGCAGGCGCCTTTGCAGCCAAAGACACGGCTGATCCACTGGCGGTTGCGACTGATCAAAGCGTACACACGTTCCGCGACCAAAATGACCCCGGGCAGCCACAGAAAAAGCGCCAGCGGGACAGCCACGGGCAGCCTCAGCGCGATGAAGCGGATCGCCCGCGCGCCCCGATGGATCCTGCCCGCCTCCGTCACACAGTGGATGGCCTCGTTTAAGTCCGCCTCCGTGAGCAACGGCGCCAACGTGGCGACCCGGGGGTCCGCCGAGGGAATCAGCGTAAAACGGTCGCCCCAATCCATCCAGCGCAGCATTTTCATCTGAAAAGTGCAGAAGGAACATTCCCCGTCATAGAGGACCGCGTGCGAATTCATGGCCAGAGGCTAGCAGCAGCGGGCGCGTTGCGCCAGTCGCCTCAGGGCTGCTTCCTTCCGGCAAGGAACGCTTTGGCCTCCTCCACGGTCACCCTCTTGCCCGGGTGCGGGAAGCCGAGTGAATCTCCGTTGGGCTGAAAACCGTTGCCATCGACATCCACAAACAGGGGGTTGTTGTAGGCGAGCGGCCGGTTTGCGGACTGGCTGCTGGAGCCGTAACCGGTTTGGAGGGTGGTCTGTTCACTGCAGGCCACGACAATCAGGTGGGCGTCCTCCTTGAGCGGCACTCGGATTTCGCGCTCAAACTTTAGGACTCCCTCCTTGAAAAGCGCCGGGTGGGTGGCCCGGGTAAAGTTGAGCTCCGCAGGGGCGCGGCCGTTGACGAGCACCTGCACCCGGTCGATGTCGATCCAGTCGGTGCACTGCACGCTGACCTTCAACGTCACCGAGCCGCCCGAGGCGCGGACGGTGGCGCCCGGTCGGTCGCCGCCCGGGGTGCTCACCTGTAAAAACGGCCCGGTGGTCAGGTAAGAACAGCCCGCCTTTGCCGCGCGCACATTCTCCCGCCAGTCAATCTTGGACGGCTCGTCGGAGGCCGAGGGCATGTACATGCGCCAGCCGCCGCAGCCGTTCCCAAACACCGCATGGGAATCCATCACCGCCATGGCGGAGGTTCGCCTGCCTTGGTTGAGCATCTGAAGCCAAAGAAACTCCCGATCCCACACTACCGTCTCCCCGCCCTGTGGCCCGCGGCCAAGATGGAAGGGGACCCCGTCCAAAATGCGGGAGCCCGAACCGTTTTGGGTTTCATAGCCGTCGATCAGGCGCACCAGCCCGGCGAACCCGCCCTCCTTGTCGCCGGTGCCCCTGTCTTCAAAGAAGCTTGTCGAAAGGTTTGGGTGGTTGATCTGCACCCAGCGGTCCGGCTCAACCTTCTGCCATTCGCGCAAGGCCAGCGCAGTGAGCCGGGGGTCCGCGTTCCAGACCGGGGCGCCGCCATCCTGGGTGTAGGGGACCGGCTCGAAGGGGAATGCGTTGAAGTGCTCTCCCTTGCCGGTGTTTTCCATCCCGACCACCGTTTGGAGGAAGGGGGTGAGACCAAGGCGGTCAATTTCCGGGCGCCAGTCGAAAATCCGGTTGTGCTCGGTGGTGGGGGCGAACTCGACGTGCTCCGCCGCCAGGTTGATGAGCCGGTCGGCAACACCGCAGACGTTGTCACCGCTTTGGGTGGTGTGGTTGTGGTAGTCGGCGCTCACCCAGCCCTTTGTGTCGACGAGGCGCTTGAGCACGCCCTGCACCAGGGCGGGCTTTCCCGCGGCGACGTCGATGGTTTCTTCCAGGTGGCTGTACTCGATTCCTCTTGTGACAACGACCTTGTACCGGCCGGGCGGCAGCGCGACCGAAAACTGTCCCTTCTCCGAGTGGTATTGGTCGCGGCAGCCGTGGGCCCGCTGTTCGGGGCCCAGGTTAACGGCTTCCGTGCCCGCCTGCGCGAGAAACTGCGCCTTGCATGGGAGCGAGACGCCCGCCTCGTCGCGCACGTCCAGTTGGACGCTTCCGGCGGGGCCCAGTGTGAAGTCGGAACGCACGATTGCGTTTGCAAGGGCCTCAACTTCGAGCTCCGCGTCCGGACGCCCGGGGGCGGTGGCGGTGAGCTTGTAGCGGCCCGGGGGCAGGTTGCATTCAAACCGGCCCTCCGCGTCCGGGTAGGCGATTCCAGAAAGTCGGCCGTTGCTGTCGGGATTGTTTGTCGCGGGCTTGCCCCCGACTGGCACGGGAGCGAGCACCGCGAACATCGGGCGTAGCAACACCGCACCCGTGGGCAAGGGTCTGCCTTCCGCGTCAAGGAGCGAACCGGCGAGCTTTGCTGCACCGCCTTGCTGTGCGCAGACGGCCCCGACTGCGGCGGCGGGCGAGGTGCCCACTCCCAGAAAGCGGGTGTAGGTAAGGGTTTCGCCGGGCTGCAGTTCCCCGGGCAAGCGTTTGAGGGCGCCATTGGGATCCTCCAGTGGCCCCACGGCGTACCCGCAGTGGTCTGCGGGATCAACGGAGTCCGCCCAAAGGATCCCCCCGGGGGCAACCCCGGTCTTTGTAAAGTTGGTCCAGCGGTCCTGGAAAGCCGTCTTTAGCGGGCTGTCGGTCTCGTTTTTGAGCGTGGTGGTCACCTTGATGCCCTGCCAGCCATCGCGCAGGCTGTAAAGATGGCGGCGGGATATGCCCCCGCCAGTCTCGGCGGTCACCATGCATTCGACAGAAACCTCCCCCGCGCCGGGCAACATGCGCACCCACGAAACGGCGCCCTGTTGCTGTGCGGGGGTGAACACCGTGATTTGGTCGTTGTTTGTTCCGCGTAGGGTCAGGTCGTAGAGGCAGCCGGGGGTGATTCCATCGGCGCCGTAAAAGGTCGACATGTTCGCCCGGCGGAGCGGGAGGTTGGCGCTTATAACGGCCTCAATCCTGTCGTTGCGCAGAAGGAAGTCGCCGATGTTGCCGTCGGCCTCCTTGCCGCGCGGCAGAAGATGGGTGGTCTTGGCGGTGATTTCAAACGCCTCGGGTAACGCTTGGGCGGGCGGTCCGGAGAAGTAGAAAGTTGCAGAGCCAAGCGTGGCACAAAGGAAAACGAGGGGAGATGCTTTCATTTGGCGTCTATAAGAACCGGTAATCGGTGCGCGACAAGCGCGGATGGAGGGGGGCAAAAAAAGAAGCCCTCCAGCAGAGCTGAAGGGCTTCCTACAAACTAGGGACGCAGTAAACTACTTGGCTGCCGGTGCCTCAGGGGCTGGGGCGGGTGCCGCAGGGGCTGGGGCGGGTGCCGCAGGAGCCGGGGCCGGAGCAGGAGCAGGCGCTGCTGGGGCTGGGGCCGCTGGGGCCGGCGCTGCTGGTGCGGCGGCCGGGGTGCTTTCAGGAGCAGCGGCGGGCTTTTGGGGCTCGCAACCTGAGAAAAGGGCTGCTGCGGCAAGTGGGAGAATAATGGCGA
>JBIKSY010000444.1:0-15445 GCA_044348365.1 Chthoniobacteraceae bacterium
GATCAGCCAGTACAATGACAATTACTAGTCCACCCGCAGCCAGTCGTTTGACAAGAGCGCTGCTGTAGGCCTGCCCCCCGGTTTCTCCGTTGAAGGTAATTTCTGGATCGGCCGATTCAATCCTGTTAAGCATTTCCCGCCCAACGGTTACGGGCTGTACGGAATGGCGGGAAACATCAACGAATGGTGTTTTGATGGATGGCGGGATGTGCCCACAACGGCGATCGGTGAAGCCTCGCCGGTGCGTGTAGTGCGCGGGAGCGCGGCGTACGGGCCGCAGCCGGGGATTCCAGCGACGGACGCAAGCGCTGCCCGGGTCAGTAGCCGGAGTGGCCGGTATGCCGGACTCAACCACGGATACAACTTTCCAGGGATGCGAGTCGTGGCGGGCGCTCGTAAGGCGGAGACTGCTCAGAATCCAGTCGCGACCCTCGCAGCGCGCACCCTTCTGTGGGGCAGCAGCGCTCCGACGGCCAAGCGGGCCTCGGACTCCGCCGCGCTGGGCGACAACAAGTGGCACCTGGTGACCTCGGTGTACGACCGCAAGGGCAAGATGACCCTATACGTCGACGGGAACAAGCGCGTGGAAACCGACATCACGCCAGCGGACATCGAGGTGTCCAATGAGCATCCGCTGTTGATCGGTTCCGCCGTGGGTACGACGAGCATTACCGGCACGCTGGACGATGTGCGCTGGTACAACCGCGCGCTGAGTGCCGACGATGTGCTTGCGCTCTACCGGCAAAACGAGGTGCTCGATACCGACGGGGACGGCTTGAGCGATGCGTACGAGTACGGCTGGGGCCGTTACGAAATGGTGCGCGGCTCCTTTACATGGGCCGAGGCCAAGGCGCATGCCGAGGCGAAGGGCGGCCATCTGGCGACCATCACGAGCGAGGCGGAATGGCAGGCAATCAAGACGGTGGTTGGTCCCGCGGTGACAACGACAGACCTTTGGCTGGGCGGTACGGACGAGGGAAGCGAAGGGCGCTGGCGCTGGATTACCGGCGAAAAGTGGAACTTTGCAAAGTGGGGGCGCACCTTGGGTAACGGTCAGGAGCCCAACGGTGCCACTGGCGAGAACGTCCTCAACCTGCTGACGGCTGGTTACGTGGACCGACCCAACGGCTTTATTTGGAACGACTGGGGAAATGGAAATCGCTGCGGCTACCTTTTTGAACGCGGTTATTTCACCGATGGAACCAAGTGGGACACCGACGGGGACGGCGTTTCGGACAGCGACGAGATCAAGAACGGGACGGATCCGACCAATGCGGACTCGGGGCTGACGGTGACGAATGTCCAGAACCGGTATTCCGTGGTGGACGGGCGGTTTACTTGGAAGGAAGCCAAGGCGGATGCGGAGAAGCGGGGCGGTCATCTGGTGACTGTGGCGAGCGCGGCTGAGTGGGAAACCATCCGGCTCGCGCTGGGGGACAAGTTCAACACTCTGGATCTTTGGATGGGCGCCACGGACGAGTTGGCCGAAGGCCAGTGGAAATGGGTGACTGGCGAGCCTCTCTCCTACCAACTTTGGTGCACCGGCGAACCCAACGGCTCTGGCAACTACATGCACAAATGGGTGAGGGGAGGAAACAAATGGGACGATGTGCCCAATAGCCACACCACGACGGGGGAATGTGTCGGCTACATTCTCGAAGTCGAGCGGACGGCGGCGCAGTTAAACCTCACCATCACCACCCAGCCCACTCCGGTGACGGTGCCCGCAATCGGCGGGACGGCGTCCTTCAGTGTGGCGGCCACCGGCCTCGCGCCGCTGACCTACCAGTGGAAGAAGGACGGCGTCGCCATTTCAGGCGCCGACCAGGCCACGCTCAGCCTCAAAAACGTCGGCCCGGCCCAGATCGGGAAGTACACCGCAGTGGTGGGCGACGCCTCGGGCAAAACCGTCACCAGCAACGAGGCGGAACTGGCCATCACAGGCGTGAACTCCGGCATCTGGAGCGGGTTGGTTGCCTATTATCCGTTTAACGGGAATGCCAATGATGAAAGCGGAAATGGGAATCACGGCACTGTCAAAGGCGCAAAATTGGCTGCGGACCGCTTTGGTAGTCAAATTCAGTCTTATGAATTCGATGGAGTTAATTCGTTCATTGAAGTTCCCGATAGCGCATCGCTCAGACCTTCCAAAGAAACAACCGTCTCCGCATGGATAAACATGCGAAAGCTAGGTGGTTACTTGCGAGTGGTCTCCAAGGGTGTCGCAATCGCTGGCAGCTATGGAAGCTATCAACTCATCACGGGTTCGAATCGCAACGACACATTTCACGACGCGCCGTTGTTCACCGTGAGAACATCAGATGGGTACTACGTTCCAGATCCGCCAACCGGCCAACCTATTCAACAATGGGTCCAAATCTGTGGAACGTACGATGGCCAAAAGACCAAATTATTTTACGATGGACGGCTTGTTGCTGAAGCACCCTCCAGCGGCAATCTCTTGTATGACGCCAGCAGTCTCGTCATTGGACGCGACCTTTTCTACGGGCAAAGTTTTGATGGTAAAATAGACGACATCCGCGTCTACAACCGCGCCCTCTCCGCCGCCGAGGTTACTGCCCTGTACGACGCCGAAAAGGCTCTCGCGCCTGTCATCACCAGGCAGCCCGTGGGGCTGCGGATGCCGCCGGGTAGCTCCGGCGTGCTGCGGGTAGACGCGACGAGCGCGACGGCTCTCTCCTACCAGTGGCAGAAGGACGGTGCCGACATCAGCGGCGCGACCTCGCAGGAGCTTCCGCTCAACAACGTCACCGAACCGCTCCAAGGCAGCTATCGGGCGCGCGTTTCCAACGCGGGCGGCGCGGTGTTCAGTGAAGCCGTGTTGGTCGATGTGCTCGATCCGGTCAGCAACGTCACGGTCTATGTAGCGAAAAACGGCAGCGACACCACCGGCGACGGGACGCAGGCAAAGCCGTTCCTCACCATCGGCAGGGCCGTCAAAGCGGCGGCGGGTGGCTCGCGCATTTTGGTCGGGCCCGGCACCTACGCGGAGCGGGTCGAGTACGCGGGCAAGTCTCTGCGCCTCCATTCCTCCGAAGGCGCGGCGGCCACCACCCTGCAGGGTGGAACCGCAAGCACCGTTGTCTACATCGACGCGGCGGCGGCGAATTCCGAACTGCGCGGGTTTAAGATCACAGGGGGCACTGGCAGGCCAACGCCCTCGAACTATGGCACGGACTACTACGGCGGCGGGGTGCACTGCGCCACCACCGCACTCCTCTCGGATTGTATCTTCGAGGCAAACGGCAAGGGGACGCCCAAGGTCAACTCCGCCACCTTTGGGGGCGCGATCTACTCGACTGGCGGTAAACTACAGGTGGTCAACTGTCTGATTTTCAGTAATTACGCTTGGGCCAGCGGCGGTGCGAGCTTCACGGAAAGCGGCAGCATCGAGTTTGACCATTGCACCGTACACGGCAACGACGCGACGGCGTTCCGCGGGACCCAGGGCGGTCTTGCCGTGGGTAACGGCGGGCGGATGCTGGTGCGCAATAGCATCGTGTGGGGGAACACCGGGTCGCAGTTGGGGGCGTTCGGCTGGCCCTACAGCGTGGGTACGGAGATCGCGGTGGAATACTCCGATATCCAGGCTCCCAATGACGGTGGGGGAGCACAGACCTTCCGCAATGGAACTGGCAACATTTCGAGCGATCCGCTCTTTGCCGACGCGGCGGCAAAGAACTTTGCGCTGCGCACGGGATCGCCGGCGCTGGACAAGGCTTCTCCCGGGCGGCCGAAGGAAAAGGACGGGACGGCAGCCGACATGGGCTGGAGAGCGGACCGGTTCGGAGGAGAGGCCGTCACGTTCGGGAGCCAGTTGTTCACGGATGTGACCGAGGCGGTGCGCCTGCCGCGGCACGACCTGCTCGCGGAGATCGATGGCGGGCAGGGGACTGCCACGGACCGGTTGGTGCGCGTGGCGGACGGCTCCTTGCAGTTGTGGCGGGTGACCGGCGCGTTCGGGTACCGCGACGTGACGGTGGCTGCCGGCCTGCCGAAGGATCTGCTGGCGCCGGGTTTCGGCGGCTTTTTTGCGGTGGGCGACGTCGACAACAACGGGGCGCAGGATCTGGTGGTGTGGGACGCCTCGGGCTTGCGGGTTTACCTCAACACGGCTGGCGCGTTCAAGACGGCGGCAGTGTCCGCCGAGGTGAACACCCGCGCGGTGGAACTGTTTCCGAAGGCGCGCGGGTCCTTCACCTTGGCGGATCTCGACAACGATGGGGATCTGGACGTGGTGTTCAGTTACGAGGAAACCGGTGATAAACCCGGCCGTATTGCGCAGTTCACCAACGAGGCAACCTTGGACGGCGCAAGCGGGCGGCGGGTGTGGCTGGCCGCTGACGGTTTCAGCGGGGTGCAGGACGTCATGACGTTCCCGTGGCAGAAGCCGCACTTCAGCGTCACGGACTCCAACGCGGACGGTCTGCCTGACCTGGTGGTGCTGGAGACCGACGGCAGTTGGCCTTCGGACACGCACGTGAGCCACAAGGCGCATGTGTACCTCAACAACCAGGGGGGAACGGGCGCGGGCGGCGGGTTTGGGGTGACGATTGGTAACGTCCCGGGGCCGGCAGTTAGCTTTCCTCACGATGCCGTGATGAACACTGATAAGATTGTGACCATGGAAGGGTGGGTCAGAGGCTCATCCGCATCTTCATCTCCGGCAAGCTACGCACAGCTGGTTCGGTACTCCGACGGACGTGAGCACAAGTCTCTTCTTATTTTTGGGGACGGTTCTGTGAGTGTTGTTTATGCTTGGGCGCCTTGGCCTGATGTGAAAGCCCCTCAGGGCTCGGTCAAGATGGACGGGCTCTGGCACCACGTAGCATTTAGCCGCCACCTAACTGGCGAGTGGGAGATTTACGTGGATGGAAAAACCGTAGCGAGTGGTCAAGGAAATGGCCTTTCTGATCGCATCATCGGGACAACAACGAGCACGCTGATTGCAGCGTATAACGGCGTTGAGATCGACGAGGTGCGCTGGTCCAATGTAGACCGCTACAACGGACCGTTTACGCCGGTGCGTCGCTTTGAGACCGACGCTAATGCGGTGCTGCTGGTGCACTTCGACGAGGGTAGCGGTACGCGGGTTCAGGATTCCGGGATCAAGCGTCAGGTCGGCACGATGCCAGCAGGGGCGTCCTGGAAGCCCGAGGGGACCAAGCGGCCCGAGCGGCTCAACGGCCTAGCCCGTTACAGCATCATTTCCGGATCCTACACCTTTGCCGAAGCGCAGGCCGATGCCGTGGCGCGCGGGGGGCATCTGCTGACTGTCTCGAGTGCCACCGAATGGGATGCGGTGCTGGAAGAACTGACCTCCCGTGCCACCGCAGAGGATTTGTGGTTGGGTGCGGAATACGAAAACAGCCAGTGGAACTGGGTGACCGGCGAAACACTGTCCTATACCAAATGGGACGGCGGCGCGCCCGGGAGCGGCACGGCTGGCGTCTATTCCGCCAAGGACAGCGGCAGTTGGAAGACGGCCGCGGCCGGCATGAAGCTGGGCTATCTGCTCGAGTGGGAACCCGCATTCCAAGAGGTGGAGGAAGCCGGACTGACGGCGGCCAGCGAGTTTAGCAACTTCCTAAGCGTCGACGTGGACGGTGACGGGTTGCTGGATTTGGTCAATGGGTCCTCCGACTGGCCCTCGCAGTCCACACCGAAGGTGTTCTACGGCAACGGGGACGGCACCTACCGCCAGGAGAAGGCTCCCTTTGTGGGGTCGGACCGCTACTACCACCATGTGGCGCGTGTGGCGGACATTGATTTGGACGGACGCATGGACGGGTGGTGGTCGGGGCTGCACAACTTTGCCAACCTCCAGGCGCGCTTGTGGCGGGGCATGGGCGGGGGTGCGTTTGCGGAGGTCGGGACCGAATGGGGCGTCGACGTGGGGCTGCCCTCGGGCAACCTCGGACTGTCCGGTTACCTTGCCGACTGGGACGGGGACGGCGATTTGGATTTGGTGGCGAGCGCCACGGGGTCCGGAGCGGGGCGGTACAAGGTCTACCGCAACAGCGCGGCAGACCGCGGCAGCCGCTGGTTGCGGGTGCGTCTGGTGGGGGTGGAATCGCCCCGGGACGGCACGGGCGCGCGGGTGACGGTGGTGAGTGGCGACCGCTCCGAAACCCAGTACGTCGGGAATCTTTCCTCGGATGGCTCGCCGCTGGCGACGCAGTTGTTGTTTGGTCTGGGCAGCGCGCCTGCCGCCACGCAGATCGTGGTGACCTGGCCGAACGGGCAGCTGCAGTACCTCAACGCAGTGCCGGCCGGACAGTTGGTGGAAATCAAGCAGAACACAAATGTGCCGGACTGGCTCAAGTTCACCGAACAACCGCTCGGCCGGACGGTGGGCACCGGGACGCTGGTGGTGTTTTCCGCCACGGCCGTGGGCTCGGGGACGATCTCCTACCAGTGGCTCAAGGACGGCGCCGTCCTGGCGGGCGGGACCGGGTCCACCTACCGGATTGCGGCGACTGCGCTCACTTCGGTGGGCGACTACCAGGTGGTGGCGTCCAACGGTGCGGCCAGGGCGGTGAGCGCGGTGGCGCGTCTGGAGGTGGCGGTGCCGCCGAGCATCGTGGTCCAACCGGCGCCCGTGAATGTGGTGGCGGGGACGGATGTGGTGTTCGCGGTGGACGCCCTAGGCACCGCGCCGCTGAGCTACCAGTGGTCGAAGGGGACGACCGTGCTTGCGGGCAAGACGGGACGGACGCTCTCCCTTCCGGGAGTGGGCGCCACGGATGTGGCTTCTTATTCGGTGAAGGTGACCAATCCGGCCGGCAGCGTGACGAGCGCGGCGGCGGCGCTTGGGTTGCTCATACCGGTGCAGATCACCAAGCAGCCCGCGAACGTGGCGGTGACCGAGGGAGCGCCGATTGCGCTGGGCGTGACGGCCACAGGTTCGCCCGTGCTCAAATACCAGTGGTACAGGGATTCCCTTCCGCTCGCGGGCGGGACGGGTGCGACTTTTGCGGTGTCCAAGGCCTCTGCGCTCGACGCCGGTTCCTATTCGGTGTCGGTGAGCAATCCTGCGGGCGAGACCAGCAGCACGGCCGCCCGGGTGGTGGTGAACCTGTTACCGCGGGTGTTGAATGTGGAGGAGAACCTTTCGGTGAAGGAAGGGGCGGGGTTTGCCTTGGTGGCCGAGGCGGCGGGCACGGCGCCTCTCACCTACGTGTGGAAAAAGAACGGGACATTGGTGGCGGGCCAGACAGCGGCGACCCTGAGCGTGCCGGCTGCTACGCTTTTGGATTCGGGGGCGTACACGGTGGAGGTAAAGAACGCAGTGGGGTTGGCCGTGGGCAGGGTGGCAACGGTGGCGGTGCAGGCGCTGCCGCGCGTTGTGACGCAGCCGGTGGGGATCGACGCGGTGGAGGGCAGTTCCGTGGTGTTGAGCGTGGCGGCGACGGGCGCCCTGCCTCTGGGCTACCAGTGGTACAAGGACGGCGCGGCGCTTGCCGGGCAGTCGGCCCCGGTGTTGTCGCTCAGTCCCCTTTCGGCAGCGACCCATGGCGGCACCTACAGGGTGCAGGTGAGCAACACGGTGGGCCGGGTGTTTAGCGAGTCGGCGGTGGTGGCGGCGCGGCCGGCGCTGCGGATCACGACGCAGCCCGCAGCTGCGGAACTCACGCTTGGAGCGCGCGGGACTTTCAGTGTGGTGGCCAGCGGCGCGGCGCCGTTGAGCTACCAGTGGTACAAGGACGGTGCGACGTTGCCCTTTGCGACGGACGACACGTTGAGTGTGGCCTCGGTTGGGAAGTACTCCATCGGGGACTACTCGGTGGTGGTGAAGGACCGCTTCGGCAATGCGTTGCGCAGCGAACTGGCCGCGCTGACGGTGGCCGGCGAGCCGTCCACGTACTGGAAGGGGCTGATGGCGCACTGGAAGTTTGCGGGCGACACGCGCGACTCCACGCCGTTCCGTAACCACGGCAAGGGGGCCAACGTGCAGGTGGTGCCCGACCGTTTTGGCATCGCCAGTTCCGCGTTGCGGTTTTCCGGAAAGCTCAACCCGCTTTCAAAGCCGCTGGTTTCGCAGAACGTGACGGTGCCGCACACGGACAGTTTGCAGCCCGGCGAACGGTACACGGTGGTGGTGTGGGCCAAGCCCGAGTTCGCGGGTGAAACCCTGGCGGAAGTGAACCCGTTCATGCTCGGCAAACGGGCGGGCAAGGATTTGCGGGATTCTTCCTACGCGTTGGGTGCGGGCTTTGGCAGTGGCGCGCTGGACCGGCTCAACGGGGGCGGCGCCCAGACCGGCTATGTCACCGGTGGGACGGCGACGCTTATGGACGGGCAATGGCAGATGTACGCGCTGACCTTTGACGGCGGCAGCCTGAGCCTGTACCGCAACGGCGCAAAGGTGGCGGCGCAGGCTGCCAGTTCCAGCGCGGTGGCGGCTAACACCGGACCGCTGCGGATTGGGTCCGGCTCGGGCGACGGCTATCAGGAATGGTTTGGGTGTCTGGACGACATCCGGATTTACAACAAGGTGCTGAGCGCGGCGGAGGTGACGGCCCTGTACACTGCGGAAAACACGCCTCCGGAGGGGGCGGTGGCGCCTGCGGCGATCGTGGTGCAGCCTGTGGGTTACAAGGTGCCCGAGGGCGGGCCGGTGACGTTGCGGGTGGAGGCGCTCGGCGGCGCGCCGCTGGCCTACCAGTGGAAACGCGACGGGGCGGTGCTTTCCGGCGCGACGGCTGCGGAGTACAAGATCGCTGCGGCGGCCTTCTCCGACGAGGGGTCGTATACGGTGGAGGTGAGCAACAGCGTCTCCAGTCTCGCAAGCGTCCCCGCGTTTTTGGATGTGGTGCCTGCGGTGGTGACGGACAAGTTGTATGTTTCTAAGACGGGCAACGACACGACGGGCACGGGCACGTCGGCCGCGCCCTTCCTGACCATCGCGAAGGCGGTGCAGGCGGCGCGCTCGGGTTTCCAGATCCTGGTGGGTCCGGGAACCTACACGGAACGCGTGGAATACCGGGGCAAGACGCTGGTGATCGAGTCCACTGCGGGCCCGGTCGACACGGTGATCCAGGCGCCGGCCGGGAACACGGCGGTGTTTATCGATGCGGCGGCACTCAACTCGGAGCTGCGCGGGTTCAAGATTTCGGGTGGGACGGGGCGAAGCCTGTCTGCGACGGCGTCTTCGATCACGTTCATCGGGGGCGGCTTTTGCATTCTCACGAGTGCGGTGGTGCAGGACTGCATCATCGAGAACAACGGGAATGCAGGCGGGCTACGGTTCAAGAGCCAGGCCTCTTACGGGGGTGGCGTGTATTCAACGGGCGGAACGACCCGGCTGCTCAACTGTCTGATTCTTGCCAACCACGCTTCGGAAGCGGGGGGTGCAGTGTTCGCGGAGCGTGGGACCTGCGAACTGGACCGGTGCACGGTGTTTGGGAACACGGTGGGCAATCTCAACGCGCAGGTCGGCGGGCTGGCGGTGCGGGATGGGGGCCGGCTCGTGGTGCGCAACAGCATTGTGCGCGGTAACACGGGCCAGCAGCTGGGGGCGCTGCCCTTCCCCAACAACAAGGGGACGGTGGTGCAGATCGAGTACTCCGCGATTGAAGGCGGTGCGGCGGCCTCGCAGGTGGTGTCGCTCACTTTGGGCGCGGGCAACATCAGTGGAGACCCGCTGTTTGTGGATGTGGCGGCGAAGAACTTTGCGTTGCGCACCGGCTCGCCGGCGCTCGACGCGGCGGCTCCCGGCCTGCCCAGGGAGGCGGACGGCACGGCAGCGGACATGGGGTACCGCCAGGATCGTTTTGGTGGAAAGACGGCGCAGGCCCAGGATCCGCTGTTTACCGAGGTGACCAACGGCGCTGCTGCGCGGTTGCCCGAGCACACGCTGTTGGCGCTGGTGGATGCGGGGGCGGCGGCAAAAGTGGACCGGTTGGTACGGGTGGTGAGCGGCAAGGAAACGGCGGTGCGTCTGTGGCGTGCGGCCGGGGAGTTTGCGGCCGAAGAGGTGACCGCGGCTGCCGGCCTACCGCTGGATTTGGACAGCGGGCTGGTGGCGGTGGGAGACTTTGACAACAACGGCGCGCAGGACGTGGTGTCGTGGAATGCGGCTGGACTGCGGGTGTACCTGAGTACGGCGGGCGTGTTCAAGGCGCAGACGGTCTCGGCGGCGATGCTCACGCAGGCGAGGGCGTTGTGGACGCAGAACACCGGTGAGCTGGAGGTGGCCGACCTCAACGGGGACGGGTTGTTGGATCTGGTGTGCAATTATAAGGTGGCTGGGACGGCCCGGCCGGGGCGGATCGGCGTGTTCCTTGGCAGCGGCGCGGCGGACGCGACGGGGCGCAGGAGCTGGGGCACGGCCGGCGGGTTCACCGAGTTCCGGGAGGTGCAGTCTTTTGCCTGGGCGAAGCCGGTGTTCAGCCTAGCGGACGTCAACAGCGACGGACTCGCAGACTTGCTGGTGCTCGAAACCGAGGGGCGCGCACCCGAGGACACGGGGAGCCGGCGTCCCGTGCACGTGTACCTCAACAAGTGGAAGACCAACACGGCTGCAGGGGCATCCTTGTTTCAGGTGGCTGCCAGCCACGGTATCTTGGGCGCGAACGAACTTTCCAAACTCCAGGTGGTGGACGTCAACGGGGACGGCAAGCTGGATCTGGTCAACGGCTCCGCCGTGGAAGGCAGCGCCGACGCCACCACGCCGCAGTGGTTTGAGGGCGCCGGGGACGGGACCTTCACCGCGCGCACTGCTGCCTTCACGGCAGGCGCTGGCGTCGGGCACCGGCTCTTCTCGGAAGTGGACGCAGACTTGGACGGGGTGCTGGATCCGGTGTGGCTGGGGGCCGACGGCGACAGGGATCTGCAGGTACGCCTCTTGCGTGGCAAGGGTTCGGCGGCGTTGCAGGACATGACCAACGAATGGGGGGTCGACGCGGGGCTGGGGGCCGGGCGCCTCCATTTGGACGGCTATTTTTCGGACTGGGACGGGGACGGGGCGTTGGATTTGGTGGTGCGCGCCTGGGACGATGCGTCGACGCAGGGCCTCTACAAGGTGTACCGGAACTTGGCTGCCAGCCGGGGAGGCAAGGCGGTGCGCGTGCGTTTGGAAGGGGTGCGTTCCCCGCGCGACGGGCAGGGGGCGGTCATTGAACTGACTGCGGGCGGGCGTAAGCAGGTCCAGTACGTGGGGAACCTGGGCGAGGGTTACACGGTGACGAAGAGCTTCGGGCTGGGGACTGCCCCGGCGGTGGAGAAGATCACTGTCCGGTGGCCGAGCGGTACGGTGCAGGAGGTTACGACGTTTGGTTCGGGATCGCTCATTGAGATCAAGGAGGCGGTGGTGCCTGTGGATGCTGTGGTGTTGTTGCGTCTGCCGCAGTCGGTGGTGGCCGCCAGCGGGCAGGTGGTGGGTCTGGCTTGCGAGGCGGTCGGAATTGGTTCGGGCACGTTGGGCTACCAGTGGTTCAAGGACGGCACGGCACTTGTGGGGGCGACAAAGTCGAGTTACGACATCGCGGCGATGAGCGCGGCGAACGTGGGCGCATACACGGTGCGACTGAGTTTTGGCACGGCCAGCGTGCTGACGCCGCCGGCTACGGTGGAAATGGCGGTGGCCCCGACAATCCGGGTGCAACCGCAGTCGGTGCTGCTGCTGCCAGGACAGACGGGGCGCTTTAGCGTGGAAGCGGGCGGGACGGCGCCGTTCACCTACCAGTGGTTCAAGGGGGGCACCGCGTTGCCCGGGGCCACCGGCGCCTCGCTGACGGTGGCGGATGTATCGGTGGCGTCCGCGGGGGCCTACACGGTGAAGGTGAGCAACGGGATGGGAAGCGTGACGAGTGCCGTGGCGAACCTGACGCTGGCGGCGGCTCCGGCCTTCACGGTGCAACCGGCGGGCGGCACGTTTGCGGTGGGGGCGGCCGTGGTGCTTACGCCGGGATACAGCGGGACGGCGCCGCTGAGTTACCAGTGGTACAGGGACGGTGCCTCGATTGTGGGCTGGACGGCGGCGACGCTGGCGCTGACGCCTGCGGCGGTGAGCAAGGCCGGGGTGTACACGGTGACGGTTTCCAACGCGTTTGGGAGTGCGGACAGCGCGGCCGCGGCGGTGCAGGTCGTGGCGTTGCCGAGCATTCTGGAACAGCCGGGGGCTGTGTCGGTGCTGGTGGGCCAGCCCTTTAAGCTGAGTGTGCGCACGACCGTGGGCGCGGCGCAGACCTTCCAGTGGTTCAAGGGCACGGCGGCGGTGGCGGGTGCTACGGGGGCCGAGTACTCGGTGGCGGCGGCGCAGGTGGCCGACGCGGGCAGCTATTCTGTGAAGGTGACCAACTCGGCGGGAACGGTGCAGAGCGTGACGGTGGCGGTGGCGGTCAACGTGCCGCCGTCGATCACGATGCAGCCTGTGGCGGTGGTGGTCAAACAGGGGCTTGCGGCGACGCTCAGTGTCGTGGCGCAGGGGTCGGCGACGCTGACCTACCAGTGGCAGAAAAACGGCGTCAACATTCCCGCCGCGACGGCTGCCACGTACGCGATCAAGGCTGCAGCGGCTGCGGATGCGGGTTTCTACAGCGTGAAGGTGGGCAACGCGTTTGGCGCCGTGCAGAGCAACGAGGTGGAGGTGTCTGTGCTGGCACTGCCCGCGATCACCCAGCAGCCGAGCGGATTGGCCGTGGCCCTGGACGAGCGGGTTTCCTTCTCGGTGGTGGCCGTGGGCAGCGGCACCTTGACCTACCGGTGGCGTAAGGCCGGGGCTCCGCTTGCCGGGGCGACCTCGGCTTCCTACACGCTGGCCGCCGCCAAGGTCACGGATGCGGGCAGTTATGACGTCGTGGTGACCAACGCAGTGGGAAGCGTCACCAGCAGTGCTGCGGTGCTGGCGGTCAGCGTACCGCCGGCCATTGTCACGCAACCCGTTGGCAGAACACTCAATCCGGGTGCGGCGTTAAATCTGAGCGTCACCGCAACCGGGACCGCGCCGCTGCTCTACCAGTGGAGCAAGGACGGGCAGCCGGTCGCCGGGGCAACCGCGGCCACCTACACGGTCGCGGCGGTACAACTCGCAAACGCGGGTACCTACACGGTGGTGGTCAGCAACTCCGTCGGCAAGGCAACGAGCCAGCCGGCCGTCGTCAGTGTGAATGCCGGGGTGACGATCACTACGCAGCCGGTGAGTCTGAGCGTGAACCCGGGCGCCTCGGCGACCTTCAGCGTGAGCGCGACAGGCACGGGCCCGCTCACCTACCAGTGGCGCAAGGCAGGCGTGGCCATTCCCGGCGCCACGTCCGCAACCTACACGATTTCGGCGGTCTCCACCGCCAACGTGGCCAGCTACGATGTGGTGGTTGGAAACCCGGTGGCGCCGGTGGTGAGCGCCGTGGCGAAACTGGCGCTCAACCAGCCCGTGGCGATCGTCACGCAGCCCATCGGGCGTACCCTCAGCGCCGGCGGTTCGCTGGCGTTGACCGTGGTGGCCACGGGCACGGATCCTAAGACCTACCAGTGGCGCAAGGACGGGGTGGCACTCGTGGGTGGCACGGCCGCAACCTTCTCGCTGCCTTCGGTCCAGACCACGGATGCCGGCACCTACACGGTGGTGGTGTCGAACGTAGTCAACAGCGTCACCAGCGCCCCGGCGGTGGTGCAGCTCGGGCTCGGGGTGAACATCACCGCGCAGCCTGTGTCGCTCACGGTCAACCCCGGCACGCTCGCTGTGTTTAGCGTCACCGCCACAGGAGGCGGCACGTTGACCTACCAGTGGAGGAGGGCAGGCGTAAACCTCGCGGGAGGCACCTCCTCGAGCTACCGGATCGCGGCGGTCAAGACGACGGATGCGGGCACCTACACGGTGGTGGTGAGCAACTCCATCAACAGCGTCACGAGCAGTCCGGCGGAGCTGGCGTTGAATACGCCGGCCGCGATCACCACGCAGCCCGTCGGCGCAACCATCAACGCGGGAGCGCCCTACACCTTCCGGGTGGTTGCGACGGGGACCGCACCGTTGGCCTACCAGTGGCTCAAGGGGGGAGTGGCGATCCCGGGCGCGACATCGGCCAACTACACGATCTCCTCGCCCGGCAGCGCAGACACCGGCTCCTACTCGGTGAGGGTCTCCAACGTGGTCAACGCGGTGACAAGCACCGCCGTGAACCTGACGGTGGCGGGTCCGCCGGCCATCACGGCGAATCCGGTGGCGGTACAGGTGGTGGCGGGCTCCGGCGGCTCGTTGACGGCGAAGGTGCGCAGCACTCTGGCGCTGACCTACCAGTGGAAGAAGGACGGCGTGTCGTTGAGCAACGGCTCGCTCTACACAAGTGCGGCTGGAACGGTTCCGGCGAGCGCAGCCGAGACGACGCTGACGCTGGGCTTGCTCAATGCGAGTGACCGGACTCCGGGCAGCTACACGGTGGTTGTCACCAATGCGCAGGGCAATGCCACCAGCACGGGCGCTGCGGTGACGGTGTCCTTCTCCAAGCCCAAGTTCCTCGAGGTGACGCTGGTCAAGGCGGCCAGGACGTTTGACGTGCGCAGCCTGGCGGAACCGATAGGCCCCACCTTGGCGACAGGGTTGGTGGCGGCCAACGAGACGTTGCGCGTCAACGTGCTCGCAAGCGGTTCGGTCACCTACGCCTGGCGCTACACCACGCTGAAGGCGTCCACCACCCAGATTGCACTCACCAGCCAGACCGGGCCTTCCCTCGACTTTTCTGCCTCGGGCGTGAACAGGGGGCCGGGCAACTACTTCTGCAAGGTCACTTCCGGGACGGTCTCCACGGAGATGAAGTTCGTCATCACCAGCTTTGGCGCGGCTTTGGCAGGGGCCGAGGTCTCGGCCGGCGGGGCGCCGCTGCAGATCGTGTCCGAACCGGTTTCCGTCAGTGCCAACGCCGGCGGGGTGGTGGTGCTCGGGGTCAGCGCGACCGCCGGCAAGCGCACCTTCGCCTGGTTCAGGGAAGGCACCGACGGCCAAAGCGTGTTGCTGAGCGCTGGCTCTACAGGCTTCCTCCGGTTGGATCCTCTGCGCGCTTCCGATGCGGGCTCCTACTTCGTGGTGATCACCGATCCGGAGGGAACTTCCGTGAAGAGCCGTCCTGCGGTGGTGACCATTCTAACGGCAGCAGACTAACGCCCGGCGCGCTGACAAGGCTCAACGGCAGGGGAAACGTACTTCGGGGCTTTCTGTGCGCGTGCCCCTTGTTTGAGCGGGTACGGCGTCGCGCAGGGAGGGAGTGATACCAACTCTCAATGATAATCGGAGTGTTTCCGCCCCGAAGGGGCAGGCCACTCGCAGCCCATGGCAACGCCGTGGGGTTAATCCGTTTTAAAACATTAAGCCCTGCAGGGGCGCCCCATGAGGATGCCACTCTTTCGGAGGGACCGGGCATGTTGGGGTGCCCTTTCAGGGCGGACTCTTTTTTGGGGACAGTTTTCCCATGGCGTTGCCATGGGCTGG
>JBIKSY010000293.1:0-4685 GCA_044348365.1 Chthoniobacteraceae bacterium
TCCGCCATGGCCTTTGTGCGTTCGGCTTCGATAACCGCCTGCATCTCAATGAGGGCAGCCTTCCGTTGCCGCTCTAGCGCAAGCTCAGCAACCTGAACACTATCCGCAATTTTTTGATCCATTTTTCTGGAGAGCCCGTCGGTCACGGAGGACGCTACCTGTGTTCCGAGGCTCCTAATCAACGGGGTGAAGGAGTCCTGGGATTGCGAGTTCGCCGTGTTTTTCTGCCGTTCCTCGGCAGGCATGTCTGTCGTCTCTGGATCGAGGACTACGCCATGCTCTGGATGATTCTGATTGGCGGTGGTTCCGCTGTTCGCAAACGTGTCGAGGGCAGTCTTGGCGGCCATTCCGAGAAGCGTTTTTGTGAGGTCCGAGTTGATTTTCATGGGATTTCTATTGGTGTTTGAACACTGAGGTTGTTTATCTTGCGGGGGTGCTACGGTTCGTGGCGTTGCGTCCCTCCAACATCTCATTCGGCGACTTCACGCCGCTTCTCTCGGCAGGGCTCAAAAGATTTAGGTCTGCTCTCTGGAACATTGCAGGTCCCGGAGCAGTATTGCACAACTGCGGTTCTTAAACGGACTGCGGGGCGTTGGCTGGCAGTCTTAAACAGGGCGGGCTCCAATTGCCTTTAGTGTGTATCTATAGGTACAATCGATGTTTACGTTGGAGCCTCGAATAAGCGGTATGGCGGCGGTGTTGGTTTTCTCGGGATTCCTCGAGAGACTTCGTTCTTTGCTACGAAATAGTAGGCAGCAGGGTCCGCTATCCCACCGGTTACCGGGTCGGGGGGGCGGCTCCGGTTAAATATGCAAAACGATTGGGTGACCTCGGTCGCCCTGCTTCTAAACCATGGATTCGCACCAGTTTAACAGCCCACAGATGGAGTTCGGTTTTGCGGAGGCTGTAACCAGCAAGCGGAGGAGGAAGGGCATGGCTCGGAAAAGTACCGCGCAATTGAGGGCTCAGAAGTTGGCGCAGACTGTGGGCGTGGCTGAAGCAGGAACGTTCAATATCCCGTTTAACGCTCTATCTCGAGCCCCACGGAAGCCCGCAGCGCGGATTGATTGGACCGGTGCTCCGGGTGTGCTCGGCGGGGAATGGCTTGCTGGACGAGGAGGCCGGGAGGTTTTTGTAGTCCAAACCCAAGAACCCAACACCATGAAAAACATGAGACTCGCAGTGTTCGCGGCACTTAGCATGTTCGCGATGCAGGAGGCGGCGGCGTTTGTGTGGTGTGATCACTACCTGCTCTGCTACAGCGAGGAGATTCCGGAGGACGGCCCTGAAGAGGTCTACTACCTTTTGGAGCCTTTGGACAACGGCTCTGGAAACATCCCATTTTGAGACCACCATGGAAAACAGTAAGAGGCCCATTCTCCAACAGAAGTGTAAAGCAATAAAGCATACACAATGCGACATTTATGATTGAATACACGTGCCCGGATTGTGGGCGACTCAAGGTGGGCCAATTCTCTCGCTGCTCCATAGTCAAGGAATGCTCCTTCATTCCATTGACGTACGACGGGAAGAACCTTTCGATTTCTAAGTTTGTTTTCCCCCGTGAGCAGTATAAAGAGTATGATGTTGTGCTCAAAGCGCTTGCCTTGACGAATGAAGACTGTTGCGTGAGGCGTCTGGCGTTGCTGCGCTACATCGAGAAATACTACCCAGGTCCAGAAGATTTGGAGATGGATGCCTGGGCCGTCGAGCGCGCCGACAAGCTTTTAGAGGCGGTCGGTGCGCACAGGATTCACCGCAGATCAGTGTTTCGGCGGCGGGCAGAGAACTGCCTGACGTGGACGACGTTAATCGCACTTTGTGCAGGCCGACTATTTCATCTCTTCTAAAGCATTTCACCCTATGTCATTCCTAGCCAACACTCTTCTCAAACCCGCCATTGCAGCGCTTTTACGCCAATACAAACTGGACAGAATCGGCAGTGTGACATCCGTGGAATTGGACAGCGGCCGTGGGAAATTAAATGTCGCCCTGCAGCTCGATGGGGAGAACACCCCGATCGAGCTTGAGTTTCGTTATGCCAAGGTGGGAGAGGACCAGATTGAGATTACAGAGGTGAAGTCTTCCCGGGCGTGGATCGCAACTCTGGCCAATGAATTTGTCCCCCCCGAGAAAAAGCGTTTCCCGGTGCCGGCGGTAGTTTTACGGCTTCTTTAGGCACGCCTCGCCTTTGGCGAGACGTATGCTCCCGTGTAACATGCTGGCTGGTCAGTTCCCGCTGGCCCTGGCCTTGATCTTCCCAATGCGAAAGAGGGTCAATTCAACCAGCGGCATGGGGAGGAAGAGTCGGGTGAAGCGATATACTTTTCCGGTCGGATCCCGAAAGTCGCTTTCAAGCTGGATAACCTCCCGGCCACTGGTGCGGTGTCCCACCTCCGCTGTGGTGAGTGCTTTGGCACGACTATTGATGAAGTCGTACACTCTAAATTTTCGGTTTTTCGGCAAATCCCTGTCGGGAACATCCTTGCCCTGAGCAGCGTAGAGCTGGATGGCGACTACCTGGTCCGCCTTGTCGGCGACGATGTATATTTCATTAAAACCCGTTTCCTCAAGGTAGTTGAAGCTATATGCGACAAGGGTGCGGTATGGGAGTCCCGGGCAAATCACCATGTGTTTGGCGCTGACTTGCGACGTAATCCGGAGCGCCTTGAGCGCCTGCTTCAGTGGCATCAAGTATCTGACCCCGCGATAAATATCGAGGTCTGGAGCTGGGCCCGTGTTAAGCGCTGCTCTCCCGAACCTCGAAAGCTCATCGTTAAGCTCATCCACGGTAAGGTCGCCCTCCTGAACTGGTGAATCCCAACCGCGCTGCATCACGATCCCCGCTGGAGCCGGCACTGGTGAGCCTTGTCCCTTCGCCACACTGCAGGGAAGTATGACAGTCGTTAGGGACAGGAGAACACGGATGAGGGATTTCAAAGGGATGGATGATGATTTCATGTGCCCGCCGTGTTCGCTGGGTTCTCCGAAATCTCTCCAAATCCCGGTAAAAAGTGTTTCGCGCAGCCGTCTGCCCTCGCCGGGGGGCTGTGCGATTCTCGCAACCCAAGTTGAGTAGCAGCAGGAATGGAGCACTTAGGCAGGCTGCCATTGGCACACCGCAGCTGAACCTGTATGCAACGATTGTGCTTTCTCCCTCCCAATCTTTTGATGGCTACCTCATTTTGCGGCAGGTGGGTTCCGGGGGCTTTGGTGAGATCTGGATCTGCCAGTCTGAGGCGCTCGGAGATCTGCGAGCCTTGAAGTTCATCCCCGCGAGTCGGGCAGGATGCCTGGACAAGGAGTTTCATGCGCTCGGCCTCTACCGGAATGCCGCAAGCAAACTGCGCTCCCCGGCTCTCATGCCGGTTGAGCACGCCAATCTGCTCCCCGGTGGTCTTTTTTATGTCATGCCTCTGGCTGACGGAATTTCCCAGCTGTCGCCGCTTGACGAGGGATGGCAGCCCAAAACACTTTCCGCGCTGATTGCCCGGCAGAATACCGGGCCAGGCTGGTTCTCAAGCAGGCAGGTCAAGGAGTGGATGACTTCGATTCTGGAGGGCCTGCAGTTGCTGTCTGACGCGGGGCTGGTGCACAGGGACGTGAAGCCGGACAACATACTGTTCTTGAACGGCGCCCCGTGTCTTTCCGACATCAGCCTGCTTGGAGAAGACGCTCAGCAACTGACTCGGAGAGGCACCCCTGGGTTCTCCGCACCGAGTTGGTTTATCGAAGGCGGAGGACATCCGGACATGTACGGCGCGGCGATGACGCTCTACTCACTTTTGACTGGGAACCCGCCGGACAAGATGGGGCGTTCAAACTTTAGGTGGCCACCACAAGGGGAAAGCTCTCTGTCCTCCACGGAAAGAGAGGAATGGCTGAGAATGCATGCTGTGATCCGCAGGGCAGTCGACGAGCGTCCTGCGGAACGCTTTGCGGATTTCAATTTGTTTGCGAGGGCATTGACGAACGGAGCACCGCCTGCTGACCAGGATTCAGCTGCTGCGGGCAAGCAGTCCGCCAAAGATCTTTTTTCCAGGGTCGTCCAAGGCATACAACAAAGGAGCCGGTCTTCAGTTCTCGCCGCCAGCACCATAGGCTTCGGCCTCTTGTTTCTGGGATACCAAGCGGCCAAACTTGGCCAAGAAGGCGTTCAGCAGGTGGCCAGGTTTTTCCAACTCTGGGACAACGGGCGTGCCAGAGAAAACGGGCCCTCAGCGCTGGAGAAGCAGACGGCCCCTGACGCAGCCAGCGGGCGGGGACAGTCAGAGGCAGCCCGGATCGAGATTCAGGAATTTGAGGCTGCATTATCGGAGTCCATTCAGCGCCTTACCTTCCCCCGGGAGAAATTTGCTGCGGAGATGGATGCGGTCGCTGCCGACCTTTACGCACTTGACCCGGGAAACACCCTTCCGCCCGGCACCCGGTACAAGCCACTTTCAGAGATCAAGGAGCGTTTCCTGATCGCACTCAACGCTCTTCCTCTCTCGCTCGACGTCACGGCCAGAGGCAAGGCGATGGAGGAACTTCGCTCCATGACCAGTCGTATTGGAACCAAGTACGGTTCCGCCGTCCGTGAACCCCTGGAGGAGAAGGTTCGCAGGCTCGAGTCAGAACTTAACACCGACGCAGAATTCCGGAAGGAACAGGGGATGAAGGTTTTGAAGAATGCGACGAAACTT
>JBIKSY010000294.1:0-4679 GCA_044348365.1 Chthoniobacteraceae bacterium
TGTTCAGGGAGAAATCTAGCTGGGCAGGCAATCATCAATGGCTGCGAGCAATTCGGCTACGGTGGACTCAGTCTCGTCGCCCATGTTTGAAAGGCGGAACGTGGCTCCCTTGAGCTTTCCGTAGCCGCCATCGATGATGAAACCGTGGCGCTTCTTGAGTTCAGTGAGGAGGGAGGCAACGTCGATCCCGCGGTTGTTGGCGACGCAGGTGAGCGACTTGGACCGGTACCCTTCGGGGGCGAAGAAATCGAACCCTCGGGCCCTGACCCACTCGTGAACAAGCGCGTTGGTGCGGGCATGTCTATCGTGCCGCGCGGCGATGCCTTCCGCAAAGATGTCTCCAAGCTTGGATTCAAGCGCGTAGATGTGGGAAATCGAGGGCGTCGAGGGGGTCATGTCCTCTGTCTGGTTTTTCTGAAACTCGATAAAGTCAAAGTAATAGCCCCTGCCCTTAACCGATGCGGCCCGCTCCATGGCGCGCGGACTCGCAGCAAAAAGAGCCAGGCCCGGAGGCATGGCCAGCGCCTTCTGAGAACCAGTCAGGAGGACGTCAATGCCCAACTCATCCATAGGGATCGGCACAACCGAGAAAGAGGAGACGCTGTCCACGATCAGGCGGACCTCTGGAAACTCGCGTAAAACCTCAGCTATTTCCGCGAGGGGTGACATGACGCCTGTGGACGTTTCGTTGTGTATGAGCGTTACAGCCTCAAACCCGCCCTGCTTGAGATGCTCGCGGACCTGCTCCCCTCGGATCGGTTGGCCCCATTCAACCTGAAGAGCGACCGCGTCTCTACCGCAACGCTTGGAGACGTCAAGCCACTTGTCAGAAAAGGCTCCACACATACAGTTGAGGACTTTGCCAGCCCCCACGAGGTTGCGGATCGCGCCCTCCATCACGCCCCAAGCGGAGGAAGTGGAGAGAAAGACGGGATGTTTGGTTTGAAAGAGTTCCTGAAGGCGAGGTTGGATGCCGCCGTAAAGCTTCTTAAAGTCCCCGCTTCTGTGACCAATCATGGGCTTGCAAAAAGCAGCGAAGGTCTTGTCTGAGACCTGTACCGGCCCGGGAATGAAAAGTTTCATGGATATCAGGGATGAAACGGGAAAAGGGGGCGGAGCAGCAATGGAAAAGCGCGCCGTCGACCCGCCCGTTCTGCCTACACCATCCAGTGTTCGAGCGCATAGTTCTTCCGAGTAAGGCTAAACTCGATCGGAACGCGCTCTGGGTAACACTCCCGCTCCAGTCCCCCCTCCAGCACCTTGACCTGAAAGCGGACCACCCCTTCTCCATCCAGTCCGAGCACGGACAGGGGCACCGAAAGCTCCACGAATTCGACCGCCGCGAGAGCGCGGTGTTGGCTGACTGTCCCACACGTGTCCGTCCAACGGTAGGAAGCGAGTCCCGCAAAGGGCTCCAGCGCGAAGTCCAAGGAAGTGTGGTGGGGGCCGTGGAACTCGATACGGACCGACACATTTTTCCACAGGAGAGGGTCCAGACGGAGGTAGAGGAATTCAGAGTCGTTCCCGAAGTGAATTTCCTTCAGAATGCGTTCAGACCGGTACATGGCTCCCTGTTCGCTGCCGGCGACGTAGCAACCCGCACCCATCCAGTCGAAGTAAGAGGAACGTCTGCCACTCAGTTCCCTGCGCACGGGCCGTTCCGGGCGACTGTACAGGGGCGCCACCCGCATTCCAGTGATGGGTTCCTCCAGCAAGGCTGGAGGCAAATGACCGCATAGCGTGTAAACGTTTTTGAGGTGCTGGCGAAACAGATCGTCGAAGAGAGCATCGTTCTCGGTAGAGAAATCCGGGCCGTACCACCAAAACCAGTCACTACCCTCAGCCGCATAGACTTCAAACAGGGCGTCTCGGCGCTTCTCCGGGCTGAGGTGTCCCCCCTCAATCTGGCGCTGTAGAAATTCACGGGTGTCCCCAAGGAGGTTCCATGCCCGATTTTCCTCATCCTCACCGATCCAGATGTCAAAATTGCTAGAGATCCACGACCCGGTGTGCAGTCCACTGACCGTCCGATGAGGAGGGACCGCGGCAAGCGCCTCCTCGATGGTGGCTGACTTTAGCAAGGGATCCGCAAGGATGCCCGCGTAGAGCGAGCGCAAGAAGCCCTGTCCGCCATCCGCGAAAGTTTCCCAAGCATTTTCACCGTCCAGAATCAGGGGAATGATTCCCCGCCTTTCCGGCAGGGCGTGGGCGATGTTTCGCAGATGGGTGAGGAGATGGTTTGCTGCCTCGGGGGCGCTGTTTTTGGCCGCCATGAAACCGATGAAGTCGGAGAGCGGCTTTTCCCTGAAAATTGCCTGCGCGTAGGCGCCCTCATGTTTGACAAGCCACCCCTGAAAGAGCTCCAGATGGTCAGGGTGCCCTCCAAACTGGGCATGCTCGTGGGCAAGCGAGCGGAACAAATTTTCCTCGTCTGAACAGAAGTACTGGATGCCAGCCTGCTGCATCAAAGGGATTATTTCCGGGGCGATCGAGCCCTCGCTAGGCCAGAGTCCCCGGGGTGCGCGGCCGAAGAACTCCTTGTGCTGCGCGACGGCAAGTTCGAGATGGGCGGCAGCGTCCTGAGGCCAGTGAAAACGCCTCGGCAACTCCCGCCCAGGCATGCAACGTTCGGCTAGGTCGCTGTCGTAGACTAGGGGGAGGATTGGGTGGAAAAAGGGGGTGGTGGTGATCTCCGCCTGCCCCCTGTCCTCGGCAGCGCGATAGAGGGGGATGATTTTGCGCAAAATCTCCTGGTGGATATCCAGCACCCTGAGTTTCTCCGCCTCTGAGAAATGGCGTCCCTTCTTTTTAAGGCTGAGGAGCTCCGGGTAGAGTCGCTCGGCGGTGTACCCGCACCAGGCAAGGTTGAACCAGGTCTGGAGATCGAGAAATTCCTGGGCCGACCAGTAGCGCATCTCTCGACGCGCCTCTTCCCGGTCGAAGGATAGCCCCCGCTTGTTGAGCAACTCCCAATACCGGGGAAAGGGCCTGACGAGATTGTCCGTGTGGATCTTGAAGAAGTTCTCCAGAATGGAAAGCCGCTCATGCTCCTCCAAGTCAGCGGCGGGTTTTCTCGACCAATCCATCCAGAGGTCGTGCACCCGGTTTTGTGCGAGTTGGTCGATCTGGAGCAGCAGCACCGGGGTCATGTTGAAGTTGACCCGCAGCCGAGGGAACTCTTCGATGAGGGAAACCATGTCTAGGTAGCCCTTGACCGCGTGCAACCGAACCCAAGGCATCAACGCTGTGCGTGACGCTGGGTTCACGTAGTAGGGTTGGTGCATGTGCCATAGAAAAACCGCGTGCGCCATGTCCCCAGTCCGTACGCCGAACTGAGGCCAACCGCAACTCGAAGCGACGGTTCCGGCGCGGAAATCGGAATAAAAACCCGGCGCCAATGGAAAAACCGGCTGATGCTGAGGGCCTGGTAGTGCCGCAGCCTACTCGCGCGGCCGATCAAGCAAGGCAACGCCCACGATCAAACCCTACGAGGGGTTTAGGCAGAGAAGCTCTCTCCGCAGGAACAATGCGCAACCGCGTTGGGATTGGTGACCTTGAACCCCCCTTTCTGAAGGTCGTCTGAAAAATCCAACAGTGAACCGCTCACAAAAAGCGCACTCTTTGGGTCGACCACCACATTGATTCCGCCGGAAGGAACGAGGATGTCACGGGCGACAGGACCATCCACAAGGTCCATTTTGTATTGAAGCCCCGAGCAGCCTCCGCCCAAAACCGCAACACGGAGGGCACCCCCCGGCCTACCCTGCCGCTCCAAGAGGTTGCGCACTTTAGCGGCAGCAGCCTCTGTGACCTTCACCAGCTTTTCATTGCCAATCTTGTAGGGAAGGGGTGCGTTCATCACTGAAGATCCTATCTGCGTCTCCATTCAGCGAGAGGCAAAAAGCGAAGCGATTTCCGCCTGCATTTCCAAGGCCTTGGCCTTGGGATCCGCCGCCTGCCGTATGGGGCGCCCCACCACCACGTGGTCCGCACCCGAACGGAAAGCTTCCAGCAGGGTCATCGTACGCTTCTGGTCGTCGACCGGCTTGTTTTCCACGGGCCGGATGCCCGGCGTGACGATGAGGAGTCGATCACCGAGTCCGCCGCGCAGGCGCTCGGCCTCAAGGCCGCTGGAGATGACGCCGTCACAGCCGATCTCGAGTGCACGTTTGGCGCGGGAATAAACAAGGTCGGCTACATCGCATTTGAATCCAAGGTCGTCCAGATCGCCCCGATCCAGCGAAGTGAGAACGGTGACCGCGAGCACCTTCATAGCTCCCTTGGCGGCGACGGCCCCCTCTAAAATCGAATGGCTTCCGTGCACGGTGCAGCACTCCACTCCGCGCTTGGAAAGGTTTTCCACCGCATTTTTGACGGTCTCCGGCACATCGAAAAACTTCAGGTCGACGAATACTTTTTTGCCCTTCGCATGCAGCACGTCCACCAGGTCCCAGTAGCCCTCCGCCATAAACAGCTGGAACCCCAGTTTGTAAAACGAGACTGCCTCTCCGAGGCGCTCGATCCAGTCCAGCGCGTCCTGCTTGGTGGGCACGTCGAGGGCAAAGATCAAGCGATCCCGGGGATCGATTGGTTTGGTGGAAAGCAAACTACGGTCGGACATGGGTCCCAACTTTCAGTCGGGCCGAGGCCGGTGCCAAGACACAAAACAAGGAGGGTGC
>JBIKSY010000461.1:0-15326 GCA_044348365.1 Chthoniobacteraceae bacterium
GTCTTTGTCCTGAGCCAACACCAAGGGCAGGATGGGTGCGAGTTTGGTGGATTGGCCACCCTCTAGAGCTTGGCGCTGCCAAATGCGCACCATGTAGGAAAGCAGGCGCAGGCCCATGAGAGGAGCCTCACTGCTCTGGTGTTCCCACAGAATGTAGAGGAGGGCATTGGAACCGCTGATCTTGGCGGAGAAAAGGAGGTCCGCTTCAGAGCCTTTCATCCGGGAGTCGATAAAGGAGCCGGGAAGCAGGGCGAGGGAGTTCCAATCGACGTGGGCCGTGAGCGTGGCATCGAGGTGGTGACGCAGGAAGCCTGCGGCGTTCTCCGGATTGGAAAACGTGGCGCGAAAGAGTTTGTCGTGCGGTTGGTGCAGGGATTCGTCCGGCATGGAGACGCGCACCCGACGGATGTAACCGCAGCCACGCAGTAAGGGTGTCGCAAGCGGGTGCTGTTGTGGACGCCGGAGCGGCAAGCCGGCTGGGTGCGGGAATCGCATTTTGATTGTGTGGTGGATGCATCGAAACTAGTTTTTCAACTTGCCATCCTCCCAATCATGAGTTGCTCCAATTTGCCACCCCGATGGCCGCCTCTCCGCGTTGTTTGGCAGTCCGTGTTGCTGCCTTTTTTAGTGTGGTTTGGGTTGTGCGGCGGGGACGCCTCTGCCGCCCCCTCGGTCACCAACGTGAGCTTTTCGCAGCAAAGCGGCACCCGGCTGGTGACGGTCACCTACGATTTGGCGGGCGGCACCTCCAGCGTGTCCTTGCTGGTTTCCAGCGACAACGGGGCGACCTACAACGTGCCGGTGAAGTCCGTGACCGGTGCGGTGGGCGACGGTGTGACCGCCGGCACAGGGAAAAAGATCATCTGGGACGCCGGCACCGACTGGGCCGGGCAAAGCTCCAACCAGATCAAGATGCGGGTGGTCGCCTGGGACCTGAGACACGAGGGAGCCTACCCCTTCGTTAAGATCCCCGGCGGGGCCTATCAAATGGGGAACCTCATTGGAGACAGCGATATCTTAGATGCTGGTACGGTATCCGTGACGCTGAATCCGTACTACATGGCTATCCACCCGACGACAAAGGCGCAGTGGGACATAGTCCGGACGTGGGCGACGGGAAACGGGTACACGGGTCTGGCGACCGGAGTGGGAAAAGCGGCGGACCATCCAGTGCAAACCGTTAAATGGTACGATGTGGTGAAGTGGGCGAACGCCGCGAGCGAGAGGGAAGGGCTGACGCCGTGTTACAAATTTAATGGGACGGTTTACCGGACCGGGACAAGCGATGCGGTGACGTGTGACTGGAGCGCCAATGGCTATCGGTTGCCTACGGAGGCAGAGTGGGAGGTGGCAGCCCGTGGCGGGTTGAGCGGAAAGAGGTTTCCGTGGGGGGACACCATTTTGCACAGCCAAGCTAATTATCTGGCCAACAGTACCCACGCTTATGACTTGAGCGGGGCGCTCAATGATTATCACCCAGCATATAAAACAGGTGGAGAACCTTACACAAGTCCAGTCGGAAGTTTCGCCGCCAACGGCTACGGGCTGTATGACGTAGCGGGCAATGTTACGCAGTTTTGTTGGGATTGGTATGGGCCGGAGTACAGTGGAGGCAGCGACCCTCGAGGCCCTTCCTCCGGGTCCAAGCGGGTCACCCGAGGCGGTTACTGGGGTATTTTTGACGTGGCAGTTTCCCGGACGGGCCAACGTAACAATCGAGGTACATTTGATGCCGATTGGTCCAGCGGCTTTCGTCTGGCCCGTGGGCGTCCCTAGCGCCGCGTCAGTCCTGGCGGCCGCTTCAACTTCCACCCCATGAAAACCCTTCGGACTCTCCTGCGAGTCGCTTTTTTTCTGCTGTGCGGAAGCGGCGTCTCCTTCGCCGAAACCGGCGGGGGGGATTCACCCTCCGGCGCGCTCGACCTCCGCGGTGAAAGCGGCGTGACCTTCTCCCAGCGCGCCGACGGGTCCAAACTAGTGGACGTCTACTACACCCTCAACGGGGGTACTTGCAGCGTGGCACTGGGCGTGTCGCTCGACGGAGGAACCACATTCAGCTCAGTTACCTCCCTAACGGGAGATGTGGGAACCGGAATCACACCAGGCAGTTACAAACACATAGTTTGGAATGCAGCCAACGACCTTCCCTCCGCTCGGTTTTCCAATGTCCAGATGCGCGTGACTGCACTCCTGAGTGGCGCAGGAGGAACGTTTTCACCCATTCCAAAGGGTACATACTCGATGGGAAACGTGATCGGCGACCTTGATATTACAGATGCCGCACCCGTTTCGATAACGTTAAGCCCGTACTACATGTCAGTAAATTACGTCACTGTTGCGCAATGGGATGCGGTGTCGACATGGGCTGCAAATAACGGATATACAGAATTTTACGCCGGCGTTGGAAGCGTTGATAGTCGTCCCAAAAGCGCAATAAGTTGGTATTGGGCGGTCAAGTGGGCGAACGCCGCAAGCGAGATGGATGGTCTTACGCCTGTTTACTACACTGATGAAAGTCAGACTGAAGTCTACAGGACCCAAACCGTAAACATTAACAACAACTGCGTAAAGTGGTCAGCCAATGGGTATAGGTTGCCGACCGAAGCAGAGTGGGAAGTGGCTGCGCGAGGAGGCCTGATTGGCAAGAGGTTCCCGTCCGGCGATACCATCGCGCATGTTCAGGCAAACTACACCGCAAGTTCCAGTTACTTTTACGATTTGAGTGGGGCTGTGGGCGGAGCCCATCCGGACTATAAGATCGCCGGCAACGGTTCCAGAAGCCCTGTGGGCAGTTTTGCCGCGAATGGCTATGGGTTGTATGACATGGCCGGTAATTTGATGCAGTGGTGTTGGGACCGCTATGCGACTGCTTACGTCGGAGGGAACGATCCTAGGGGAGCTGTGAGCGGCACGAACCGAGTTTTGAGGGGGGGCGCTTTTAACTTTGGAGCGCCCACAGCCCGGGCCGCAAAACGTTACCCCATGGACGGTTATTCTCCTTCGGACATATTTGGCTTTCGATTGGTTCGAAGTCGTCCCGACTTTCAATGCGGCTCACTGTCAACCTTGGGAGTGGTAGACACAAAGCCGACTGTCGTCGTCCCCATGAACGTACCGGTGCCGAGCGAGTTGACGTTTACCCAGCGAAGTGACGGCTCCAAAATGGTGGACCTCCGCTATACTCTCACCGGCGGCACCACAAGTGTCGCGGTGGCGGTATCATTGGATGGCGGGACGACCTTCACTCCGGCGACGACGGTCACAGGCGACGTGGGGGCGGCCGTTTCCTCAGGTACCTCCAAGCACATTGTTTGGAACGCCGGCGCAGACTACGCCGACCTCGGTGCGCACGATGTGAAGATCCGCCTAACCGCGCTTCTCGATGGCGCCCGAGGAAGTTTCGCGCCCATTCCGGGCGGGGCATACCAGATCGGGGACTTCAAAGGTGACAGCGGCTTTACCGATAGCGTACCGGTGACCGTAAGTTTGAGCCCATACTACATGGCCGTCAACGATACGACCAAAGAGCAATGGCATGAGGTGCGGACTTGGGCCATTGAAAATGGCTACAGAGATCTAACGGCGGGCCTAGGAAAAGATTTGAACCATCCAGTGCATTCGGTGAGTTGGCACGACGCGGTCAAGTGGGCAAATGCAGCCAGCGAAATGGAGGGACTCACGCCGTGTTTTCAGATCAATGGATCCATCGTTCGGACGGGGACAAACAATGCAGTAACGTGCGATTGGAGCGCCAACGGCTACCGGTTGCCCACGGAGGCAGAGTGGGAGGTTGCGGCGCGTGGCGGTCTGACTGGGAGGCGGTTTCCGTGGGGCGACGGCATCTCTCACGTGAGAGCAAACTACAGCTCTTACCTAGGAGAGACGTATGACCAGCCCGGGTTGGTGGGTTACCATCCTACCTACAAGGTTGGACAAGAGCCTTACACCAGTCCAGTGGGAAGCTTTGCTCCAAATGGATACGGCTTGTATGATATGGCAGGAAATGTGTTCCAGTTGTGCTGGGATTGGCACGGACTGGCATACGTCGACGGAATCGACCCGACTGGGGTGGCATCTGGAATAAAGCGTGTTTTGCGCGGGGGATCTTGGTGGTTTTATGCAAGTCTTTGCCGGGTTGATCGGCGACCAGATATCGCTCCGGACGCATTGTCCTCAAACGTCGGATTTCGCCTCACCCGCGGGCGCCCCTCCGGGTCCGGCGCGGGGACGCTCTCCCTCGGCGGCACTGTGGACACCACGCCCCCCGTGGTCACCGTGCCCGCAAGCGTCCTCGTGGACCCCACCTCCGCCGCTGGTGCGGTCGTCACGCTGAGCGGCGCCGCCGCCACGGACAACCTCGGCACGCCCACACTCACCTACTCGCCCGCGAGCGGGAGCACCTTCCCCGTCGGCACGACCACCGTGACCGTCACCGCCACCGACAGCGTCGGTAATGCCGCGACCGGTACCTACACGGTGACGGTGACGCCCTTACAGGCCACCAACGCCACCTTCGTGCAGCGCACCGACGGATCCAAGCTCGTGGACGTCTACTACACGCTCACCGGCGGCACCTCCAGCGTCGCACTGGGAGTGTCGCTCGACGGCGGGACGACCTTCACCTCGGTGAACACGCTCACCGGCGACGTGGGTGCGGCCGTCTCCGCGGGCACTACGAAGCACATCGTGTGGGACGCAGGTACGGACTACGCGAACCTGGGCGCGCCCAATGTGAAGATGCGCGTCACCGCGCTGCTGGATGGCGCCGGCGCGAGTTTCGCGCCGATCCCAGGAGGCACTTATCAGGTCGGCGCCACAGGCGAGGTACCCGTTTCGGTGATACTGAGCCCCTACTACATGGCGGTAAACGACACGACCAAGGTGCAGTGGGATACGGTGCGGACCTGGGCCGCGAGCAACGGCTATTCGGATCTGGCCACCGGAGCGGTAAAGGCGGCGAACCATCCAGTTTACAACGTAAGTTGGTATGATGCGGTGAAATGGGCGAATGCAGCGAGCGAAAGGGAGGGATTGCCTCCTTGTTACAAGGTGAGCGGCGCGGTTTATCGCACCGGTACCAGCGACGCAGTGACCTGTGATTGGAACTCGGATGGGTATCGGTTGCCCACGGAGGCGGAATGGGAGGTAGCAGCCCGTGGTGGTCTGAGCGGGAAGAAGTTTCCATGGGGCGACGCGATTTCGCAGAGCCAGGCTAACTATAACACGCTGCCTTCCGGGGCGAATGGCTTCCACCCGATCTATGCGACCGGAGGATGGCCGTATACGAGTCCAGTGGGAACGTTTGCAGCTAACGGTTACGGGTTGTACGACATGGCGGGCAATTTGCAACAGTGGTGCTGGGATCGGTACAGCGTTCCGTATGTGGGTGGCACCGATCCTCGCGGTCCTGATTTTGGCGCGACCCGTTTGTTGCGAGGGGGGTACTGGTATGCTGATAGCAACTACTCACAGTGCGGGTTCCGCGGCGAGAACCGGAGCCCATCCGAGGTCGGCGCCAACAGCACCTTTCGTCTGGCTCGAGTCCGGTCCTCCGGTGCCGGCACCGGCACGCTCTCCCTGGCGGGTCCTGTGGACACCACGCCGCCCGTGGTCACCGTTCCCGCCAGCGTCCTCGTCAACGCCACCTCCCCCGCCGGAGCGGCCGTGACAATCAGCGGCGCCACCGCCACCGACAACCTCGGCACGCCCACGCTGACGTACTCGCCCGCCAGCGGAAGCACCTTCCCGGTCGGCACCACCACCGTGACCGTGACCGCTACCGATAGCGTCGGCAACACCGCCACCGGCACCTATACGGTGACCGTCATCTCGCAGGCCAACAACGCCACCTTTTCGCAGCGTACCGACGGGTCCAAGCTGGTGGACATCTACTACACGCTCGACGGCGGCTCCTCCAGCATTGCACTGGGCGTGTCGCTCGATGGAGGGACGACCTTCACCTCGGTGACCACCCTCACCGGCGACGTGGGCGAGGCGGTTTCCGCCGGGACTTCGAAGCACATCGTTTGGAACGCCGGCGCGGACTACGCGAACCTAGGCGCTCCGGATGTGAAGATGCGCGTCACCGCGCTGCTCGACGGCGCCGGCGGGATGTTCGCGCCCATTCCGGGTGGGACGTACTCCATGGGGAATCTCGTCGGGGACAGCGATATTACAGATGCTGGAACGGTTTCAGTGACGCTGAGCCCGTATTATATGTCGGTCAACGACACGACCAAGGCGCAATGGGATGTGGTACGGACTTGGGCGACAGCCAACGGATACACGGATATTGCGACCGGTGGTGGGAAAGCCTCAAACCATCCCGTGCATACTGTAAAATGGTACGACGTGGTGAAGTGGGCTAACGCGGCCAGCGAGAAGGAGGGGTTGACCCCGTGTTACAGCGTTGCCGGCAGTATTGTGCGGACCGGGACTAGCGACGCAGTGACCTGTGACTGGAGTGCCAACGGGTACAGGCTGCCGACGGAGGCGGAGTGGGAGGTGGCGGCGCGTGGCGGGTCAAGCGGGAAGCGGTTTCCGTGGGGGGACACGATTTCGCAGACTCAAGCGAACTACAGGGCCATAACTGACTACGCTTATGATCTAAGCGGGCCGGTGAACGACAACCATCCGACGTACAAGACTGGGGGAATGCCGTACACGAGCCCCGTGGGGAGCTTTGCTGCGAACGGATACGGGTTGTACGACATGGCGGGGAATGTGCGACAGTGGTGCTGGGACTGGTATGGAACGCCTTATGCGGGTGGGACCGACCCCCGGGGAGCTGGCACTGGCTCGCGCCGAGTGTTTCGCGGGGGCAGTTGGTACGACCGCGCGAACATCGAGCGGTGCCCGCACCGCAGCCACTACTCCCCGTCGCTCGCGTACAACAATCACGGCTTCCGCCTGGCCCGCGGGCGTTCCTCCGAATCCAGCACCGGCACGCTCTCCCTCGGCGGCACTGTGGACACCACGCCCCCCGTGGTCACCGTGCCCGCAAGCGTCCTCGTCAACGCCACCTCCACCGCAGGTGCGGGCGTCACGCTTAGCGGCGCCACCGCCACCGACAACCTCGGCACGCCCACGCTGAATTACTCGCCTGCGAGCGGCAGCACCTTCCCCGTCGGCACCACCACCGTGACCGTCACCGCCACCGACAGCGTCGGTAATGCCGCCACCGGCACCTACACGGTGACGGTGACGCCCTTACAGGCCACTAACGCCACCTTCTCCCAGCGCACAGACGGCTCCAAGTTGGTGGACGTCTACTACACGCTCAACGGCGGCTCCTCCAGCATTGCACTAGGCGTGTCGCTCGACGGCGGGACAACCTTCACCTCGGTGACCACCCTTACCGGCGACGTGGGTGCGGCCGTCTCCGCGGGCACGGCGAAGCACATCGTGTGGGACGCTGGCACCGACTACGCGGACCTGGGCGCGCCCAATGTGAAGATGCGCGTCACCGCGCTGCTCGACGGCGCCGGCGGGACGTTCGCGCCCATTCCCGGGGGGACGTACCAGATGGGGAACCTCATCGGGGACAGCGATATCACGGATGCTGGAACCGTATCTGTTACGCTAAGCCCGTACTACATGGCGGTGAACGATACGACGAAGGCGCAGTGGGACACTGTGCGGACGTGGGCGGCAACCAACGGGTACACGGATCTGGCGGTGGGAGCGGGGAAAGCGTCGAACCATCCTGTGCAGACTGTGAAGTGGTACGATGTGGTGAAGTGGGCGAATGCCGCAAGCGAGAAGGAGGGGTTGACGCCGTGTTACCAGGTGTCAGGGAGTGTGTTGCGCACTGGGACGAGCAACTCGGTGACGTGTGACTGGAGTGCGAACGGATATCGTTTGCCGACGGAAGCGGAATGGGAGGTGGCGGCGCGTGGCAGGTTGAGCGGAAAGCGGTTTCCGTGGGGGGACACGATTTCGCAGACTCAAGCAAACTATCTGGCGATCACCAGCTACGCGTATGACTTGAGTGGCTCGGTGAATGACTACCATCCTACATACAAGACTGGGGGAATGCCGTACACGAGTCCCGTTGGGAGTTTTGCAGCGAACGGGTACGGGTTGTACGACATGGCGGGGAATGTGTGGCATTGGTGCTGGGATTGGTTGGGAACGCCTTATGCGGGTGGGACCGACCCCCGGGGAGCTGGCACTGGTTCGCTCCGAGTGTTGCGCGGGGGTGTCTGGCGCAACGGCGCGCACAACGCGCGGGGCGCGTTCCGCAACGGCAACGCCCCGTCGAGCGCGAACTACTACGTCGGCTTCCGCTTGGCCCGAGGGCGGTCCTCCGGTAGCGGGAGCGGGACGCTCTCCGGGGGAGGTGTGGTGGACACCACACCCCCGGTGGTGAGTGTGCCCGGAGCGGTGAACGTGAGCGCGACGTCTGCGAGCGGAGCGAGCGTGACGTTGGGCGGAGCGAGCGCGACGGACAACCTTGGGGGGACGCCCACGCTGACGTATTCGCCCGCCAGCGGGAGCACCTTCGCGGTTGGCACCACCACCGTGACCGTTACCGCCACCGACAGCATGGGGAACACCGCCAGCGGGACTTACTCGGTCACGGTGTCCCCGGTTACGGTCACTCCGGAGGCCACGAGCGTCACCTTCTCCCAGCGCACCGACGGCTCCAAGCTGGTGGACGTCCACTACACGCTCAACGGCGGCTCCTCCAGCATTGCACTGGGCGTGTCGCTCGATGGAGGGACGACCTTCACCTCGGTGAACACCCTCACCGGCGATGTGGGCGCCGCCGTCTCCACGGGGACGCTGAAGCATATCGTGTGGAACGCTGGCACGGACCAGCCCAGTGCGGGCTATCCCAATGTGAAGATGCGCGTCACCGCGCTGCTCGACGGCGCCGGCGGGACGTTCGCGCCCATTCCCGGGGGGACGTACCAGATGGGGAACCTCATCGGGGACAGCGATATCACGGATGCTGGAACCGTGTCTGTGACGTTGAGTCCGTACTACATGGCGGTGAACGACACGACCAAGGCGCAGTGGGATGCAGTGCGGACGTGGGCAGCGAGCAACGGGTACACAGATCTGGCGGTCGGAGCCGGTAAGGCGTCGAATCATCCTGTGCAGACGGTGGGCTGGTATGACGCGGTCAAGTGGGCGAACGCCGCGAGTGAAAAGGAGGGGCTGACGCCGTGTTACAAGGTAAACGGTGCCGTGTACCGCACCGGGAGCAGTGACGCAGTGACGTGTGACTGGACGGTCAACGGGTATAGGTTGCCCACTGAGGGGGAGTGGGAGGTGGCGGCGCGTGGCGGGTTAAGCGGGAAGCGGTTTCCATGGGGAGACACGATTTCGCAGAGCCAAGCCAACTATAAGGCGAGTACCAGCTACGCGTATGATCTAAGCGGGTCGGTGAACGACTATCATCCGACGTACAAGACGGGTGCCGAACCATATACGAGCCCTGTTGGGAGTTTTGCGGCAAACGGATATGGGTTGTATGATTTGACGGGGAACGTCTGGCAGTGGTGCTGGGATTGGTATGGAACACCCTATGCGGGTGGCCTTGATCCCCGTGGACCTGCTTCTGGTTCAATACGTGTCTTGCGCGTGGGCGGTTGGCAAAACCTTGCCCTAAACGCGCGGATTATGGACCGCGGTTGGAATGACCCAACGAACGCTTACAGCGGCGGCGGCTTCCGCCTGGCCCGAGGGCGCTCTTCTGGCAGCGGGAGCGGGACGCTGTCCGGCGGCGGTGCGGTGGACACCACACCACCGGTGGTGAGTGTGCCCGGAGCGGTGAGCGTAAGCGCAACGTCTGCAAGCGGAGCGATCGTGACGTTGGGCGGCGCGAGTGCGACGGACAATATGGATGGCACCCCCACACTCACCTATTCCCCCGCAAGCGGAAGTACCTTTCCCGTCGGCACCAACACCGTGACCGTGACCGCCACCGACAGCGTCGGTAACACCGCCACCGGCACCTACACGGTGACCGTCCTTTCGCAGGCCACCAACGCCACCTTCTCGCAACGTACCGACGGTTCCAAACTGGTGGACGTCTATTACACGCTCACCGGCGGCACCTCGGGCGTCGCCCTAGGCGTGTCGCTCGACGGCGGGACAACCTTCACCTCGGTGACCACCCTCACCGGCGACGTGGGCGCCGCCGTCTCCGCTGGCACCGCGAAGCATATCGTGTGGGACGTCGGCACAGACTACGCGAATCTGGGTGCGCCCAATGTAAAGATGTGCGTGACCGCGCTGCTCGACGGAGCCGGCGCGACCTTTGCGCCCATTCCAGGTGGGACATACTCCATGGGTAACCTGTTGGGGGACAATGATATTACAAACGCGGGCACGGTGTCGGTGACGTTGAGTCCGTACTACATGGCGGTCAACGACACCACCAAGGCGCAGTGGGACGCGGTCCGGGCCTGGGCGATGGGCAACGGCTACACAGATCTGGCTGTTGGAGAGGGAAAGGCAACGAATCACCCGGTGCAGAGGGTGAGCTGGTACGACGCGGTGAAATGGGCGAATGCTGCGAGCGAAAAGGAAGGGCGGTCGCCGTGCTACAAAACTGGGGGAAGCGTTTTGCGGAGCGGGAGTAGTGACGCGGTAACGTGTGACTGGACTGCAAACGGATACCGGTTGCCAACCGAGGCGGAGTGGGAAATTGCAGCGCGCGGCGGTCTGAGCGGGAAGCGGTTCCCGTGGGGGGACACGGTCTCTCACAGCCGCGCAAACTACATGGCAAGCACCAGCTATGCGTATGATTTGAGTGGTGCCTCGAGCAGCTATCACCCGACGTATGTTGTCGGAGGTGAGCCGTACACAAGCCCGGTGGGGAGTTTCCCATCGAATGGGTACGGCTTGTACGACATGGCTGGCAATGTGTGGCAATGGTGCTGGGACCGGTATGGGCTACCTTATTCTGGGGGGAGCGACCCGCGGGGCCCTGTCTCTGGTTCCACCCGCGTTTTGCGTGGGGGAGGATGGAATAGCAGTGCACCCTTCCTGAGCACCGGAGCCGGTAGCACCACGGCATCTCAATCAGACAATGTTTACGGCTTCCGCCTTGCCTGCGGCCGCCCCTCCGGGGCCGGCGCTGGCGCGCTCTCTTTGTCCGGCCCCCTAGACACCACCGCTCCCGTGGTCAACGTCCCCGCTAGCCTCTTTGTCAACGCCACCTCCGCCGCCGGTGCGGTTGTCACACTGAGCGGCGCCACCGCTACAGACAACCTCGGCACACCCACGCTCACCTATGCCCCCGCAAGCGGGAGCACCTTCGCTGTTGGCACGACCACCGTGACCGTCACCGCCACAGACAGCGTCGGCAACACCGCCACCGGCAGCTACACGGTGACTGTGGCACCCCCTCCCGTGCCCCTGCTGACTGGAACAGTCAAGGCGTCCGGAATCGTGGGCAACTCCTTCACCTACCAGATTAGCGCAACCAATTCACCGACGTCCTACAGTGCGGTGGGACTCGCTCCCGGATTATCCCTCAACCCCGCAACCGGCGCGATCAGCGGCACGCTCACGACCGCCGGTGTATTCACCGGCACGTTGCGTGCCACCAACACAAACGGTACCGGCAGCGCGCCGTTGGAGCTGACAGTGCTCACTCCCGCACCGGTGCTATCCGGCACGCTGAAGGCGGGCGGGATTGTGGGCAGCGCGTTCAGCTACCAGATTCTCGCGACCAACGCACCGACCTCCTACGGCGCCACCGGACTCGTGCCCGGACTGACGCTCAATTCTGAGACGGGTGTCATCAGCGGGACGCTGACGACCGTGGGCGTGTTTGCGGGCACGTTGAGCGCGACAAACGCCACGGGCACCGGAACTGCGCCGCTGGAAATTACCGTGGCGCCGATACCCCTTCAGGCGCCCGTGCTGACGGGGACCTTCCGGGCCTCCGGGGTGTACGGCGCCTCTTTTGCTTACCAGATCTCAGCCACGAATGCGCCCGTCGGGTTCAGTGCAACGGGCCTCCCGCAGGGGTTGGCGGTGAACACGCAGAGCGGTCTCATCAGCGGCATCCCCGTGCAATCGGGGACCTTTAGCGTCGCCCTTGGCGCCACCAATGCGGCGGGCGCCGGCTCGGCCAGCCTGCTGCTAGGAGTCGCCCAAATCCCCCCGGTGCTTACGCCGCTGGCCAATGCGACGGCAGTGGTTGGCACAGCCCTCCAGTTGAGACTCGCCGCCTCCAACGAACCCGGCACCTTTGCCGCCAGCGGTCTGCCCGCCGGCCTCGCGCTCAACGCCCTCACCGGCGAAATTTCCGGCACGCCGACGGCCAAGGGCATCTCCAAGGTGACCCTCTCCGCGAGCAACTCCGCCGGCACGGCCACCGTACCCTGGCTGCTGACGGTTTACCCGTTGGCTCCGAAACTTGTACTGAGCGGGACTGTCCTCGCTGCAACCGTCGGCACCCCATTCCTGTACACCATTCCCGTGCAAAACGGGCCGGCCGAATTCGCCGCCACCGGCCTGCCTCCGGGGCTAAGTTTGGACATCCAGACCGGTTCGCTCTCGGGAAATCCCACGGCCCCAGGCTCGTATCCGGTGGCGCTGGAAGCCTACAACGAAGGCGGCACCTCCCTGGGCACACTCACCGTCAGGGTGGTGCCTCCCGCGCCCGTGCTCGGGGGATCGCTGGCGGTGCAGGCGAAGGTAGGAGTGCCGTTTAGCTACCGGATGACTGCGAACAACACTCCCGGCCGGTTTGGCGCCGCCAACCTGCCCGCGTGGCTCAGCCTCGACGCACTCGTGGGCGTGCTCTCCGGCGTGCCGGAAGCCGAGGGCAGCTTCTCGATACCCTTGGAGGCTGCCAACGATGGCGGCACTGGCCGGGCCACGCTGGTGTTGCAGGTCAACACGCTTCCCGCGCCGCCAATCATCTCCAGCGTGTTGAGCGCAGCCGCGACGGTAGGCCAGCCCTTCGGCTACCAGATCCTTGCGGCAAACGGGCCCAATAAATACACCGCCACAGGTCTGCCGGCGGGTCTCACGCTGGATCCGCTGAGGGGTCTTATCTCTGGGACTCCTACATTGGCAGACCCCAACCAGGTGGTGCTTACTGCTGAAAACGAGGGCGGTATCGGGACTGCGACGCTGGCGTTGCGGGTGGTTCCGCGCGCACCAGAGGTGACGGTGGACCGGCCGGCGTTCGCGGCAGCGGGCGCAGCATTCAGGTATCAGATCATCGCCTCGAACCAGCCCGGAACATACACCGCAACCAACCTCCCGCCGGGTCTGGCCCTCAACCAGTCCACGGGAGTCATCAACGGCAAGGCGCTCAAAAACGGCAGTTTCCTCGTGGTTCTGAGCGCGGCGAATGAAGGTGGGACCGGCACGGCAAGCCTGACGATTAACGTGTTGCCGGAAGCGCCCGTGCTTGCAGGGGGAAGTCTGCTGGCCAAGGCGGGTGTCCCGTATCTGTATGAGATTGGCGCGACAAACGTGCCTGAAACCTATTCCTCGCAGGGTTTACCGGCTTGGCTCAGCCTCGATCCAAGCACAGGCGTGCTCTCAGGCACACCGCCGGCACCAGGCTACGTGGAAATCACGGTGAGCGCGACCAATGCGGGTGGCACTGCAACAGTCACCCTCCCGCTGACAGTCGAGGCGGTTACACCGGTGTTCACCCGGCAGCCCGAACGGAGTGTCGCGATCCCCTGGGGCGGGAATGCCACGCTGAGTGCGCAGGCTACAGGCAATCCCATGCCGTCCTACCGCTGGAAGCGCAACGGCGTGGTTATGCCTGGCGAGACCTCCGCGGATCTTGTCCTGGGCTTTGGTCCTCCCGCAAAAGCCCGGTACACGGTGGAGGCTTTCAACTCCGGAGGGGTTGCTGAAAGCGCCCAGAGCGAGGTCGAAACCCTTGCTTTTGTCGTGGCAACACCGGTGCTTTCGGTCGCGGGGCTTTCCGCACCGAAGGGATACATCGTGGGCAAGGGATTCGTACTCACCGGCTCGCTTGTCGGAGCAGAGTCTTCCGCGGCCACCTTCCGCTGGTACCGGGGAGGGTCACTGCTCAAGGGGGCCTCGGGTGCCACGTACGTCCGTGATTTCACAACCGAAGCGGATGCCGATGAGTACGCCGTGGAAGTGAATCTGGGTGGGGTGCGCGTCCTGAGTCCCCCGTTCGTACTCGAGCCGCTGACGCCGGTGGTCGGCATAAGCCCCCCCGGGCTGAGCGTGCTGGAGGGCGGAACGGCCGTCTTTACCGCTTCACTGCGCAACGCGGCCTTGTGCGCGGATGGCACCGAGGTTTTTGTGTGGAAATTCAAGGGCGTCGAAGTCGGTCGAGGTACCACGTTGACCCTGCAGAGTGTGAGTGCCACGGCGGGTGGCGTGTACGACGTGGAAGTGGTGCATCCGGTCTATGGCACGGGGACTGCCCGCGCGGCGTTACAGGTCTCCAGTTTGAACATTTTGGAGCAACCGTTGGGCGGGACAGTGCTTGCGGGCCAGGCCGTGCAGTTGAGTGTGGGCGTGGAGGCTGCGGAGGTGGGCGGGTTGCAGTACCAGTGGCGGCGCAACGGGGTGGCGGTGGCGGGTGCGACCGGGGCGCAGTACCAGTTTGTGCAGGGCGGGTCGGTGGCGTCTGCGTATTACGATGTGGTGGTCAGTGGCGTGGTGGCGGATAAGAGCGTGTCGGTGTTGAGTACGCCGGCAACGGTTTCGCTGCTGGAGGCTGTGGAGTTGGACACGGCGTTGTTTGCGCAGCAGGCGCGGCGGCTGCCGCTGGGTCAACCGTTGGAGCTGAGCGTGCGCGTGAGCAAGGGGACGGCGCCTTACACGTTCCAGTGGTACCGGCTCAACGGGGCACAGGCGACGGCGCTGGTGGACGGGGTTTCGGGTGGGACGCTGGTGGCTGGTGCCAACGGACCCCGGTTGGTGTTGACGCCTGGCGAAGGGCAGAGTGCGGCCGGCAGTTACAAGGTGCAGGTGGGCAATGGAGACGCGGCAGCGGTGAACGGCCTTGTGGCGCGCTCGCAGGCGGAAACCGGCGTGGTGACGGTCACTCTCATTGAACCGCCTGCCGCGCAACGGGCGTTGGTGGCGACGCCCACAGGAGCGGTGGATGCGGGGACCAGCGTGCTGTTGGGAGTGGCCGGGTTGTCCCCGGCCGACGCGGCGCTGCTCCGCTTCCAGTGGAGGCGGAACGGCCAGTTTATCGCTGGCGCAACGGCTTCGACCTACCGGATGACGGTGAACACAAGTGAACAGACCGGCACCTACGACGTGCTGTTGACCAACGAGAGCGGCAGGGCGGTGTCCGCAAGCGTGGAGCTGGCAATCAAGAGCGCGCCGGCGGAATTGGTGCAGGC
>JBIKSY010000295.1:0-4669 GCA_044348365.1 Chthoniobacteraceae bacterium
ATCTGCGCCCAAAAGAAGAACAATCGACCATCCGGTGACACCCACAGTTCCGGATCAAAACTGCGCACCGGCCCGCCCGCATCCGGATCGACCACCAGCATTTCGTTCCATGTCTTTCCCTCATCGCCGCTCGTGCTGAGCACAACGTAGTTGTTCAAGTCCTCGCCCGGGGTGACGCCTGCGTACCACGTGCCCCAGAGTCTCCCCTTTGGCGCAATGGCGAGACTCGGGATGCCAGCGAAGGCGCGGTTTGTCACGGCGTGTTCCGTTTTGGGGGTTCCGAGATGCCTTGGCGGTTGCAAGGAGGTTGTCGCGGTAGCGTTCAATGCGGCCAGCGGCGCGAGCAGCAGGGTGGTGAGGAGGTGGAGGATGGGTTTCATTGCTCGGTTTTGCATGCCGTTCGTCTGGCATGGAAAGACTTCGGGATCACGCGGGGAAGTTGCTCTTGCAAAAACTACTTCTGGGTCGCAAGGGCTGCGGGCCAGTTGTCCGTACGGAAGGGTGAAGCTGGGAGGGTCGCGCCGTTGCAGAGGTTGCAGGCAGGCTGATCGAGCCATGCGTATCGAACGGCGACTGGTGCAGCAATGTCTGGGCTGCTGCTGACGACCTTGTCGCCATCAATTTTAGCGGCGGCGGATTTCCATTGCTGGTCAGCACCAGCGATTTCAAAACCCTTCACCGGGCCGCCGTCGTTGGTATTCAATCCGCCGTTGGTGTGCTTGAAGGTGACGGTGATCTCGTTGCCATTGACCGATGAACCGGCGGGCAGTGGGCCGCTGATGGCGGGGACGTTTTTGCCGTAAACCGTGCCCAGGGCCCAAAGGGACAGTCGGCGGCCAACTTCCTGTTTATTGGTGGGATGGATGTTTTTGGCATCGCCGATGTCGATGGTGATGGCCATGCCGGTCTTCGGCAGTTCGAGGGTTTTCAGCATCGCCTCGCGGATGCGCGGCCAGCCCTCGCCGGGAGCCGTGAAGTTCGGGAGTTGCACCCAGGCAAAGGGCAATTCATCGCCCCAGAGCTCGCGCCAGCTCGTAACAAGTTCGCTGAGCTGCTTGTGGTAGAGATGTTTTTGGTTTGGGCCGGGAACTGCAGAGTTGCTCTCACCTTGATACCAAAGGATGCCGCGCAGGGTGAAGGGCGCGAGGTTGAATACTTTGCCGTTGAAGAGACCTGCAGGCGGTCCTTTGCGCCTGCGGATGGCAAGGACATCCAGAGGCCGTGCCGGCGGTGGCTGATTGTCTGCCTTGGCTTTCTCAACAGCGAGGTTCCAGGCAACGAGCTGACGCTCGTAACTGGCCGTGAACTTGGCCTCGTCAAAAGAGGTGTAGCCTCTCATGAAGGTGTCGTAGTTGGCCTTCGTTTCCGGGTCGTTGCATTGCGCCTCTGCGGGGATCCAGTATTCTATCTGCGTCGCTCCGACTGACGCGTTGATCAGGCCCACGGGCACACCGACTTCCCGGTGAATCTCGCGACCGAAATAGTAGAGTGTGGCAGAGAAGCGACCGACAGTCGCCGGGGAGCACACCTGCCAGACACCTTTGCCTTCGGCCTGCGGGTTTGCGGCAGTGCCATTGGTGTCGCTGTAGTAGCGAATGAGCGGAAGGTTCGCTGCAGCTTGCTCGGCATCGAAGTGGTTCGCAGCCTTCACGCTCATCTCCATGTTCGATTGACCGGAACCCAGCCACACTTCGCCCACAAGCACATCCGTCACCTCGAACCTGCGCCCGTCTCTGCCTGTGGCGGCAAGCGTGCTCGGCTCCACAGAAGTCGGCAGGCAATCGAGGCTCAACGACCATTTGCCGCCGGCGTCTGCTACGGCGGATTTGGATTGGCCAGCAAACAAAACTCTTACTGTTTCGCCGGCATCCGCCCAGCCCCACACGATGACGGGCTTGTCGCGTTGCAAAACCATGTGATCGGCGAATACGGACGCGAGCTTCAACTCGCCAGCTTCGAGTCCGGCCAGCGGCGCCAGCAGCATTGCGGTGAGAAGTATGAGGGTGGTCTTAATCATGGTTGGTTTCCCTTGCCGGTTTTTTTGGGGGGAGCTTATGTTTGCCAGTACAGACGTTGTGCGTAAAATGGGTTCTGGCTGTTGAGTTTGGAAAACGCATTCACGAATTTATGGTTCGCCACCTTCGCAGACTGGTTCAGGCGTTGATGTGACGTGGTTTCGGGACGTTGTCGAAGATGCTGTGACCGGTGACTGTTGCGTTGAGGCGATTGAGATTGGCTTGCTTCATAAAGCGGCAAAGAGGCAAGAGGTCATACCACTTTGATCCGCGCGTATTGATTATCTTAGCTTGGGGAATAGGCCGCCGCCGCCATAAACCACGTGGACCAGAGCGCCCGCCAGAACGTGCCTTTACAGCGAGACGCCTCCTACCGGCACCCATCCCATGAAGACCACAGTTGATTTGCCGGACAGCCTGTTGATCGCCCCAAAAATGTTGGCTGCGTCGCAGTTGGCGCAGGACTCATCGTCCTTCGCATTGTTCGTGGTTTGCGAGATCGAGCTGTGCGTGGGGTTATTTCCTGGCGGGCAGGTAGCCTAGGGAGACTAGGAAATCGTCTGCGGCCGCCAGGGTTTCGGCGTACTTCGATTTGTTGAAGAAGCTGTGCTTCTCGCCTTCGTAGCCGATGAGGTCACAGCGATTGCCGGCGGCTTTCATCACCTCGGCAAACTTCTCGACGGTCGAATACGGAACGGTGGTGTCGGCCTTGCCGTGGAAGATGACGGTAGGCGGCGTGCCTTTCTTGACGTGATGGACCGGCGAAATCTCCACGGGTTCGCACCCGAACTTATCCTTGTCGAGGCCGGCGCCGAAGCCCTTGAGGTCGAGGCCGGGGAAGGGTGCCATGACGGTGCCGGGGTTGAAGAGCACGAGCGCGTTGGGTAGGCAGGAGACGGATTTGTCGTCCTGTGCGGCGTCGAGTCCGGGCAAGGTCGCAACCGAAGCGGCGAGGTGCCCGCCCGCCGAACCACCGCCGGCGGCGATGCGCTCCGGGTCGATGCCGAGCCGCGCGGCGTTGGCGCGCACCCAGCGCACGCAGGCTTTGGCATCGGACACGCAATCCGCTGGCTTGGCGTCTTGCCGCGTCTTGACGCGATAGTCGGCTACGATGGCGATCATGCCGCGGGAGGCGAGGTGTCGGCTCTGCGGTACAAACTGAATGGGCGATCCACCGGTCCAGCCGCCGCCGAAGAAGAAGACGATCGCCGGCAGGGGCTTGACGGACTTCTGGCCGGGTTCGAAGATCCAGACTTTGAGCTCGTTCTCGCCGACCTTGCGGTAGGTCTCAGACTTGGTGCACTCGATGGCGGGCGGGTAGCCGTCAGCTTTCTTTTTTAAGACGATCTCCTGGGCGCCAGCGGTCAGCGCGACGAAAAGGGTGAGCAGGGCGAGGGTAGGGCGCATGGGGGTAACCCAATGATTAGAGGGCCGGACGACAGGAGGCAAGGGGGGGAAAGCGCACCTGAGGAGCGGGTGCGTGACCTTTGAGAGGCGGCCCCGCGGCTGTGCCCGGATGGAGGCTGCGTGCCAGTGGGACAAGCGAGATGTCTGCGGTGATCCGGCAGTGCGCGGAGCGCAAAGCGTCGCTGGTGGTTGCGAGGGCGGTGAAAAAACCGAAGGCAGGCGGTGGGGGGACCGCGAATCATGGGCGGACGGCGGAACGCGAAGTGTGTTCCCTTGCCCGCAGTAAAAATGCCACTAGAGTGTCACTTCATGAGAACTGAGCTTGTGACGACCCTAAAACGTAAAGCCACAGAGATAATCGCTGACCTGGAGCAAGATCACCAACCCGTCCTCATCACTCAGCACGGCAGGCCTGCCGCATACCTTGTGGACGTGGAATCTTTTGAGGCACTCAATCAACGGATCGCCGTTCTGGAAGGCATTGCCAGAGCGGAACAGGCCATTGAGCAAGGAAGAGTGGTCTCCCATGCGGAAGCCAAAAACAGAATGGGACGATGGCTGAACTAATCTGGACCGAGCCTGCTTTAAGCGATCTGGATGCTATCGCCGACTTCATCGCCCTCGACAAACCGGATGCCGCAAAGGCATTCGTCCGTCGCGTGTTTTCCCATGTTGAGCAACTCCAAGAGCACCCTGAAAGCGGTTCCTTGGTGCGGGAACTCCCGAACTCTCCTCACCGCCAGATCGTCGAACCGCCCTGCCGCATCTTTTACAGGTTGGACGGAGCCAGGATCATTGTGCTCCATGTGATGCGGGGAGAAATGCGCCTCCAAAAACAGCGTTTGAGAGACTCCCCACAGAACCCATCGTGAGACTCACAAGTCACCGAAGACAGCGCTCTCCTTTGCCAGAAAGGGCTGCGACACGACGTTTTTTGAGCCGTCCGGTACGGCCGTTCAAATGCTAGGCGGCTTGAAGTTGTAGAGCAGGACGAGATCCCGTGATCTTAAAAGTGATGACAGCCTTCCCCCAATCCAACCCCTCCGACCAATCGATCTAACCCGGTATCGACGCCCCACGCCATGCACGGAACCTATAGGATGTACCGCTCGAAATGATCGAATCAGTACCGGCTGACGTGTCCCCGATTAGAGCTGGCGCGGTGAAACGGAACCAAAGGGATCGTAAGGAAACGGAGTACGCTCTGGGAGGGAAACCCAAACAGAGACATGAAAAACAGAAGACGA
>JBIKSY010000296.1:0-4668 GCA_044348365.1 Chthoniobacteraceae bacterium
GGCAGTTGGGGGTTCGGTCCGGAATTGGAGCAAAACCTCGCCCAAGCGGCTTCACATTGTGCCACGCCGGAGAGAAAATCCGACCAGTTGGCGATCTTCTTCGGGTGAGTGGGTGCCGTCCGCTCTAAAAGGGAACGCAATGCTAGGGGCGCATCCTCGCTAAGTACCCCTTCGAGGCACCGTCCGAGAGTAGCGACGTCCTCCTCCTCGCTGGTTGCCGGGCGCAGTCCGCCGAGGGCGAGGTTTTGAAGTCGAGGGGAACCGTCTGCGGCCACCAGCACTGCGGACGCTTTCAAGGGCGCGTGGGGGACGCCCAGCGCGCGCATGTACTGCATGCCTTCCCCGGCCGAGTATGCCAAACGGAGTGCTGCCTCAACGGAAAGCACTTGTCTCCGTTCGGCTAACTCCAGAAGGTTCAGTCCATCGGCCTTTTCCATGGTGTAGAACGTGTGCCCTTCCAGTTCACACGCCTCGTAAACCGCCAGCACCGAAGAGTGGTGGACCCCCGCCTTCGCGCTTGCCTCCGCCAGAAAGTCTGCGCGGATCTCCGGCGCGCTCGCCTGTGCGGTGGAAAGCATGACCAGCCGCACAGGCCGTCCCAGGGTCGAGTGAACTGCAGTGAAAGACGGTCCCCAGCGAGTGGGTTCGTCTTCCCTCAAGAGCCTGTACGGTCCCAACATCAGGCCCTCCTTCAATACTGGGGGAGGCAGAGATGCGGGAGGGGTGTGAGCAGGCGAAGGCCCGACGGTGTCTGTGAAAGGACTGGCGGCAGTCGACGGAGGAGGGGAGGAAGAAAGAGAGGAAGGAGACGGTTGCAGGGCCACCGTTTTCGGTGGACCCGGGGATTTGGCTGCCGGTTGTGGTTCCGGAATCGAGGGGACCTTTGGTGGCTGTCGAGTGACTAAGGGTTCCCTGGGGCCAGTTGGGCGTGAGGCAGTCCGCTCGGGCAGGGGGGGAGGTAGTGGAGAGGAGGGGGCAGGTTGGGAAGGAATTAAGAGAGGCAGGAGTTGCCCGGGCAGGACGGGGACTCTCAAAACAGGAGTGTCCCGTACCGCCTCTGCGTAGACGCCCAGATCATGCCGGGTTAAAAAAATGGTGCGCAGCGCCGGGGTGGAACCTCGGAGGGTGTCACGGAGGGCAAAGCCGTCTAGCCCCTGTAAAAAGACCTCGGTGAGCAGGATGTCCACACCCCCCAGAAAACCGGCGTGCTGGATGGCTGTGGGTCCGTCCGGGGCGCAATAAAGTTCGACGCCCGGCACCTCGAGCAGAGGTCCCTGGAGGCCGGGAAGCAGGTCCCCCTCAGGATCGACGAGGAGGACTCTCATGGGGCAATTTCCTTGGAGAGGAGGCGCGGAGGCGGGTACTGCTGGCCCAGACGGGGGGGCTCTGATTTGCTGTCCACCAGCTTGTCCTGGTAGTAGAGGCTGGCCACGAAGCCGAAGTAGCGGCGGTCCTCGGCCGCGGACTTGAGCGGCGCCCCTTGGCGGTAATCTATCTCTAAAGTCTCGACGTTTTCGTCGACCCAGTCGACCGGTGGGGACGACCACTTCCAGTTGCGTGTGGCATTGGTGCGTTCCAGAGTGTGGCCGTTGATCTGGTCATAGAAAAGGACTTGGATCGACACGTCCTTGACCTTGATCTCCTGCTCTGAGGTCTTTTGCAACGGGACGCTCAGCGCGAAAAGCCTGCGCGCCCCGGTGCTGTGGGGCAGTTCTTTTGAGGCAAGTTTGCCAAAGCGGATCGGGCCGGTTTTGCCCAACCCAAGCACGCTTTCCGCGGTGCCCGACTCGGCTGCACGCGCATACAGAAGGCTCAGTTTGGCATCTGCTGCGGAATAATAGACTCCTGCGGAAAGGCCAAACTGGTGGATCCTTTCCCAAAGTTTGACGGCCCGTGCGGGAGCCGAGCACTTTTCAAGTTGGACGGCAATTTCGGCGAGCGCCGCCGGTTGCTGCGGTACCTGTGCCTCGGCGTCCTCCAGAAGGCCGATCGCCGCGTCGGTTTCGCCCTTGGCTGCCGCGGCCCTCGAGCGTTCCAACAGTTCCTGCCAAGCCGAGCGGATTTCGGGCGCCTCTAGTCGCGGTTCAATCAAAAGGCTGGGTTCGGGGGAGTGGGATACGGGGGCGGCCCCCTGACTGGCTTCGGAGGATTTTTCCTGCGACCGGAGGCAGGCATATCCTAAAACACCCAGTTCGGCGATGAGTCCCAACCCGAGTAATCCGAGGGCCACCGGCACCGTGCGACCGGGGGGAAGCTGGAGGCGCTGGGTGATCTGCAGCAATGGGGTCGAGGCGTTCAAGGCGAAAGCAGTTGGAAAAGCAGGACAGTGGCCGGCGTTTTTATTTGTCGCCAGCCCTGTCCCGGTAGCGGAAATAAAGATTCCGAATATAAATGGGCAGGGGCAGCAGGTTTTGGATGATCCCGACGGAATCTTTCCGGTAAATGGCAAAATAAGAAAGGCTCAACAGGCAACCCAGCAGGCTGCATTCCCAAAAGCCAAAGGGAATGACACTTTTTTTGGCTCGTTCAGAGGCAATCCCCTGCAGGATAAAGCGCAGGCCGAAGACCACGCTGCCAGAAAGGCCGATCACCTTCCATGTGTTCAGTTCGAAAGGGTGTAGCTCAAAGCCAAAAAAGGCAGTGGCAAACATCGGGACGTTTTCCATGAAACACTGAGCTTAGACTCATTGTTGTTTGTTTTCCAGTTTTCAAGACCCGCTTTTAGAGTGTTCTGTCGTCTCCGTTCTGCGCGACAGCACTCAAAACTGGAAATGCATTCAAAGGCGTGACACCCTCTCGCCCGATTGCCATGCCCAAGGTCCTGCTCAAAACTTACGGTTGCCAGATGAATGAACGCGACTCCGAGCAGGTGGCTCGGGACTTGGTCGCCCGCGGTTATGAACTGACCGATCTCGAGTCAGAGGCGGATGTCGTTTTGCTCAACACCTGCAGCGTCCGCGACATGGCGGAACAGAAGGCGATCGGAAAAATGGGGATGCTCAGCCGCCTTCGGGCCGGCAAGCCCGAGCTGGTCTTTGGTTTCCTCGGCTGCATGGCCCAAAGCCGCGGCGCCGAACTGGTCCGCGACTTGCCCCAGGTCGATCTGGTTGTTGGCACCCAAAAGTTCCACAAGGTGGCCGACTACGTCACCCAACTGGTCGAGAGCCGTCGCCGCCTCCGAGACACGCTCATGGATGACACGCGCCTGTCCATCGTGGATGCCATTGTCGACGTGGAGGAGGAAGCCGGCTCGCAAGAAACCATCCGCGAGCACGTGCTGGCGCCGCGTCAGGCCACGGCCTTTGTGTCCATCATGCAGGGCTGCAACATGCGCTGCACCTTTTGCATCGTCCCCTCGACTCGAGGCGGAGAGCGTTCCCGCGGCATCGCTGAAATCGTCGAGGAGGTGCGGATCCTCGCCCAAAGCGGAGTCCGCGAAGTCACCCTGCTCGGCCAGATCGTCAACCTCTACGGAAGGCACGAATTTGAGAAGGTGGACGGCAAGAGTCCCTTTGTGCAGCTGTTGGAGGCGGTGCACGGAGTCGAGGGCATCAAGCGGATCCGTTTCACTTCGCCTCACCCCATCGGCTACCGCCCCGACCTGGTGGAAGCCTTTGCACGTTTGCCCAAGTTGATGCCGCACTGCCATCTTCCCCTCCAATCCGGTTCGGACCGCATCCTTAAGCAGATGCATCGCGGCTACACGGCGGCAAAATACGTAGCCCTCACCGAGGCCCTGCGCGCCTCCCGTCCAGACATCGCCCTGACCACCGACATCATCGTGGGGTTTCCCGGCGAAACGGAGGAGGACTTTGCCCAGACCAAGGACCTTGCGCGGGCGGTCGCCTTCGACAACGCCTTTGTTTTCCGCTACTCGCCACGGCGGGATACGCCCGCGGCCACCTTGGGCGAGCAGCTTTCGGAAAGCGTGAAAGAGGCGAGGAACCAGGAACTGCTCGCAGTCATCAACGAGACTGCCCGCGCTAAAAATGAGGCGCTTGTTGGAAAAACGGTCCAGATCCTTTGCGAGGGCCCCAGCAAGACCAATGCGGAGCGGCTCACGGGCCGCACTCCCCAGAACAAGATCGTCGTTTTCGAGGGCGGTTCGCGCCATATTGGGGAGATTTTTGAGGTCCGGGTGACCCGGACTACTGGGTTTACGCTGTACGGAGACCCGGCCCTTCTCTGAGGGATTCCGGAGGGGATGGGCTAAGGGGGGCTTGGGTGTCGACCACCATCGGTTGTGGGTGGCTTTTTCGGAACCCCAACGGATGGGGGCTTGATTCCCGGCAGGGACTGCGCGAGGGTTTCCCGCCACCCTCTGCAAAACCGGCCCTATGTACCTTCATTCCCTCGAACTTTTTGGGTTCAAAAGCTTCGCTCCCAGAACCGTGATGGAGTTTCACCGAGGGGTCACCTGCGTCGTTGGCCCCAACGGCTGTGGCAAGTCGAACGTGCTGGATGCGATCCGGTGGGTTCTGGGGGAACAGTCGGCCAAGGCGCTCCGGGGCGGGGAAATGGCGGACGTAATTTTTTCGGGGACTGACTCCCGCTCGGCGCTGGGCATGGCGGAGGTGACAATGAACTTTGCCGAGTGTGAGAAGGAGCTTGGGGTCGACTGGAACGAGGTGGCGGTGACGCGCCGGGTGTTCCGGGACGGTTCCTCTG
>JBIKSY010000078.1:0-15304 GCA_044348365.1 Chthoniobacteraceae bacterium
TTGCCCTTTTGGCTGTTGATGAATGGCGGCGCGAACATCCACTCAAGGCAAAGCGCCATCATTGTTGGCCTTTCGCGGCTCGGGACTACTTGTCTTGGTATCCCCTCATGCCTCGGTGTTGTTTTGTGGCTTTTCAAGGTTGGCCACTACTGCCATCTGCGACACTGCTGAAGGCCTTTCCGCTGCCGCCGCAGAATTGGCCGAGCATTACTGCGGGGGCAGTTCAAGAATGCGGGCCGACGCATCGCTCTGCTTTTCCCGCTGCCCAAGCTGGCGGTAAGCGCTTTCGAGCAGTTCCCAGACTTTCCGGACACGCGGGTGGCTTTGTCGGAGCGGCTCGATGAGGGGAGGCAGCTCGTCTGGTTTTCCGAAGTGCAGAAACGCAATGGCTAGGTTGAGGGTATTTTGAAGTGTGGGCTCTTTCTTTTGGAGGCGGCGGAAGAATTCCACGGAAGCGGGCTCGCCTGCGGCGAAAGTGGATGCCGCGAGAGCGTTCAAAACCCTCGGATGTTCGGGGAAGGCTATCTCGAGTTCGCGTGCCTTTCGAAGCGCTTCGTTGATGCGACTTTGGTTGATCAGTAAAAGCACGAACGAACTCGCGTGTATGGGATCGGATGGATCCAGTTCGATAGCTTTGGTCGCGGCCGCGTGAGCTTTGTCAAAAAGTTGAAGACCGCCATAGGCCGCCGAAAGCTGGTCCCACAAGAGCGCGTCTTGCGCATGCTTTTCGAGGGCGCGCTCTCCGATGGCAACCGCCTCGCTGCGCCGTTGAGTGCGAATGAGCACCTCCATCAGCATGCGGACTGCAACTGTGTCGTCGATGCGCGTTTCAAGAAGGGGACGCAGGATGTTTTCGGCGTGAGTGAGGTTTCCTGATTCGAGGTCCAACTGTGCCGTTTGGAGCAGGGCAGGTGGGGGAGTCGGAGCCACTGGAGTCTGGCGGCTGTTTCCGCCTGCTGAATGCTCGTTCGGTTTGGAGTTGGGGTGATTGAGAAGGCCGTTGAGGAGCGGGATGGCTAGAAAAGCGAGGTACACCTTTCGTCGCAAACCGGTTGGTCCGCTGAACGGAGCGCAAATCGCCAGCCTGAGGCGGGTACTCCACGCGGCGCGGGGAACGGGTCCGTCGAACCAGCTTGCGGCATTAGTCGCAGCCAAGAGGTCCATATCTGCTTGCGGATCGGATGTGGACGTCGGCTCGGCTCCCTTGTTGGTAGGTCCGCCGCGGAGCGGGGCGGGCTCGGCCGCAGAGTAACTAAGAACGAGTTGGACACCGAGTTGCGAGTCCACAAATTTGCGGAATGCCTCGGCGTATTCGGGATATTGCTCCGCAGTCACCTCGTTTCGAAGCGATTGATAGGCGAAATCAAACTGAACCACATCCGCGCTGATTCGGGACACAGTCGTGAGTGCGCGAAACCACTTGTTGTCACTGCTTTGACGGACTCCTTGGCGATGGAGGTGGGCGGAATAGTGGATGCGGATTCTTTGGCGAAAAAGGCCGGGATGACGCAGGTAAAGGGGAGCGTTTCGGCTTTGTACGGAAATGGGTGCACCGCTCAAAAAGGTGCGGATCCTGAGGGGGAGCCAGCGAAATGAGCGGAGCCCTTTTTGGATCTGCATTCCCCAGTCGCCGAAAGCAAAAGTGCCCGTGAGAATGATCCGGTTCTCGTGCAGTTGGTCGTTGACTCTGCATGGGGCCAATGACTGAGCGTCGGGTAGAATTTCTTGAGCGTCCTGAGCTTCCACTTTTGCAAAAGCATCTGGACCAACTGATTGGAGACGCGCCCGGAGCATGTCGGCCTCCCATCCAACTGCTTCCACACGCCAGTCGACTTGCGAGATTCCCGCCCGCGAGTGGAGATGGATATCCTCTGTGTACGACAAGGAAGAGCGTTCGAGAATGGGCGTAAGAATGTCGGTCAGCCCTGAGGTCTCTTCGGAGAGAATCAGCCCCTTTCCGTACTGTGGCAGGCAGCGGTCCCGCAGCCCGCCTCCCTGATTGGAGAGCGTGGTGTCGATGAAGATTGGGGAACCGTCCAGCCAAAGAACGGCAATGGCATGGTCAAAACCCGAAAGTCCCGGAAGCAGCGACTCTGTTTGGTGCCGCAATGCCGTGTGGACCAGGACCGGGGCGGCCGGAATGCCGGCGCATCCGAGTAAGGCAACCAGCAGGAGCGACTTGTCCTTGCAGTCTCCATAGCGGCGTGAGGCGACCTCCGTCGGGGCGGAGGGAAGCGTGCCGCCGAGTCCCATTTCGAGCCCGAGATAGCGGACATCATCCTGAACCCATCGGACGAGTGCCTGCGCCTTGGCTTCGCTGGTTTCGTGGGCGCTGGAGATCTGTTGGGCGAGGCTTCGGAGCTCGGGGGTGTCGGTCGCCAGAGTGGACCAGATCCGCCAAAGGAAGCCGGCCACCTCTCCCCAGTTTTGATAGGCGCTACAATGGCCGAATGGAAGAGGACTGTGCCACGGAGGGGTGAGTGGTTCGGGTTCCCTATTCTCCGGCTGGGTGCCACTCCATTCCCGCACAAGCTGACCTCCCGAAGCGTACACTTGGGGGCTGATTGAGGTGTGGATCTGACAAGTCGCTCCTTCGGGAAGATGCACGCTGAAGCTCCAGCTTCCGGTAAGCGTCGACCGATCCAGCAGAAAGAAAAAGTCAAAGCGTTCTCCGGGGTGTCGCTGGACGGTTTGGATTGAGTGGACGACTTCGATGGAGTCTCCGGGGCGCACGTCGTCGAGGAGCAGAATGGCGCTCATGCGGCCGTGCAGGATTTGCGATTCGAGGTTTCCTTCGCGCTGGCGAAGCAGAACGCGGGCTCGCTCGCAGAAACTACGGGAAGCGCCTTCCCTCCATAAGGCGACTTCGTGAAGTCTAAGGATCTCAGTTTCCGGATCCCACTGAAGTTCAACTTGAGAGAGGCGCTGTACCGCGTCCTTGGTGACGAGTCGGCGGACTTCCCGTTCATAGCGGATGGCCTCCAACGGGGCGCGCTGGCAGTCGGAAAGAAGGACGAAAGCGTGATCCTCGGGTTTTCCGGTGGTGCGCCAGGGGATGGAGCGAGAAGTGATCCAAGCAGGGGCGGGACCAATCTGAAAGGATGCCTGCGCCTTGTCAGTAGATGCGAATGGGTTGAACGAGTTGGGGGGCTGCATTGCATCCATGGGAAGCGGTGGGTGTGAGGCCTGGCCTCTTGTTTGTGACGTGGGAGATAAGCCTCTGTCGCAGAACGCAGGTTCGGGAGAGTGACGGATTCAGATGGGGTTCAGTTGCCGCAGCTTTGCGGTTGCGCTCCGAAGATTCTTGATGTCGTGGTCGGTATTAATAGCGATTCATCGCCACGCTCTTGTTGCCCGTCGGTTGCTGTCGAAGGTTTTTGGCTGACACCGGATTTAGCGAGGGCGCAATCCGGAAGCCAACGCAGGGCTGGCTATGGAATCACCTGCTGTCTGAGTTCGGATGGTTTTTGGTAAGGAGTTGCACCCGGAGAGGTCCTCCCGGGGTGAGCACTTTTTTGGCCCGCAGAGACCGCCGCGACGTCCTCCTGATGGTACATTCCAATTCCACGCGCGATGAGAACGAGAATCGGCCACCAGAAAGGGATGCGGGCACAGAGCAGGGCGGCTGTCACCTGGTTCGTCCATTTGAAGACAAAGGCCAAAACAACGCTCACAGGAACAAGCACAAACCCCATCCCGAAAAGCAGCTCGGTTGGCGCCTCAACCTCCCCGCTATCAATGGAGAAGGTCAGCATCATCATACTGAACCAAGCGGTGGGCACTGCCGCCAACAATGGCAGTAGCACCCGTCTCCACGGAAGTGACCGGGTGTTTCGTGCGCCGGCCGGGTTTGGCGGATCCATCATTTCGGAGCATTAGATGGTAAGGGATTATTTTTGAAAGTCTTTACGGCGCCCGTCCGCCGGTCGTGTTGCGGCCGCGGAAAAAGACCCCGTTTCTGGGCAAGCACCCTCCGCCTGCAGCAGTCCAAGAAAACTCGGGGGCCGGTGTAATGCTGCGACTTCTCCTCGGCACTTTTTTCCGGTGCCCCTGTGAGCCGAGCATAAAAGCGTTGCGGCAAGCTGCGGAAGAACGCACCTTTTTCTGTATAAGGACCTGCGGTCCGCTTCCCTGGGAGTGTGCGCTTCCGGCTTCCTCAGGTCCCCAGATTCCGGTCCAACCACCCCCGTTGTGATTCTCAACCTGAATTGCGCTCTGCGATTTGCTGTTCTGTTTGCGGTTTACGCCGCCTTCGGAATGGCCTGCTTGCGCGCGTCTGAGGTGGACAACGCGGAAAGGGTGCGTTTTTTTGAATCCCGGATTCGTCCCGTTCTGGTGGAGCGTTGTGAAGGCTGTCATTCGGCGGATGCGCAGCAAAAGGGGAAGCTCAAGGCGGGGTTTTTTGCGGATTCGAGAAAGGGGCTGCTGGAAGGGGGCGACAGCGGTCCGGCGGTGGTTGCGGGAAAACCCGCGGAGAGTTTGCTGCTGCGTGCGATGCAGCACGAAAGCAAGGACATCGCCATGCCGCCGAAAGAGGAGAAGCTGCCCAAGTCCGTGCTAGATGATTTTGCGCGCTGGATTGCGGATGGGGCGGTGGACCCGCGGGAACCTGTGGCAGGCGTGCCCGCGAGGAAGCGTGGCCTGTCGCTCGAGCAGGGGCGGGCGTTCTGGTCCATGCGGCCACCGTTGCGTCCGGCTGTGCCTGCGGTGGCGGATGCCGCCTGGGCGCTCTCGGATGTCGACCGGTTTCTCCTCGCTACGATGGAACGGGAGGGCCTGAAGCCCGCGGCGGAGGCGCCCGCGGAAGTTGTTTTGCGGAGGGTTTTCCTCGATGTGACCGGCCTGCCTCCGGCCGCCGAGGCGGTGGCCTCTTTCCGGCTGGAGGATCTGGAGGCTGAGGTGGATCGTCTTTTGAGGAGTGACGCGTTTGGGGAGCGGTGGGGGCGGCACTGGCTGGACGTTGCCCGTTATGCCGAGAGCAACGGCAAGGACCGGAACGTGATTTTTCACCACGCCTGGCGCTACCGCGACTATGTGTTTGATGCCTTTGCCTCCGACATGCCTTTTGATGTCTTTTTGCGGGAACAGGTTGCCGGCGATTTGCTGGCGGGTGCACAACCAAACCGCCGGGATGCGCTGCGGGTGGCGACGGGCTTTCTCGCCCTGGGTTCCAAGGCCTATGAGGAAACCAAACCGGAGGTGTTCCGGATGGACGTCATCGACGAGCAGATCGAGGTGCTGGGGAGGGGGGTGCTTGGGCTGTCCGTCGCGTGTGCACGGTGTCACGACCACAAGTTTGAGGCGATTCCGACCGCGGATTACTACGCCCTCGCCGGGGTGTTGCGCAGCACGGCGCTGCTGTACGGGTACGGGCCGCGCGGGATCAAGGCCACGGCGTTCCATCACACTGAGCTGCACGCGGTCGGGGCGGAGGCGGCAGGGAGGGGGGCCCAGGGCCTTGCCTATCTGCGCCGGCTGGACGAGGAGACGCTTGCGATGCATACGGCCCGCTCGGACCGGTACCGGGTGCAGCGGCGCGTCCCCGACGCAAAACGCAAACTGGAGGCCGCGGCCGGGGATGAAAGGACCCAGGCGGAGTGCGAGTTGGAGGCGTTGAACCGGGAGATTGACGAGTGGCACGCAAAGGTGGGGGTTCTCGAAAAGAGCGTGGCAGAGCTGCAGGATTCCGCCCCGCCCATGCCGGGCTGGGCCATGGGGGCGACGGAGCGGGAGCAGCCCGAGGACTGCCGCATTCACATTCGTGGGGAGACCGCCTTGCTTGGCGACAAGGTGCCGCGGGGGTTTCTGCGGGTCCTTGACGCGCCGCGGGTTTCCGCCCCCGGGCCCGGCGGCAGCGGTCGGTTGGAACTGGCCGAATGGTTGACGCACCGCGACAACCCGCTCACGGCGCGCGTTTACGTCAACCGGGTTTGGAGTCACCTTTTTGGCCGGGGCTTGGTGACCACCCCGGATGACTTCGGAGTGACTGGCGCCGCTCCCTCCCATCCCGAACTGCTGGATCACCTGGCGGTGGAGTTCATGGAGCACGGCTGGTCCACCAAATGGCTGGTCCGTTCGCTGGTGCTTTCCCGGGCGTACCGGATGGATTCGGTGGGCACGGCTGGAAGCCGTCAGCGGGATCCCGATAACCGGTGGGTGGCGCGGATGCGTCCCCGGGCGGCGGACGCCGAGGTCATCCACGACAGCATGCTTGCCGCTGCCGGATGGCTCGACCGGAACCGGCCGAAGGAGCCCTTCTTTGCGGCGTTTCATGCCTACCGCGATGCCGAGCTCTTTTCGTTCAAACCTTTTGTGACCAAGGCAAATCTGGTCTCCACGCACCGGGCCGTATACCTGCCCGTGATTCGGGGCGTGCTTCCCGAGGGGCTCGAGCTTTTTGAATTTGCGTCCCCCGACCGTCCCGTGGCGGAGCGGAATGCCAGCATCCTACCCACCCAGGCGCTGTATTTGATGAACAATCCGCGGGTGACGGAGATGGCGGTGGCCACCGCGCGGCGTTCGGCCGGGGAAGGGGACCGGAGCGTGGGGGCCGCGGGCCGCGTGACATGGCTCTTCCGGACGGTGCTGGGCCGCACGCCCCGTGCGCACGAAGTCGAGCGGGTGCTGGGTTTTGTCGGGGGGCAGACCGGTGCAGGCTGGCTGGTGGGACGTGCGGAGGGCGCGTCGGATGCGACGGAGGGGCAGGGAGTGGAGGAGCGGTGGGCGGATTTTTGCCAGATGCTTTTTGCTTCCGTCGAACACAGGTTGATTCGTTGAAATTTGCAGACTATGGACACCCCGCAATCCCTCAGTTTTTCCCGCCGGCAATGGCTTCGCACGGCGCCCGCTGGTTTTGGATACCTGGCATGGGCGGGTCTGGCTTCCAGGGAGGGGGCCTTCGCAGCGACCATTCCCACGTCGCAACCGCTGCCTCACTTTGCGCCGCGCGCGAAGCGGGTCATTTTTCTGTGCATGCGTGGCGGGCCCTCGCAAATGGAGACGTTTGATCCCAAGCCGGAGTTGACCAAACGGCAGGGGCAAACCGGCAAACGCGGGCACCTTAAGCTTTTCGGGTCGCGGTGGGGATTCCGGCAGTGCGGCCGCAGCGGACTGGACGTGGTGGACTTGCTACCGGAGATCGGCAAACAGGCGGACAAACTGTGCGTGCTCCGCGGCATGCACACCGACAACGAAAACCATGCCCAAGCCTTGGAGCAGATGCACACGGGCAGTTTTCAATTCGTACGTCCGTCCTTTGGCGCCTGGACCGTGTACGGCCTCGGCACTGAGAACGCGAATTTGCCCGGTTTTATTTCGATCAACCCGCTCACGGCTCTGGGCGGGTCGCGCTACTACTCGAGCGCCTTTCTGCCCGCCTCCTGTTCGGCGGTGACCCTGGGCAATGCAAACCAACCGGGAGCGCCCCTTGCCGTGGGGGACCTTTCCAACGCGGACCGTTCGCGGGCCGCCCAGCGGGCCCGCATTGATTTGATGCAGGAGCTCAACCGTGGGGCGGCCGGCTCGCTGGAGGACGCCCGTGTGGATGGACTCATTGAGTCCTATGAGCTTGCGTTTCGGATGCAGGACCAGCTGCCGGAGGTGATGGATCTCACGCGGGAATCCAAGGCGACGCTGGCGCTGTACGGGGCGGATCGTTCGCCGACGGAAAGTTTTGGAAAGCAGTGTTTGATGGCCCGCCGGTTTGCTGAGGCGGGAGTGCGTTTCATCGAAATCACTCATGTGGAGTGGGACCTGCATGGGGGGCTGGCAGGGGGAATGGCACGCAACTGCGCCCAGATCGACCGGCCCGTGGCCGGGCTGCTTCAGGACCTCCAACAGCGCGGCATGTTGGAGGAAACCCTCGTGGTGTGGGGCGGTGAATTCGGGCGCACCCCGGACGATCCAACCACCGACGGCCGAGGGCACAACAACCTCGGGTATTCAATGTGGCTGGCGGGCGGAGGAGTGCGCGGCGGCTTCGTGCACGGCGCCACCGATGATCTGGGCTACGAGGCGGTGGAGGGAAAGGTGCACATCCACGATCTGCACGCAACGCTGCTGCACTTGCTGGGGCTGGACCACGAGCGGCTCACGTACCGGCACGGCGGCAGGGACTACCGCCTGACCGACGTGAAGGGAAACGTGGTTCGCGAAGTGCTCGCCTGAGGCGGGTAAGCGGTCGAAGCGGCGGCCGCGGTCCCGCCCTGGTTTTACGTGCCGGCGGCGTGTGTCCGCCGGGCGAGGATTGCGCGCCACTTGGCAAGGAGCCGGCGGTTGCCCGGTGTGAGTGCCAGTGCGGCCATTTCCTCGGGGGTAAACCAGCGTAGCTCGAGGCTTTCCTCGCTTTGGCGGAACTGTGCGTTTTCCGGGGCGATGAGCATCCAACGCACGTCGAAGTGTTCGTGTTCCGGCTCTGCGCCCCGGGCGGGGATGGTGTGGATGTCCAGGTCGAAGGGGCGGGGAGAGGCCAGCACCAGCCCTTCGATGCCCGACTCTTCAAGGGCCTCACGCTGGGCGACACGCAGCACGTTCTCATCGCCGTCGCAGTGGCCTCCGAAGGGAAGCCACTTGTCGAGCTTTCGGTGGTGATGCAGCAGCGCCCTGGCGCCGTGCGCGTCCACAACCAAAGCGCTGCCGGTGAAGTGAGCGGGAAAACAGGAGCGCTCAAAACACTCGGCCGTGGAGCCGAGCAGCGATAGCATCCGGGCGCGAAAAGCGGTCTCCTCGGGACGGTCGGCGAGATCGAGGTGGGTGAGAGAGGCAAGAAGGTCGGACATAGGAAGGGGCTCCTGTTGTTTGCTTTCAGAGTCGTGAGCGCTGAAAGCGCGGAACGTGCCCCAAGCAGAGGAGTAACTCAAGTGTTGACGCTGGGAATACACGCCAGCGCTCACCACTTACGGCCGGCCCCTCACCAACCGGAAGCCGTAATCGTTCATCGCCCTGAAAGCGCTGTCGTCACCGCGTCGTGCGGTTCGCGCGCGGGCGGCGCCGCCCTCGCCACCCAAAACGTTGTCGACCCTCCTCCACGAACCGCCCCGTAAGACGCGGAAAAAGCCGGTGGACGGCCCCCGAGGATCAACCCCATCCGCGGGCGGCCCCGACCAGTCCCAGCACCATTGGAACACGTTGCCTGCCATGTCGTAAAAGCCATAAGCGTTTGCAGCAAAGCTTCCGACGGGACTTGTAAAAGGCCAGTCTCCTGTCTTGTAGGTCGGATGAGAGTCGTTCACTGCAGCGCTCAGATCGTACGCGTCCTTTTCAGATGCTGAGTAGTTCGCCTGATCCTGGGCGATGGTGTTTCCCCACGGAAAACGTTTCCCACTCAAACCGCCCCGAGCTGCGATCTCCCACTCCGCCTCTGTCGGCAACCGATATCCATTGGCCGTCCAGTTGCAGCTGACGTTGTCGGAGTCTTGGGTCCGATACACCGCTCCGTTGAGCGTGTAACAGGGCGTCAATCCGTCCTTTTCGCTCGCCGCATTGCTCCATTTGACGACGTCATACCAGTTGACAGACACCACCGGGTGATTCGGCGCCTTTGCTTCGCCAGCGCTCAGATCGGTGTACCCACGGCTCGCTGCCCAGGTGCGTACTTCATCCCACTGAGCCTTCGTGGTATCATACACCGCCATGGAGTATGGACTCAGGGTCACCGTCTGCTTCGGCGCGTCGTAGATGTCGTCTTCATTCATGACGTTCCCGCGCTCGTAACTTCCGGCTGGGACTGACACAAAGGGACCAGCCGAGGCGGCCGTGTACTGCACCGGGCCGCTTTCCAACGTCGCAAAACTGTTGCCGGCACGCAGCGTGTAGCTGCCTGTTGTGAGCCCCACCAGGGAAAGGGTAGCACCCGTGCCTCCCGCCACCGCGACCCCGTTTTTGTACCATTGGTAGTTCATCGGGCCCACTCCAGAGACCTCGGCTTTGATGAAGCGCTCGGAGAGGGAAACGTTTGGACCGGAGGCAATTGCGGGGCTAAAATACTGCTGAATCGCGTCCGGCAACTGGGCGAAGTCCGGTTTGAAATCCAAATCCAGCTCTGCGGGAAGGCCAAAAAAGATGCCCTCTTTTGAGGGGAGGTGTAGCGAGGTGACTCCTGCGGTTCCGCCGCTCAGTGGCTTGATTGCAAACCCCTCGTTGGGTGTTAGTCCGTTAATCCAGCTCTGCACCGTGCTGGTCACGTCAACGGTGACAAACCTCTTGGAAGCGATCCTCTCGGGGCCAATGGTTCCCAACGTCCCCGAGTTAATCCGTGGTTGGGCTGAGGCCAGCGCCTCGTTCCATTCGCTGGTGACCAGGTGCACGCCCAAGCCTGCCCCCCTTGAGCGAACGACGGGAAGGTACAACCTCAGTTTCGCCCAGCGAAGCACCGCATCGGAAGGAACCTCGCTCAGATCAAAATACAGAAACGAAGTACGGGAGGCGTCAACCGAAAGGACCGACGAGGCTCCCGCAGTCTTGGTGAGGAGGTCCGTGGTCGAGGTGGTGTCTTCGCTCGCAGGAATGGTGAGTGAGTATGCGCCAACAGCAAAACCAAAGACGCAAAGGCACTGGTAGAGTCCTCTGAAAAATAAGCCCATCAACCACGTATCTTCATTTGTTACGACTTGTTCAACTGGATTTCCGTGGCTCGCCAGGGCCGGCATACACATGGGGTGCACGGGTTACGTTCACAATTGGGTGCCGGCTCTTTTTGCTTTCCTCCTTGTTGGTGGTCGCTTGCCTTGAATTTGACGTTCATTGCTCACGGAGGCCTGTTGCCGGCATGACGGAATCATGAAACCCTCCTACACACGCTGCCCACTTCCTCCCCCGCCTTCCTGCCCCCCTTAGACTACGTCACCTGCGCCTTTCGCGCCGGCGGTGCCTGCACGGCAACTGAGCCGTGAGCTGAGATCCTTTTCCATCCCCCCCGCTATGAAGTCCGCTCTCGCAATCCTTACCCTGCTCCTGCCTTTCACTGCCCTCGCGCAGTCACTGCCCGGGACGCAACCGCTGCCGGCCGACCCCGACTTTTCCGCCTCGATGGTGGCGGGGATTGATAGGATGGCACTGCGGCTCATCGGGCAGTCAAAGACCACGCGCCAGCCGACGCGGGAAAAGCTCAGGGCCGCTCTGGGCATGGTGGACGAGCGCCTGCCGTTGAGGGCGCTGGAGCTCGTGGGCGACACCGCCTCGCCCGCTTTGCTGCACGAGACGGAGCTGTGCCGCGTTTTCCGCGTGCGCTGGCCCGTCTTCGAAGGCGTCCACGGCGAGGGCATCCTTATCCAACCGAAAGCCAGACCGCACGCGCGGCTCGTGCTGCTTCCGGATGCAGACACGGCGCCTGAGACGCTCGTCGAGCCGCGCTGGCTAGCCTCGGGCTGCGAGGTGGTCATCCTCGCCATGGTGACCCGCGGCACGCGATTCAGCAAAACCGACCACCTTGGTATCCGCACCAATGTGCCGCACCGCGAGTGGATTTACCGCCAGAGTTACCTGCTTGGCCGACACCTCATCGGCTACGAGGTTCAGAAGGCGCTGGCCGTGGTGGACTGGTTCAAGGCGCAGCCGGAGCAGGTCCCGGTGCTTGTGGCCGGATTCGGCGAGGGCGGGATGCTCGCGATGCAGGCCGGGGCGTTGGAGGAACGCATCGACGGCGTGTTTTCCGCTGGCCACTTTGCGCCGCGCGAGGGCGTTTGGCAGGAGCCGCTCGACCGCAATGTGTTTGGCTTGTTGCGGGACTTTGGCGACGCCGAGCTTGCCGTCCTCATCGCGCCGCGTCCCCTTGTGCTCCAGCATGCTCGCTATCCCGGGCACAAGGTTTCCATGACCGGTGCCCAAGGGGAACGCGCCATTGCCGCTCCCGGGCGTCTCGCCGCACCGGAGCGATCCGCCTTCGACGCCGAGGTGGCGCGCGCCAAGGTCCTTGCACCGGGCGGCCGGATACTGGCCATCGGGGCGGACGGATCGGAGGAGCGCATCGTGCGGCATCTCCTGCCCGCTTTCTTGGCGGACGGTGTGAGGGCCTCCTTGCGCGCGACACCTGCCGCCCCGTTGCTGCCCGTGGACGGCGCGCGCGAGGAGCGCACGGTGCGCGAACTCGGGGGCTTTACGCAGCGGCTCATCGTGACCTGCGAGGCGGAGCGACAGGCCCGGTTTTGGAACCAGGTGCCGCTCAAGCCGCTCGCCGCCTTCGAGGCCCACACCGCCAGTGAGCGCGACCGGTTTTGGAACGAAGTCATCGGCCGCCTGCCCGACCCGGACCAACCTGCAAATGCGAGGAGCCGACTCGTGCGCGAGACGGAGAAGGTCGCCATTCACGAGGTCACGCTCGACGTCTGGCAGGACGTGTTCGCCTGGGGCTGGTTGTGCCTGCCGAAGGACCTCAAACCGGGCGAACGCCGTCCCGTGGTCGTCTGCCAGCACGGGCTCGAAGGCCTGCCAGAGGACACACTCAACGACGACCAGACCACCCGTGCTTGGTCGGCCTACAAGGCGTTCGCCCTGCGCCTCGCGGAGGAGGGATTCGTCACCTTCGCCCCGCACAATCCCTACCGCGGCAAGGACTCCTTCCGCACGCTGCAGCGGAAGCTCAACCCGCTTGGGCTCACCCTTTACAGCGTCATCAACGGCCAGCACCAGCGGATCCTGGAGTGGCTCAAGGCGCAGCCCTTCACGCGGGCCGACAAGATCGCCTTCTACGGTCTCAGCTACGGCGGAAAATCGGCCATGCGCATCCCCGCCGTGCTCAACGACTACTGCCTGAGCATCTGCAGCGGCGACTTTGACGAATGGGTCCGTTATTGCGCGAGCACCGAGCTCCCCATCGGAGGCTACATGCACGCCAACGAATACGAAATCTGGGAGTGGAATCTGGCCCGCACCTTCAACTACGGGGAGATGTCCGCCCTCATCGCTCCGCGCCCCTTTATGGTCGAGCGTGGCCACGACGACGGCTGCGGCACCGACGCGATGGTGAACTACGAATACGCCAAGGTCCGCCGCCTCTACGCCAAGCTCGGCCTCGCCGAGCGCACCACCATCGAGCACTTCGATGGCCCCCACACCATCCACGGGGTGGGCTCCTTCACATTTCTCAAGGAAAAGCTCGGCTGGAAGTGAGGCGAGCCGCCGGTTCACTGCGGAATCTCCCCCCACATCACCAAACGAATCGGCGCCCAGGTCGGTGGGGGCACAGAATGACAACCGTCGGCATGCGCGCCCTCCGAGGCCTGTCACCGGTGTGCCCCAAAAAGGCCCGCCCGTCCCACCCGGGCGCGTGCGACTTGTGCTCGCACCAGTTAAGCCAGAATGTCCTGTACCACCCGGGCGCCCTGAGCATCGGTGAGGGTCATGTTTGCACCGTTGCGGAGGTAGCCGAGCTTTTCGTGGTTGAAGCCAAAGTTGTGCAGCAGCGTGGCGTGCCAGTCGTAGTGGTTGACCACGTCCTTGATGGCGTGGTGGCCAAACTCGTCGGTTTCGCCGTAGACGCAGCCCCGTTTGAAGCCGCCCCCGGCCACCCACTGGCTGAAGCCGTGCGTGTTGTGGTCCCGGCCCCACTTGTCGCGGCCCGCGTCGTTTTGGAGCACCGGCAGGCGACCCATTTCGCCGCCCCAGTGGACCACCGTGGAGTCGAGCAGGCCGCGCTGTTTGAGGTCGAATACCAGTGCGGCGCTGCCGCGGTCGGTCTCGGCGCAGCGTTCTGGCAGGTTCTTGATCAGGCTGCCGTGGTGATCCCAGCTTTGGCCGTTGTTGAGCACCTGCACGTAGCGCACACCCCGCTCCACGAGGCGGCGCGCGATCAGGCAGCGGCGGCCGTAGTCGGCAGTGACGGGGTTGTCCACGCCGTAGAGGGCGAGGATGTGCTTGGGTTCGTTGGAAATGTCGAGGGCCTCCTTGGCCGCAAACTGCATGCGGCCCGCCAACTCGTAGCTGGCGATGCGGGCGCGCAGGTCGTGTTCGCCGGGATGCTCTTCGGCATGGGCGTCGTTGAGCGAACGGAGCAGCGCCATCTGGCGGTCTTGGGAGCGACCGGCGAGGGCGGCGGGCGCATCCAGGTTGAGGATGTAGGGGGACCTGGCCTGCACCAGGGTGCCTTGGTAGAGGGAGGGCAGCCAGCCGTTGCTCCAGTGCTGGTGCTGGAAGGTGGGCAGACCCGAGGGGTGCGCCAGCACAACGAAGGCGGGCAGGTCCCGGGTCTCGCTGCCCAGGGCGTAGGCGACCCACGCGCCGAGGCTGGGGCGGCCCACGGTGCCGCGGCCGGTGAGCATGGCGAGCATGCCCTGCAGGTGGTTGCTCACGCCGGACTTCATGGACCGGATGAGGGTGATGTCGTCGGCGACCTGCTGGAGGTTGGGGAGCAACTCGCTCAGTTCCATGCCGCTTTGGCCGGATTTCACAAAGTTCCACGGACAACCGAACACCTTCGCCGAGGCCTGGGCGACGTTGTCGTACTTCACTTCGCCGGGAAATTTTTCGCCGTGCAGCTTGTTGAGGATGGGCTTCGGGTCGAAGAGGTCCATTTGGGACGGACCGCCCATCATAAAGAGCGAGATCATTGCCCGCGCCTTGGCCGGAGCGGGCGGGGTCTTGGGCTTTAGGTCAAAGGAGTCGCCGGAAAGAAGGGGCTTTACGGGCGCGGCGAGGAGGCCGTCTTCGCGGAGCAGGGAGGCAAGCGCGAGGCCGCCGAGGCTGAAGCTGCCGCCGTGCAAAAAATGGCGGCGCGAACAAAGGGAGGAGGGGAGGCTCATGCGGGGCGGAGGCGGGTTATTCGAGGTGCAGGAAGCGGTTGGAGGCGAGGAGCGCCTGGCAAAGCGAGCCGAACGCATCGAGGGGCGGATCGGCTGGGGGGGCGTCCTTTGCCGGGGGATGCTGGGCGTGGTAGTCGCGGAGTTGTTCGGACTGTTCGGAGAGGAGCACGAGGAAACGGTCCTCCTCGCCGGGAGCGGGCGCCCGGCCCTGGGTGAGCAACCAGGCGCGGCGTACCTGGGCGCGCACGTCTCCGGGCAGTTCGCGGCGGAGGCGCCCTGCGAGGGCCTTGCCCGTGCGCACGATGAACTCGTCGTTCATGAGAAAGAGCGCCTGCGGGGCGACGGTCGAACTGGCGCGCACCTCGCAGTTGGGATCCATCACGGGGAGGTCAAAGGTGTCGAGCACGGTGACCGGGATTTTGCGGCGCAGCTGCAGGTAGATGGAGCGCCGGTTGACCGCCGGGGCGGAGGTGTCCACCTTGGTGACGTCCCCGTTGGTGTTGAGCACCTCGACTCCCGCGACGATGCGCCCCTCCGTGGAGCGCGCCACCGAAACCGGAGGGCCGTACAGT
>JBIKSY010000297.1:0-4655 GCA_044348365.1 Chthoniobacteraceae bacterium
AAAGGCGAAACAGAATAAACGCCCGCTACTTCACCTTGACCGGAGCGGCCCTCCGGCGCAGTTCCTGTTTATCGGCGTCCGAGAGCGGCAGACTGGCAATCACTTCGCTGGGAGCAAGCGGGTTCTGGGAGACCAAAAACGAATAATAATCCAACTGCGTCTTCTTTGAGAGCAACTCGGCACCCGCTTGAAACGCATCCAGCGCATTCCTGGAAGTCCGAGTACGCATCAACGCATCCCGCATTACAGAAGAAAACACTCCTTCGCGAAATGGCCCCTCTGGGAGTGAGTCAATCCATTGGAGCGCCGAAGTACGGTCCTGCTGGGCCAGTGCCTGCCAGACTCCACGTGCCGCTTCCTTCACAAAGTCTGCATTGGTCTGCGATTCTGCAAACCGAATCGCAGCATCGACGCCCGTCTCCTTCAATCGAGCCGCCGCCTCCATCGAAACCACAAAGTTACTTTTTTCCGCCTCACTCAGAGCGTCAAACACGGTGCGAGCCGCCTCGGGAGAGAGTGAACGGAGTTCCATCATCATCCCCATGATGAGGTGGATCTGCTGCTGTTGTTCGGACGGGCCCGTGTTACCTAGTCCCTTCGCTGCCAGCAATTCGGCCGCGATCTGGCGCAGTTCTCCAAGTCCCCCTGCCGGATCCACAGCCATTCTTCGGGCGGCCATAAACTCAAGGCTTCCCTCCATCCCCAGCGAAAAGGCACTAACCTTTGCGAGCTCAGGCATCTCCTTGAGCAGGGCCGTCAGCTCCTGGATGGAACCGCCCGGCTTGGTAGAGGCCCGCGCCAGATCCCAAACCCCTTCCCGCTCCTTTTCGGAAAGCTGTCCCACCGCGCGCAGCCCTTCCGCCGCGTTTTTCTGCATGAGCGCGACCACCGCGGCGGAGCGCAGCTGCGAGTCCCCCCTTTGCCTCCCCTGCTCCAGCGCAAGCTTCGGGTCCAAAGCAGCGAGCCTTTCCTTGAGGGCCACCCGTACAAAGTCCACCGAATCCCCCTTGCCCGCCGTTGCCGAAGCGAAGCCCTCCAGCAGCGCCACAGCCTGCTCGTAAGAGAGCGTCTTGACCGCACGCAACATCATCAACTCGTCGCCGGTGCCGCGCAGGCTGGCCCGCTTGGAGACCCAACGTTGCAGAGTCTCCTGCTGACGCTCGAGGGGCAGACTCGAGAAAGTCTCGGCCTCCGCCTGTCCCGGCAGGGCAGTTGCCACGGGCGCTTCCCCGGCTGGGTTCGCCGCTGGCAGCCCAAAAGCCGCCCCCCCCGAAGCGGAGCGCTCCACGGCACGCCCGCCTGACTCGAGCACCAGCCCCAGACACAGGCCCCCGACGGCGGAGGCGCTCAGCAGGGCGATGGTTTTCATGAAAGGGAGGAACAATCGGAAGTACCGGGAAACGGAACCCTGCAGAGTACAGAGGTACTTAGGACGGCGGCTGCATGAGACGCAACAACTCCTTGGCACAGGCCTCCGCAAAGAGCGGTTCGTTCACAACCACGTCCAGCTCAATCAGAGGGATCCGCTTGTCCAACTCGGCCCGGAGCGCGTCAAAAAGGGCGGCGTCGGCCTCGGGATCGTGGAAGGGCTGGCCCTTGGCGCTGATGATGCTCACCGCCCGCAGGGGCAGTAAGACGCTCACCGGCCCCTTGTAGGCATTCACCTTGGCGGCAAGGATGCCGCCCAACTTTGCACACTCCGAGGGAGTCGTCCGCATGAGCGTCACCTGCGGGTTGTGGAAGTAAAACTGCCGCTTAGCGTATTTTGCCGGCACCGACTTGGGCTCGCCGAAGTTGACCATGTCCAGACAGCCGGGCGTCACGATGGTCGGCACCCCCTGGCGTCCCGCTGCCTCAAGTCGGCCCGGGCCCGCGCTCAGAATCCCCCCCGCCAGCTCGTCCGCCCACTCGGTGGTGGTGACGTCGAGCACGCCGGAAACCAGCCCCGTTTCAATCAGGTTTTCCATGGCGCGCCCTCCCGTGCCCGTGGCGTGAAAAACCAATACCTCAAAGCCGGCGCTCTCCAAATGTTCCTTGGCCTTGTTCACACACACCGTTGTGTTCCCAAACATGCTCGCCACCACCAGCGGCCGTTCCTCTCCGGGGTCGCGTTTGCGCGCCTCGGCAGCCTCCACCATGCCGGCAATCGCACCGGCGGCATTTTCAAAAATCACCCGAGACACCCGGTTGAGGCCGGAAACATCAACCACCGCCGGAAAAAGCACAACATCCTTGGTTCCCACATAGGGGGCGGTGTCCCCGCTGGCCAAGGTGGTAACCATCACCTTGGGAAACCCCACGGGCAACGCCCGCATCGCAGCGGTTGCTATGGCGGTTCCGCCCCCACCGCCCAAGGAAATCACACCCTGAATGCGGCCCGCGGCGACGGCCCCGGCCAGAAAAACGGGTGCGGCCCGCGCCATGAGCGCCACACACTCCCCCCGGTCCCTCCGGGCAAACACCGTCCGCCAGTCCTCTCCGCAAGCGGCAGCCACCTCAGCAGCCGTCACATCCGGTGGCAACAAGGGCGTGTCCAGACACCCCACGTCCACCAGCAGCGTCCCAAAGCCCCTGCAACGCAGCAACTCCGCCACAAAGGCATGCTCCTGCCCCTTGGTGTCAAAGGTTCCCAGTACGGCGATCGTCGGCATAAAGCAGCAAAACAGCGCGCGCGAGTTGGCCTTGCCCGGCATTCCAAGGCGCCTATCAGGAGGGCTCAGCCTCCTCAAGCAACCGCAGCAACAAGCGCTGGCGCAACACGCCGTCAGCCTCCTCCAAAATGGACTGCCGTTGCGACTCGTCCCTCAAAAGCACCCCCGCAGCGACATCCAACAGCACCTCGGGCTGGTTGATCTGCCCCATTCTTTCGCGTAACTCCGAGGTCAATTTGGGCTCGAACCGCCGCAACGCCGCACGCAAAAACGCCAGTCGCCGCTCCTCCTCAGGCAGGCTTCCTGTGACGCCTACAGGGAAGGACTCCACCTCCGCCTGCCGGAAGGGTTCCAACTGGGGCCACCCGATGAAACGCACCCGACAAAGCCCTTCCAAAATCAAATGGGCAGTCCCATCCGGATTCCGCACACACGCCCGGATCAGTCCGACGCACCCCACCTCCAGGACCTGCGTGCCCTCCCGGTCCCGCGGCGTTGCGATGGCAAGCAACCGGTCGGTTGCAAGCGCCCGCTCGAGCATCGCCCGATAACGGGGTTCAAATATATAGAGGGGAAGGCAGTTATGGGGCAGAAGGGCCGCCCCACCGAGCACCATCACCGGCACGCTCCCCGGCATCCGCGGAAGTGTTTTTTCAGAAGCCGAATTCATCAATGCGTTAGGATTAACCTAAATCCGCTCGATGTCGGCGCCAAAACACAAAGAAAACGCCCGCGCGCCCCTTTACAGCGACCTTACACAGGCTGGACCGTCCGCTTGGGCTCCCGAAAAAGCGCAAGAAATAACAAAAGGACACCGAAGGAACCGGCGGCGGGTATCAGCCAGGTCGGGGCCCAATCCACCTTGTCCCCCGCGGAATAGGCCTGAATGACGTACCCCTGCAGAATGGAACCCACCAGCATCCCCGCCCCGTAGGTAAGGAAAGCAATGAAGCACTGGGCTGCTGAACGCATACGCTCGGGCGCGCACTGGTCTACGTACACCTGGCCGGTGACAAAGAAGAAGTCGAAGCACGGGCCGTGGAGCAGAATCCCCAGCAGCAGCAGCCCCATGCCGGACTCGGAATTCCCGTAGGCGAAACACACGTACCGGGCGGCCCAGCAGGCCATGCCTAGAAGCAGCATTTTTTTAACGCCAAGCCGCGCGAACATCAGCGGAAACACGAGCATGAAAAGCACTTCGCTCATCTGCCCGAAGGTCATCTTGGCGGGCGCCTCCGCCACCCCGATCTGGGTCAAAAACCGCTCAGTGCCAGAATAGTAAAAGGCGAGCGGTATACAGATCAGGAAGGAACCCAGAGCGAACACCGCAAAAGACCGGTCCTTCAGCAGAACCAGCGCATCGAGGCCAAGGACGGACCCGATACTGGCGGGCTGCCCCTTGGCCTTGGGCGGCACGTCCGGAAGCGCCACCAGGCAGTAAATCCCCAGCAGTAGCGAAACAGCCGCCCCGATCTGAAACTGCACGGCCAGAGCGCCCAGATTCAACTTCCCAATCAGCATCCCCGCCGCAATCCAGCCGAAGGTGCCCATGACCCGGATACTCCCAAAACTTTTGGCCGCGTCCTGCATCTGCGAAAAGGCCACCGAGTTGGCCAAGGCCAGCGTGGGCATGTAACAGAGCGTGTGCCCCACCAGCAGCGGATAAAACTCCGAGAAGCTCGTCGCGAGGGAAGCGCGATACAAGAGCAGCCCGCCCAAGATGTGCAGCGTTCCAAGCACCCGCTGCGCCGAAAAATAACGGTCAGCGATCATCCCGACGATGAAAGGGGAGATCATTGCGGCGATCGAGGTGGCGCCAAAGGCCTTCCCGATGTCAACCGGGTTAAACCCGAGCGTGCTCATCCACGTTCCCATCGAAACCCCCCAGGTGCCCCAGATGAAAAACTGGATGAAAAAGAGGAGGGAAATGCTGAAACGCGCGGACGGGTTCATGGAGAGAGGACGAAGGAAAATGAAGTCGGAGGCAACCGGATTTCTCCTGTC